>JBKJTN010000142.1:0-14123 GCA_046590275.1 Novosphingobium sp.
CTCGGCCAGCACATTGACCCTGAGGCGCCGCTTGCCCATTTCCTCGAGCAGAACGGTCAGTTGCAGTTCGGCCACGCGGGCGCCGACGCAGCGGTGGATGCCATAGCCGAATGACAAATGGCGCCGGGCGTTCTCGCGATCGACGCGGATACTGTCGGGATCATCGAAGATCGTCTCATCGCGATTGGCCGAAAGGTACCACATCACCACCTTGTCGCCTTTCTTCATCGCGACGCCGTCAACCTCGGTGTCTTCCAGCACAGTGCGGCGCATATGGGCTAGCGGCGTCTGCCAGCGGATCAACTCGCTCACCGCATTGGGAATGAGCGAAGGATCGGCTTCCAGCTTGGCGCGCTCTTCGGGGAATGTGTGCAATCCATAGGCAAAGCCGGTCATCGAATTGCGGGTGGTGTCATTGCCGCCAACGATCAGCAAGATCATGTTGCCGATAAACTCGGCCTCACTCATTTCCTTCATCGCGTCTGACCGCATCATGATCGAGATCAGGTCATTACCGCCGGGCTGAGCCATCTTGGCCTGCCACAGCTGGGTAAAGGCCGCGCCCATTTCGTAAGCTTCGAGGTTGCGCTTTTCCATGCCGCCGGGCGAGTGCAGCAGTTCGACATCGCCCAGCGTATCCGACCAGCGGGTGAGATTGTGACGCTCTTCCCAAGGGAAGTCGAACAGCCGCGCCAGCATTCCGGTGGTCAGCTCGATCGAGACCCGCTCAACCCAGTCAAATGCCTCGCCGATCGGCAGGCTGTCCAGCACCTCACCCGTCCGCGCCCTCACTTCGCCGCGCATCGCGGCGACTTCGCTGGGGCCAAACGCCGGGGCGATGGTTCGGCGCTGGCCGGTGTGCTGGGGCGGGTCCATCGCAATGAACATCGGCATGCGAAACTCACCCTCAAGCAGCCGGTCGACCAGAAACGCGACGGTGATCCCGCCATACTCATAGGACGAGGAGAAGATCCTGGGCAGCGCCTCGATATGGACGATCGGCTTGTAGCTCGAGACCGACCAATAGGGACCAAACAGCGAATCGGGGCAATAATGGATCGGCGCCTCGGCGCGCAGGCGGCGGAAGGGCTCCTGCCAGCGATCTTCGGCGTAAAGCTCGGCCCGGCTGACGTCGAGCGCGGCCAGCGGCGTTTCGATTTCGGCAAATGCAGTGCTCATGTCGGTAGTCCTCCCATCCGTCGTCAGATTAATTTAGGGTCGTAACCCTAAAAGCGATCGCAGGCAAGCAGGCAGCCGCAATGGCGCGGGCAAGCGCGTCGCAATTCCAATGATTGAATGGAAGCTGGATGGTGACCCCTACGGGAATCGAACCCGTGCTTCAGCCGTGAGAGGGCCGCGTCCTAACCGCTAGACGAAGGGGCCAATACCGATTGCCATTAGCGGGACTGATGCACCGATGCCAGAAGTTATGGCGATGGTGACCCCAACGGGAATCGAACCCGTGTTTCAGCCGTGAAAGGGCCGCGTCCTAACCGCTAGACGATGGGGCCATACCGGCTGAAGCCGTTGGCAAGGCCGCGCGTTTAGGCAAGGCGGGCATAAGGGTCAAGCCCCAGTATTGGTTGCAGTGCATCAATCAGCCCAGGCGGCATCCTCGAGGTGCAGTTCGGCCGCCGGGCGGCTTCCCCAGTCGTCGATCTTGGCACGTCCTGCCAGCCAGATTTTCCTGCCCTGCGCGCCATGGAGCAGAGCCTGACCCATCGCGCTTTGCGCGGCCCGAAAGGCGATGGCCTTGAAACTGCCGCCATCCTGCCCGCCAACAATCAACCGCAAATGATCATTGCCAACGATGTCCGCCTTGATCAGGCGCACTGGCCCGACCACGATCCGCGGACCGGGCCAGCCCATCCCATAGGGACCAGCGCTTTCCAGTGTAGCGACCAGCTGCGGGGTCAAGCCGCCCGGGGCGACGGCCAAGTCCAGCAGCATGGCTTGCCCTGCCATCGCTGCAACAACAGTCGATCCAAGCTGAGCGTCCAGCCATTCGCCAAGCGGATCAAGCTGGCCGGGCGCGATCGTCAGCCCGGCCGCCATCGCGTGACCGCCGCCCGCTATCAGCAAGCCGTTTTCGCTGGCGGCAATGATTGCAGCACCAAGGTCAACCCCGGCGATCGAGCGGCCCGAGCCCTTGCCATTGCCATCAGGATCAGCATCCAGCGCGATTACCAGCGTCGGCTTGCCGGTCTTTTCCTTGATCCGGCCAGCAACGATGCCGATCACGCCGGGGTGCCAGCCTTGCCCAGCGACGACCAGCACTGCGCGGTTGTGCTGGCGATCAAGTTGCGCTTCGGCTGCTTCCTGAACCTCGGCCTCGATTGCGCGGCGTTCTTCATTGAGGGTCGAGAGTTTGGCGGAGATATCTCGCGCCTCATCGGCATCCTCGGTGGTCAGCAGCCTCACGCCAAGGGTCGCTTCACCCACCCGGCCGCCGGCATTGATGCGCGGACCCAGCGCAAAACCCAGATCGCTGCAGGTCGGAGCGCGACTGAGCCGGCTGGCATCAATCAGCGCGGCCATTCCGATGTTCTCGCGCCGCGCCATGACTTTCAGGCCCTGCGCAACAAAGGCGCGGTTGAGGCCGTGGAGCGCGGCGACATCGGCCACCGTGCCCAGCGCCACCAGATCGAGCAGCGACATCAGATCGGGTTCAGCCATGCCGGCAAAAAAGCCGCGATCACGCAGGCAGCGCACCGTTGCGATGGCAAGCAGGAAGGCCACGCCCACTGCGGCCAGATGGCCATGCGAAGCGCCGATATCGCTTTCATCAAGCCGGTTGGGATTGACCAGAGCCACCGTCTTGGGAAGCTCCACGGAGCATTTGTGATGATCGACCACAATCACATCAACCCCGGCGGTATGAGCCATCGCCAGCGCCTCATGCGCCATTGCTCCGCAATCGACCGTAACGATCAGGCTGCTGCCTTCCTCGGCGATCCGGACCAGCGCTTCGCCGGAAGGGCCATAACCTTCGAGCAGGCGGTCGGGGATGTAATAGCGCGCCTCGTGCCCCAGCATCCGCAACAAGCGGACCAGCAAGGCGGCGCTGGTCGCTCCATCGACATCGTAATCGCCATAGATAGTGACGGCTTCATTGGTCAGGACCGCCTGGACAAGCCGTTCGGCAGCGATGTCCATATCGCGGAACTCCGATGGATCGGGCAGAAAGCTGCGCAAGGTGGGGTTGCGGTGCCGCTCGAGATCTTCGCGCGCTACGCCGCGCGACAGCAGCAGCTGGGTGACCAGATCATCTTCCAGTCCAAATCCCTCGCCCTCGCCGGAAACCTGCGCGCCGACATCCATGTTGCCGCCGCGCCAACGCCAACTGCGCCCGCCAAGTGAGCTTTCGATGCCGAACAACGCGGGGGGAGATGAGGCCATTGCGCCATGCTAGCCGATTGCCGCAGTAGCTGAAAGCTCGGGACAAGCGATGTCGACAATTGACAATCAATCGGTCTGGGCGTGGACTATTCACCAAGTGAACAGCGAAAGGGACTCCGCCATGGTAAATCGTCGCAAGCTCGCTCTGATTCTTGCTGCCGGGGCAGGGGCGCTCGCTGCCATGCCGCTACTGATCCAGCCACTTCTGGCCCAGCAGAAGCCCGCCAGCGGGCCCGTGGCGCGCTATGATATGCGCGCCGGGACTGTTTCAGGGATGGGGGCGATGGGCGGCGGTATGGGGGCTGGCCTTGGCATGATGTTTGGACGCGGCGGCAATAATACGCAGCACGAGCTGCTGCTGCGGCTTGGCTCGTCGCGAACGCCGCTTAAAGGCGGGGCCAAAGCGGATCACTTCATGCCGCCGGTGGCCAAGCTCGGCAAGTCGGTCGCGCTGGTTACTCCGGCGCAGGAGCGGATGGAGGAGGGTTTCCCCCCGGGCCAGCGCCCGCGCGGCCGAATGCTGATCTATTGGGGCTGCGGCGAGCGGGCCCCCAAGGGCCAGCCGGTGGTGATCGATTTTGCCAAGCTCGCCGCCGGGCAAATCCCGCCGGGGATGTGGTCCACCACGATCATCCGTGATTGGGGGCCGACCCTGCAGAACAGCCGAACGTTCGGGCGCTGGCCGGCCGAGGATGGCAAATATGCCAAGCCGGAGAGCTCGCTGATCGGCGCTCACCGGATCGCCGGAAACTATTCACCCGAGATCGGCTTTACCCTGACAAAGGACTTCATGACCCCGCTGCGGGTAACCGCGACGGCCCAGGCCAGCGGATCGACGCTGGTCCGCTGGGGTGCGATTGCCGATGCGACCGGCTATCACGCCACGTTGTTCGGCGGAAAGCGCGCGCCCGACGGGGAAATGGGCGATATGGTGATGTGGTCGAGCAGCGCCAGCCGTCAGTTCGGCGGCGGTCTGTCGGATTGGCTGACCCCTGCGCAAGTCTCGCCGCTGGTCCGCGACCGGACTGTAATGGCGCCTGCGACAACCAGCTGCATCATTCCTGCCGAAGTACGCCGCGATGCGCCCGATTTCCGGTTTGGCATGTTGACCGCTTTCGGGCCGCTGGAAGACTTCTCCTACCCGCCGCGCCCGGCTGATCCAAAGGCGGCATGGAACCTTGAATGGACCGCTCGTATTCGCCATCGCTCGACAACCAGCTGGATGGATATGCCGGGGATGGGCCCGGGAATGGGACAGGGAATGGAATCGCCCGACCAATCGACCCAGCCTAAGCCCGATTGCAAGCCATCGCGCGGGCTGGGCGGCTTGCTCGGCTCGGTGATCAAGCCGGGCTGCTGACAGGTCGCGATGCTGGCAATCATCTGGCACAGCCGCACTGGTGCGGCGCGCGCGATGGCTACTGCTGCCTATGCGGCGGCCCGCGGCAAGGCTTCGCTGCTGGCCGCCGAAGACGTCATGCCAGAGCAGCTCCTCGCTGCGTCCGGCTTTCTGTTTGTCTGTCCGGAGAACCTCGCAACTATGAGCGGGGCCATGAAGGAGATGTTTGACCGCTGCTATTATCCGCTACTCGGGAAAGTCGAGGGGCGGCCTTATGCCACCGCCATTGCCGCAGGATCCGATGGACGCGGAGCAGAGCAGCAGATTGACCGGATCGCCACAGGCTGGCGCTTGCGCCGGGTTGCCGGTTCTCTGATCGTCAACCTGGGTGCGCAGACTCCCGAAGCGATTCTGGCTTCTAAATCCGTTCCGCCTGCTGATTTGTTGTTGTGTGCGAGCCTCGGCGAGGCGCTCGCGGAGGGCATTGCGCTTGGTATCTACTGAATAGTCCCTTGTTGATACATCCAAACTCAAACTAACGCCTGTGGTAGGACTCGACGGGCGTGCCCCAAAAGTGCCACTATCAATTGCGAACAAAGGGTTCAGGGGAAGGCAATCAACGGTCAAAACGATAACTCCGGGTCACCCGGTCGCGCGCTCCTTTCGCTTGTGTTTGCGGAGGGTAGCAGACCTGACGCCGTTCGATTGACCGAGCTTGCGGCCCGCAGCGGGTGTTCGGACGGATCTCAGGTAGGTTTTGCGGTATCGCACCGACCGATCAGCGATGAAGGCTGGGTGGAACTTCTGGCGATGGGCCTTACTTTTGACTGCCGCGGGCTTGCTCCGGCAGAATCGCCGCCGCTGCCGCCGCCGGGCCAGCTTTTTGGCCTAACCGGGCCTGTCACGGGTGAGCCGATCGAATTGGCGCTTGGGCCGCATCTGGGCGAAGGCAGCCCGTTGCTGCCGGTAATCCGTGTCTTGTGCGGGCTGGGTGCCACACTCGCGACCTTACCGGGTTTACAAGCGGTCTGCTGGCGTCCTGCCCAAAGCTGGATGAAGCCTGACTATTTCATCCGAGCGATTGGTGCCTGGCTGGCCGGCGGTGCGTTCCCTGCGTTGGGACTGGTCTCGCTTGAACGCGACCGCGACGGGGCACTTGCAACGCGTGGGCTTGAGTACCTGATCAGCCAAGAACTGCGGTTCGAGCCAGAGCGGAACCAATCGCTGGTTGAAGCAACCCGCATCGCGGTGCGGCTAATCCACCAGATGGCCGAAGGCGGCGCGATCGCGTCGCCAACCCAGCTGCTCGGTCCTGATGGAGAATCGCTGCTTGTATTGCCAGATCGCGAGGGGCGGCAACTGCGGGTCAAGCTCCGCCGATGAGCCGCTCCGATAGCTACCCCGGGCGCTAGTCAGGATGGCGCAGCTGACCAGTTTGCCCGGCTCCGGGACAGGCCAATCACGGCAGCGGCTGTCGTTCCGTTCGGTCAATCGCCGCGATGCACCGGGTCATGAGCCCGGTTTGCAGCGTCACCATTTACTGCCCCGTCAGCTGCTCTTGTGGCGCTCGCTCAGGCCGATGCTGGAGGTTGTCGGGGTGGAGCGGATCGGATTCGATGATTTTCGCAGCAACGGATTGCTCCTGCCTGCCAATGATGCGTCAGCGATTCGGATCGGCTTGCCGCTCCACCGCGGCCCGCATCGAACCTATAATGAGCTGGTGATCGAGCGGGTCGGGCAGATTGAGGCGGGCTGGGCGGCGCAGCGGCTGCGGGCACCCGAAGTTGCGTTGTTGGTGGCGCAGCAACGGATCGCGCTGCTGCAGCGTGCGCTGCGCCGGCGCTTGCTCGATCAGCAGCGCCGCCGTTTTACTCTCAATCGCCGCGATCCGCTCGGCCGCTGGGTTGATTTTACCGAGCTTGACGCGATGGCCGAGCAACTCTGGCTGGGAACTGAGGCTCCAGCCTCGATCTTGTAATCTAGGCCAGCTTCAGCTGCGCCTTGCCGGCCAGTTCGGCGCGCGCCGCGTTATATTCAGCCTCTAACCGGTCAACCCGCTGCGCAACCGTTTCGATGGCCTTGACCGCGCCAATTCCCTGGCCCGAACCCCAGATGTCCTTCCATGCCTTGGCCTCGGTATTGCCGCCTGAACCAAAGTTCATCGCGCTGGGATCACTGACCGGAAGATTATCGGGATCAAGTCCGGCAGCAACAATTGAAGGGCGAAGATAATTGCCGTGAACCCCGGTGAACAGGTTGGTGTAGGTGATGTCTGCGGCGCTTCCGGCCACGACCGCATCCTTGTAAGCGGGTTGCGCATTGGCCTCGGCCGTGGCGACCCAAGGTGTGCCGATATAACCGAAATCAGCGCCCATCGCCTGTGCGGCCAGAACCGAACGGCCGCAGGCGATCGAGCCCGACAACGCGACCAGCCCGGTGAACCATTCGCGGATTTCCTGCATCAGCGCGAAGGGTGATAGCACGCCGGCATGACCACCAGCGCCGGCCGCGACCGGAATCAGACCGTCTGCGCCCTTTTCGATCGCCTTGTGGGCAAACCGGTCGTTGATCACATCATGGAGAACGATCCCCCCCCAACTGTGCACCGCCTGGTTGAGGTCTTCACGCGCGCCGAGCGAGGTGATGGTCAGCGGCACCTGCCATTTGGCGCAGACCTCATAATCTTCCTCAAGCCGGTTGTTGCTCTTGTGGACGATCTGGTTGACCGCGAACGGCGCGGCCGGACGATCTGGGTTGTCGCGGTTATGCGCGGCAAGCTCCTCGGTAATCCGGTGGAGCCATTCGTCGAGCATCCCCGAGGGCCGGGCGTTGAGCGCCGGGAAGCTGCCGACGATGCCCGCCTTGCACTGTGCGATCACCAGTTCCGGCCCCGAGATAATAAACAGCGGCGCCGCGATTACAGGCAGGCGAAGGCGATCAAACGGGGCGGGGAGGGACATGCAGGGAAGCTTTCTTTAAGCGATCGGTTAAGCCCCCTTATGGCGGCGCCTCAAAGCTGTCGAGTGGTTTGGAGGGGAGTGCCCGCCCACCTAGCTATTTTGATGAAAGCCCCACCAGAACGCCTTCGATCCCGTAAACCCGCGCCGCGGTTCCGGCGAACAATGCATGCTTTTCTGCGGCACTCGCCCCCGCAGAAAGCCGCTTGAAGGCATTCCACAGCGTGGCGTAGCTCGCGCCCCATTTGTCGACCGGATAGTTGCTTTCAAACATGCCGCGCTCCGGCCCGAAGGCCTCGATGCAGGTTTCCACATAGGGCCGCCACATTGCCGCCAGCACTTCGGAGGAAAGCCCAGCTTCCGGACCCTGCTCAGGCATGCCGCAAAACGCCATGGCAAGACCTCCCAGCTTGACCGAGACATTGGGGCAGGTGGCGAGTTCCCGGATCGCCGTGCGCCACGGCTCAAACCGTTCGTGCAGCTTGCCCTTGTAGGGGCCGACATTCAGCGGGGTGCCGCAGTGATCAAGGATGATGCTGGTATCCGGAAAAGCCCGGGCCAGCGCGATCACTTCACCAAGCTGCGGCTCGAGCACCCAGGCATCGAAGCTTAGCCCAAGTGGACCTAGGTGCTTGAACCCGGCGCGGAAAGCATCGCTGCCAAGCAGACCCTGTTGGGCATGAAACGGCGGACCAAGCGTTGCCGGATCGGTATCCCAGGCGGCACTGTGGCGGATGCCGCGAAAGCGCCCGCCGCCTGCGTCTGCCAGCGCCTCCAGCACGTCCACCGCGCGGTCGCCCAGAGTCATGTCGGCATGGCCGACGATTGCGGCGCAGGGGCGGTAATCACCATAGATCCCACTCGCTCCCTGGGCGGCGACACCGGCCACGAATTCAACTTCGCCAACCGGTTTGAGCGCATCGCTGGCACCCGAGCGGTAAAATGCGCCGCACTCCATGAAGACCGTAGCGAGCACGCGGTGACCGCACTGCGCATCGGCCCGCAGCTGATCGAAAGTGTAATACGGCGTCCGGGTGAGCGACGTGATGAACGGGTGCTGCGGTTCGGGAAAAGCGCCTAGCAATGGGGTCAAATCCCACAAGTGATGATGCGGATCTATGATCGCCAGATCGGGCTCGAGAATTGTCTCTTTCATGTCAGCTCCTGCTGCGGTTTCTGCTTCAGCCTGCCGCGTCATTGGCGGCGCTCAGCACCGCGCGAACGCTGGCGGTGGCGACATCTTCATCGATCCCCACGCCCCACACGGTCCGGCCATCAGGCAACACGCATTCGACATAAGCCGCCGCGCGGGCGTCCGATCCTGCGCCCATTGCGTGTTCGGTGTAGTCCTTGATCTCAAGGCTCACTCCGAACGCCTCGGCAATCGTGGCGACCACCGACGAGATCAGTCCGTTACCGCGCCCGCTGACGCTCTGCTCCTTGCCATCAACGCCGATCTTGCCGGCGAAGATCCGCGTTCCATCGGGCGCGCGGACCTCGTCGAAATCGATCAGCTGGAAGTGCTGCGGCGTGCTCAGGTGATAGGCGCGCTGGAATACCTCCCAGATATCCTCGGCAAACAATTCGCGGCCCACCTTGTCGGCCAGCTCCTGGACATGGCCGGAAAAATGCGCCTGCATCTTCTTGGGCAGTTTCAGCCCCTGATCCTGTTCCAGCACCCAGGCGAACCCGCCCTTGCCGGACTGCGAATTGACCCTGATCACCGCCTCGTAGCTGCGCCCAAGGTCAGCCGGATCGATCGGCAGATAGGGCATTTCCCAGGTCAGATCATTCTGCTGCTCGCGCGCGGCAAAACCCTTCTTGATCGCATCCTGATGGGATCCTGAGAATGAGGTATAGACCAGTTCCCCCACATAGGGATGGCGCGGGTGGATCGGCAGCTGGTTGCAATATTCAACCGTTTTGGCGATGCCGTCGATGTCCGAAAAATCGAGCCCCGGATCGATCCCTTGCGTGTACATATTGAGCGCAATCGTCACCAGATCGCAATTGCCGGTGCGCTCACCATTGCCGAACAGACAGCCCTCGACCCGGTCGGCACCCGCCAGCAGCCCCAGTTCGGCCGCCGCAATCCCGGTGCCTCGATCGTTGTGGGTGTGGAGCGAGATCACCACGCTGTCCCGGTTGGGGATCATCCGCCCGAACAGTTCGATCTGATCGGCATAGATGTTTGGCATCGCGCATTCGACTGTCGCGGGCAGGTTGAAGATGATCGGATGGTCGGGAGTGGGCTGCAGCACTTCCATCACCGCCGCACAAACCTCGACCGAAAATTCTACCTCGGCGGTGGAGAAGGTCTCAGGCGAATATTCGAAATGCCAGTCGGTCCCGGGATATTTCGCCGCTGAATCGCGCATCACTTTCGCGCCATCTATGGCGATCTGCTTGACCTGTTCCTGCGACATGCCGAACACGATCCGCCGCCAGGCCGGTGACACCGCATTGTAGAGATGCACAATAGCGCGGTGCGAACCTTCAAGGCTGGCGAACGAGGTCTCGATCAGATCGCGGCGCGACTGGGTCAGCACCTGCACGGTGACATCTTCCGGCACCCGGCCCGAACGGACCAGATCGGCGATATAATCGAAGTCCGTCGCGCCCGAGGCGGGAAAACCAACCTCGATTTCCGTGGCGCCGATCTTCACCAGCAGATCGAAAAACCGCGTCTTTTTCTCCGCGCCCATCGGATCGATCAGCGCCTGATTGCCATCGCGCAGATCGGTCGAAAGCCAGCGCGGCGCTTTGTCGATCACGCGCGAAGGCCACTGCCGATCGGGCAGGTTGATGACGGGGAAGGGGCGGTATTTTTCCGCGGGATTTTTGAGCATGGTCATGATGGCAATTTCCGGAAACTTGGCTTGTCAGACTGTCGGGCGGTTAGTCTTCCCCTGAGCGCCGCAGCGCGCCAGAGCAAGGCACGCCAACTCACGCCCAAGGGCGGATAAGTCGCAGGGTTAGGCCTAGTGAGCGGATCATTACGCAATCCTATGATGGGTGAGGCAGGGCTTGTAAAGAGGGCTGCACTCAAGCCGCTCCGCTTCAAGCGAGGGGCGAAACAAAGCAAACTTCACGAACTTCACCAACTTCACGCCAGTGGCGCATGGAAACCATCGAATACCACCCGCCCCAGACACACAAAAGCCGCGCTTGCGGCGCGGCTTGTGCGGGGTGGGCAAGGGGAGAGCGGGAAACTCATCGGGGCGGGTCTGGCATATACATGGCGGCGAGTGTGGCAGGGCGCGAAGGTGTAGGAAAATGGTTTCGGATGGTTGCGACGTCCGCGTTGCGCTCCGTTTCCGCCAATCGATGCCGCGATTTATGAATTGGTAAGCCTAATACGGCATGAAACTGTGCTGGTGCGGTGCAGACTGCCCAAAAATGTTGCTGCGCCAGTCCAGGTTGACCTGAACCGACAGGCCAGCCGACGCAATCTGAAGGAGTAAAATGATGCGCATCATTTCGACCCGGCCAGGAGCTCTCCTCCTGCTTGCCATGCTTGCCGTGCCAGCCGCGAGCAGCCTGTCTGCGCAGGAGCAGGCTTCGCCTAACCAGAGCATCATTGTAAATGGCATGATGGCTGCCGGGCCTGAGATCAAAGGCGTCATCTCCGCGCGCAAAGACGATAGGCTGAAAGTTACGGCCGCTGACGGCACCAGCACGATTATCGCCATTAACGATGCCACAAAGATCAAGGCCAGCGGCGGCCTGTTCGGCGGCGGTCGCGGTAAACTTGGTACGGACGCTCTGCTCAACGGCTTGCCGGTTGCCGTCAAGACGCTGCGTTCGGGCGATGGACTGGTCGCGAGCCAGATCAGTTTCAAGAACAACGACTTTAAAACCGCGATGATGATCCGCAACGGCACTGCCCAGGGCTTTGCAGACCAGTCAGCGGCAACAGAGGCGCTGCGCGGCCGGATGGCTGATATCGACAAGTACAACGTCAAGGGCACCACCAACGTGTATTTCGCCACTGGCAAGTGGATGCTGACGGCCGATGCCAAAACCGAACTCTGCACTGCAGCGACCGAGGCCGATGCCACGGGTAACGCCATGATGCTGGTTGTCGGTTACACCGATTCGGTCGGGAGCGAAGACTATAACCAGACGCTCAGCGAAAAGCGGGCAAGCAGCGTTATCAATTACCTCCAGCAGGCCTGCCGCTGGAAACCCTATCGCATGCTTACCCCCACGGGAATGGCCGAATCGGACCCGCTGGCGAGCAATGACACCGAAGCAGGCAAAGCCCAGAACCGCCGCGTTTCGGTGAACATCCTGGTAAGCAAGGCGCTTGACGGAATTTGAGGCTACGGCGCGATGAGCCTCACTCATCGCGTCTGGTTTAAGCCCATGCGGCGCTGGGGAATTTCCGGGGCGTGGTGCGCCAGCATCCACAGCACCACGGCATGAGACGCGTGGGGTGGACGGGTGAGAGCGGGAAACTCATCGGGGCGAGGCTGGCGCTGGGATGGCGGCAAGTGTGACAGGGCGGGGGGATGTAGGAAAATGGTTTTGGAGTTCTGACATTGTCCGCTTTGCGCCCAAACCTGAACCTGAAGCTCAACCTGCTTTCGATGCCAGCCACTGGCGGGTTGCAGTCGCCACGGCCTTGGCTCGTTCGCCGATATCGGGAAAGCTGTCACGCAGGATTTTGGATCGCAGCTCGATGCTGAGCGGAATGCCGGGCGGCAGTGCATCGTAGAGTGCGCCCAACGGCAATCCGCCTTCGCCGCATTGCCTCCGCAAATCGATGGCATCGATGATGACCGCGTCGAAATCATCAGGATCGGGCCGCTCTGCCGGAGCGTCGCAGAATTGGGCATAGGGCAAAAGCGCTGCTGGAACCGCGGCAATGTCTGAAATTGCGCTGCCCGAGCGATCAACATGGATTGGATCGATCAGCAACGCCCGCAAAGGGTGCGCCACCGCATCCAGCACCGCCATCGCCATGGTGAGGTTTTTGACCTCGGTGAATATGCCGAATTCCAACGCCACGCGCATCGCCGGGCCCTCGGCATGTTCACAAAGCGCCGCCAATCGCGCCGCCGTCGCTCCCATGTCGGGGTCCGACGACACGCACAGGACATTCTTCGCCCCAAGCTCTGCCCCGATGTCGATACAGGCCTTGTGAACACCCAGATCATCACCGGGTTTGATCCAGATAACTTCTACGTCGAGCAGTTCTAGGCCGGTATCGGCAAGAGCCGAGCGAGCTGCGCGCACAAGCGCCGATGTCCAGTTATACGGTTCGATCCACAGGCCGGTTGCATCGAAACCGCCTGCTGCTGCCGCCATGATTGTTTCGACCGGACCGCAATCCGGGACAATTCCAGAGGCGAACGATATCCGGTTCACATCGAACTTCCGCCATCGACACGAAACTCGGCACCTGTGGTGAAGCCGGCTTCGTCGGATGCAAGATAGACTGCCATGGCTGCAATCTCCTCGGGCCGGCCGATCCGGCCAATCGGATGCGTCGCAACCCAGCCAGCATAGACCTCATCGGGATTGGGAACTTGCGCCAGAACCTTGTCAAGAATGGGGGTGTGGATCACGCCCGGATGGATCGAATTGCAGCGGATGCCATAGCCGCTGGTCGCGCAGTGCATTGCGACTGATTTCGTCATGTGAGTGACCGCTGCCTTGGCGGCATTGTAAGCAGTCAGACTGCCAGTTGCCCGCACCCCGGCCAGCGATGACATGTTGATGATCGATCCGCCTGACGCCTTCGGATTGGCCTTCATGTTGGCCACCCCATATTTGCAGCCAAGAAACACGCCAATGACATCCACCTCGAATTCATGACGGAACTGGTCAAGCGTCAGATCTTCGATCGAACCAAAGGTCGTGATTCCGGCATTGTTGACGAGAATGTCAACCGCACCGCCATCTTCAAGAACTCGTTTCCAATGATCCTCGAGCGAAACATCCAACAGCTGGAAGCTAGCCTTATTGCCCAGTTCGTCCGCCAGCGACTGCCCGTTTTGGATGTCGATATCTGCGATTATGACGCGGGCACCTTCTGCAGCAAACCGGCGCACCATGGCATTGCCCAGGCCCGACGAGCCCCCGGTAATCAGTGCTGTTTTGCCCTCGAGCCGCATCAAAATCCTCCCGCTCATCCAGTTGTGCGCCGGATTCCTGTAAAACCTAGCAGACCGCGATTTGCGAGCTACTCGCTAAATCAACAGGGCGAGTGGGCCTGAGTCTTGACCACTCCCCCCAGTTCAAAACTTCCGCTACAGCTTGTCCTATGACCCAAATCCGCCCCTTCACCCTCGCCATCCCGCAATCCCAGCTGGACGACCTCAACGCCCGGCTTGGCAACACCCGTTGGCCCGAGCGCGAAGCCGTGGCCGACTGGTCGCAGGGTGTGCCGCTGGCCGCTTTGCAGGGCTTCGTCGAGCATT
>JBKJTN010000039.1:0-3495 GCA_046590275.1 Novosphingobium sp.
TTCGTCTTCCGCCATCGCCTCATCAAGCGCCCGGTTGAGCGCGGCGACCATGGTGATCTTGTCGCTCATGCCGCGATCTCTGCTTCATACACGTCGCGGCGAAGTTCATCGGCCCTGGGAAAGGCACTTTCGGCCGCAAACTTTTCTGCCGCGTCCACCTCGGCATCGATCTGGGTCACGATCGCGTCAAGCTCGGCTTCGGTAAACTGATAATCGAGCATCAGCTTGCGCAGCCGCGGCAGCGGGTCTGCTGCCGCCATTTCGGCCAGATGTTCCTTGGGCATGTATGAGAAATCCGCGCCGAAGAAGTGGCCCATCATCCGGTAGCACATCGCCTCTATCAGCGTCGGCCCTTCGCCCGCACGGGCACGCTCGGCGGCGGCCATGGCGGCCGCGTACATCGCCTCGGCATCATTGCCATCGACCTTCACACCGCGCATCCCATAGGCTTGTGCGCGGGTCACAACGCTGTCCACCCTCGTGTGATCGGCAAAGGCAGTATGTTCGCCGTAGCGGTTGTTCTGACAGAAGAAGATCACTGGCAGCTTGTAGAGTTGCGCCATGTTCAACGCTTCATGAAAGGCGCCGATATTGGTGGCTCCGTCGCCAAAGCAGACCACCGTGACCCGGCCGTCGCCGCGGTTCTGCGATGCCAGCGCCAGGCCATTGGCGATCGGCAAGCCCGAGCCCACCACGCCGGTGGTGACCATCACGCCGGTTTCCGGATGGGTAATGTGCATCGAGCCGCCCTTGCCCTTGCAGGTGCCCGTTACCTTGCCGGCGATCTCGGCGTAGAGCAGATCGAGCGGAACGCCCTTGGCAATCTGGTCATGTTGCCCGCGATAAGTCGTGACCAGATAGTCGGTCGGCTTCAACGCTGCCATCATTGCCGCGCTGACCAGCTCTTGCCCGCGGTAGGTGTAATAGAGCACCGCCAGCTTGCCGCCCATCAGCATTGAGCGGATCTTCTCGTCCGAGCGCGCACAGCGCATGGTGCGAGTGTAGATATCGAGCAGCACGTCGCGATCAATCGTCATGGGCACCCCTTGCCGGCATAGCTTGCTTGAGCGCACAATACGGGCGCCCCCCACCGTCCAAGGCCCGGATCAGAACTGGACGCGCTTGGTATAGCCGCCATCAATGATCAGATTGCTGCCCGTGGTGTAGCTGGATGCGGGGCTTGCCATAAAGACGACCGAGCGGGCGACTTCATCGGGAGCGCCCAACCGGCCCATTGGCATCTGCGTGACGGTGGCGTTGTAAAAATCCGGCATGCCGCTCTTGATCGCGTCCCAATTGCCGGTCTTGTATTCGATCGGCCCTGGCGACACCGTGTTGACGCGGATGCCCTTGCCCGCCAGCGCCTGCGACAGCTGCGAGCCATAGGTGATCAGCGCTGCCTTCAGCGCATTGAACGCCTGCGGGCTGAAGAAGGTTTCCACTGCGGCAGTAGAAGACATCAGGATGATCGAGCCCGATCCCGATTTGGCGAGGGCTGGGGTGAGCACTTCAACCGCGCGAACGCCGCCCAGAATGTCCAGATCCAGTCCGCGCTGCCAATCCTGCGTCGCGCCCTGTCCCGATGAGCTGGCGGTGTGGATGAATATATCGCAGCCGCCCAATGCCTCGAGTGCCTTGTTCAGCCATGCGACGTAGCCCTCGGCGTTGTCGGTCATGTCCAGAACATCGGCCACCACCTTGTTGCCAGCCTTGCCGATTTCTGCTGCCGCTGCCTTCACCCGGGCCTCATCGCGCGAGAAAAAGGCGACATCGCAGCCTTCTGCGGCAAACAGCTTCAGCGTTTCCAGGCCAATGCCGTGCGAACCGCCGTTCATAATGACCTTCTTGCCCTTCAGCCCCAGATCCATCGCATTTCTCCCTTTACCGTTGAGCGCCACTATGCCGGATCGGGGGCAGGCTTTGTATCCCCAAAACAGATGGGATTACGGGCCCGCCGATCACGCATTTTGATAGTGTGCGGCGGGTGACGAGCGAGTTAGGAACAGGCAAAACAGGAGAGACGCAATGGCCTTTTCAGGACCAATCGAGGACCAGCTGGCAATTCGCAGCCTGCATGACAGCTATGCCGATGCAGTATTCCGCCGCGATGCCAGAGACTGGGGCAACAATTGGGCCATTGATGGCCGCTGGCATTTGATGGGCACCACCGTTGAAGGCCGCGATGCGATCGTTGGCATGTGGAACGGCGCGATGGCAGGCTTCGCCTTCGTCGCTTTTTTTGCCCAGTCTGCAGCAATAGAGATCGACGGAGATCATGCCATCGGCCGGGTCTTCACCCACGAAGTGCTAGAGACGGCGAATGGTGAGATCCGCCGCCCGGTCGGCCGGTATGACGATATCTATGTAAAGAGCGACGGCCGGTGGTTTTACCAGGAACGCATCTACGCGATGCTGAAGGGATAGTGGTATGAAGGTTCTGATTTCCGGCGAGCTCGAGTTTCCGCCCGAAAAACGCGAAGCTGCTCTGGTCGACGCCAAGGGCTGGATCGATATGGCGCTCGCCGAACAGGGATGCCGCCACTATGCGTGGACTGCCGATCCTCACTATCCGGGCCGGGTCCATGTGTTTGAGGAATGGGACAGCGGCGAGGATCTTGAGGCCCATCTGGTCAGCGAAGCCTATCGGGGCATGGCCGGGCACCTCGCCAACTTCTCGATTCTAGGCGCTGTAACCCGCAAATATCGCTGCGATCTGTCGGAGCCCGTCTACGGCCCGGACGGCGTCGCAACTGCCACATTCCTGACGGCCAAGGGATAAGAACTATGACCGATTTAACCGGCAAGGTCGCCGTGGTGCTGGGCGCTGGCGGCAAGGACAATATGGGCCAGGCGATCGCCCGAAAACTGGCCGCTGCAGGCGCCAAGGTGGTCGTGACGGGCCGCCAGGAAGAACCACTCAAGGCGCTGGCGAGCGAAATCTCCGGCGACTGGATGCTCTGCGACATCGCCATGAAGGCCGAGGTTGAAGCATTGGCAAGCGAGACGGTCAAGCGGCATGGCAAGATCGATATCGCAGTCAATGCGACAGGCTGGGGCCTGCTCAAGTCGCTGCACGAGATCACCGAGGAAGAGCTTGATCAGATCATCGCCTTGCAGTTCAAGGGCGTGCATTATTTCCTCAGCGCGTTTGTTCGGGCGATGCCCGGCGGGGGCTCGCTGATGCAGATCTCCTCGGCTACCACCCAATGTATTATTGACGATCATGCCGCCTATATCGGCACCAAATCCGGTGCCGAGGCGCTGATCCGCTGTGTTGCCAACCAATATGGTCCGCAGGGCATTCGCGCCAATACCGTGTCACCCGGTTTCACCGACACCCCGATGACAAGTGCTTCATTCGCAGTGCCGGGCCTCGCCAATGCCTTTATCAAGGAATATCCATTGGGCCGTGTCGGAACCTCAGAGGACATTGCCCATGCCGTGCTGTGGCTTGCCGACGATGCGACCTTCGTCACCGGCCAGAATCTGCAGATC
>JBKJTN010000057.1:0-5009 GCA_046590275.1 Novosphingobium sp.
GGGCTTTCGATCATCGATTCGAGCATCTGGGTGGCGACGATCACCGGCTTGCCGCTCCGCCGGGTGATCTCGACGATCCGCTTTTGCAGCGGGGGCACTTCCTCGGGGTTGAGCTCCACCCCCAGGTCGCCGCGCGCCACCATGATGCCATCGCTAAGCTCGACGATCTGCTCCAGCTGGTCGAGTGCGGCGGGCTTTTCGATCTTCGAGATCAATGCCCCATATCCGCCCATCAGCTTGCGCGCTTCGGCCACATCCTCGGGCCGCTGCACGAAAGACAGCGCGATCCAGTCCGCGCCCTGTTCAACTGCAAAGGCCAGATCGCGGCGGTCTTTCTCGGTCAGCGCCGGGATCGGCACCACCGCATCAGGGACATTGACCCCCTTGCGATCGGAGATCACCCCGCCAACTTCGGCCGAGCACAGGATTTCATCGGCACTGGCGCGGACCACTTTCAGCCGCAGCTTGCCATCATCGATCAACAACCGCTGGCCCTTGGTCAGCACTCCGAACAGTTCGGGATGGGGCAGGCAAACCCGCGTCTCGTCGCCAGGCTCGGGATTGCGATCCAGCGTGAAGTGGCTGCCATGGCGGATCACCGCGCGGCCATCCTTGAAGGCCCCAACCCGCAGCTTGGGGCCTTGCAGATCGCACAGAATCCCGATCGGCCGGCCAAAATCCTTCTCTGCGGCACGGATTGCAGCGATGGTTTTGGCGTGGGTTTCCTGATCGCCGTGGCTCATATTGACGCGGAAGGCGTCGGCCCCGGCGCGCAGCAGCTTGCTGATCATCTCGGGCGCACAGCTGGCCGGGCCGAGTGTGGCGAGGATCTTGATTTTCCGGCCTCGCAAGCTGATTTGAGACGGATCGAGCTTTGCCACAATTTTCCCCTTCGTACTCAAGAGTATGATGCGATAAAGCTGAACCGCATCACGCTCTAGCCTGCCGTATGGCAAAGGCTGGAGCAAAACCCAAGGACCATCCCATGAGCTGCGATACTAATACGAATGCAGCGGCTTCCGATCCGCTCGAAGCGCTGGACGATGCCGTTGCCGCTGCCGCGTTCCGCCGGCTGGTGCGCCATCTGCGCCACCGCCACGATGCCCAGAACATCGATCTGATGGGGCTGGCGGGGTTTTGCCGTAATTGCCTGGGCGACTGGATCGTCGATGCGGGGGCTCCGCTGGACAAGGCAGCAGCGCGCGAAGTGATCCACGGGTTGCCCGCAGCGGAATGGAAAGCGCAGTTCCAGAGCGATGCCACGCCCGAGCAATTGGAGCGCATGGCGCAGAGCATGAGACTGAATGGTCACTAGCTCCTCTCCATTTTCACGCAGTGCAAATGGGGAGGTGGCGCGCCTACAGGGCGTGACGGAGGGGTTTTACCGCTTGTGCAATTACCCCTCCGTCAGCGCTTCGCGCTGCCACCTCCCCATTTGTGCTTCGCAAAAATGGAGAGGATCGGGATTTCCACAGCCGCGCCCTTCCCCCCTCTGACCAGCCTCGCTATCAGCCCCCTCAACCGATTCACCCCTTACCCGGAGTATCCCCCTTGGCCACTGCCACCGATGATCGCCTGCGCCTGTTGATCGAGCGCGTTGAGCGCTTGGAAGAAGAGAAAAAGGGCATCGCCGATGATATCCGCGATGTTTATGGTGAGGCCAAGGCGGTCGGCTATGACGCCAAGATCATGCGAAAGGTCGTGGCCTTGCGCAAAATGAAGCCCGATGACCGCGCCGAGATGGAAACCATCCTCGATCTCTACAAGGCGGCGCTTGGTCTCGGCTGAAGGGCCGGGGACTGCGATTGCCGATTGCGCCCGTCTCGGCTAGGGGCGGCGCAACTCCAATCCCTAGCTGTAAGACAAACCAATGGCAGGCCATTCCAAATTCAAGAATATCATGCACCGCAAGGGTGCGCAGGACAAAAAGCGTTCCGCGAGCTTTTCCAAGCTTTCACGCGAAATTACCGTCGCGGCCAAGATGGGGATGCCCGATGTCGATATGAACCCGCGGCTGCGCGCGGCGGTCAATGCGGCCAAGGCGCAATCGGTGCCCAAGGACAATATCCAGCGCGCGATCGACAAGGCCACCAAAGGCGAAGGCGATAATTACGAAGAAGTGCGCTATGAGGGCTATGGCCCCGGCGGCGTCTCGCTGATTGTTGAGGCGCTGACCGACAACCGCAACCGCACCGCCACCAATGTCCGCACTGCCTTCTCCAAGAACGGCGGCAATCTGGGTGCATCTGGCGGGGTCAGCCACGGGTTCGAACGGCTTGGCCTGATCGAGTATCCCGGCAAGGTCGGCGATGAGGAAAAGGTGCTCGAGGCCGCGATCGAGGCCGGCGCCGACGATGTCGAAAGCGACGAGGATGGCCACGCGATCTGGACCGCGATCGAAAACCTCCACCCGGTCGCCCGCGAACTGGAAAAGGCGCTGGGCGAGGCCGAGGCAGTCAAGCTGGCATGGCGGCCTGCCCTCAAAGTCGATGTGGGTGAGGCCGACGCGGCAACGCTGTTCAAGCTGATCGACGTGCTGGATGATGATGATGATGTCCAGACCGTTTGGGGCAATTACGAAGTGTCCGACGCGGTGATGGAGAAGCTGGGCTGATCATCATCGGCCTCGATCCTGGCCTGGGCACGACTGGCTGGGGCATTGTTGCCAAACAGGGCAACCGCCTATCGCACATTGCCAATGGTCAGGTGAAAACCGATCCTGCCTCGCCCCTGGCCGCGCGGCTGGTGGTGCTCGACCGGGAACTGACCGAGGTGATCCTCGCTCACCGCCCGGATAGCGGCGCGGTCGAGGAGGTGTTCGTCAATTCCAACCCGCAATCGACCCTGAAACTTGGGCAAGCCCGCGGCGTCTGCCTGCTGGCGCTGGCCCGCGCCGGTTTGCCGGTGGCGGAATATGCGACGCGCCTCGTCAAGAAGGCGATTGTCGGCACCGGGGCTGCGGACAAGGCACAGGTTCAGGCCATGCTCAAGGTGCTGCTGCCCGGCGTCAAGCTGGCGGGCGCAGACGCGGCCGATGCGCTGGCGGTGGCAATTGCGCATGCGCATATCTGGCGGGGCTAGCGCCGATCAAACTTCCCTGCCATAGAACAAAGCATGATCGCCAAGCTCACCGGCACCCTCGATGATTTCGGTCCTGACTGGGCGGTGATCGATGTTGCCGGCGTCGGCTACCTCGTCCATTGCTCGGCCCGCACGCTGGACGCATTCGGGGTGCGCGGTGATCGGGTGACAACCTATACCCAGCTTCAGGTTTCCGAAAACGACATGCGGTTGATCGGTTTCGCCAGTGCCGGGGAACGCGAATGGTTCCGGCTGCTGACCGGCGTGCAAGGCGTCGGCAGCAAGATGGCGCTGGCGGTGCTCTCGGCGCTGCCGTCCGATGAATTGCAGCGTGCGATTGGCGCAGGCGACGCGGCGATGGTCGCCCGGGCGCAAGGCGTCGGGCCAAAGCTGGCGGCGCGGATCGTCAATGAGCTGAAGGACAAGGTTGGTAGTTTGCCGGGGGTTGCGGGCGCGGCGGTGGCGTCAGTCCCGGCGGGTTCCACCAGCGCAGACGCCATCTCGGCGCTGCAGAACCTCGGTTTCAAGCCGAACGTAGCTGCGTTAGCGGTGTCTCGCGCGGTTGAGGAACTGGGCGAGGGCGCGGATTTGGATGCGCTGGTTAGGGTAGCGCTGAAGAGGGCGGCGGGGTGAGCGAACAAACCTCCCCCAACCGTCATCCTGAACTCGTTTCAGGACCCATTTTGCCTCGCATTCGGAGCAAGTGGCGGCAAACCCAACCCCACCGCCAAATCCGCCCAATGCGAGTTGCACTCGTTGATGAGGTTGATCTTCCACTGCCGATGCCAGCGCTTCAATTGCTTCTCGCGCAAAATCGCCAGTTCCATCTCGCCGAACAGTTCGTAGTGGACCAGGCGATGGACGGAGTAGCGCGAGGTGAATCCGGGCAAGGCATCGTTGCGGTGCTGCCAAAGCCGGCCAAGGAGATCGGAAGTCACCCCGATGTAGAGCGTCCCGTAATGCCCGCTCGCAAGGATATAGACGCAGGGTTGGCGTTCTTGCCGCATGGACCTGAGTGTGGGGCGAAATGGGCCCTGAAACAAGTTCAGGGTGACGAAGTTGGTTTGGGTTTGGATGTTTCTCCAACCCCCACCCTTTCCCGTCACCCTGAACTTGTTTCAGGGTCCATCGCGCGTAAGGCGCAGAGCAAGCATGAATGCACTCGCTATCGGGTAGCGTTAAAGCGGGCGGCGGGGTGATTTTTCCTGCCCTCTCCCCACGTCATCCTGAACTCGTTTCAGGACCCATTTTGTCAGCCAAACGGAGGGTGCGGTGAATTTCGAAGTAGGAAACTTGGCTCAGATTGCGTCAGCTATCTTTGCTGGCGTCTCCGCATTAGTCGCGGCCCTGGCATTTCGCGCGGCTGTCCGGGCGCGAAGAATAGCCGAAAGTGCATCAAAGGAAGCTGAGGTGCTAAAACAGCAGGTCGCGCTTATTGCCATTCGACTAGGTGGGCAAGGCGGCGGCACTCACGGAGGAACTGGCGGTGGCGGTGGAGGCGGATTTGGGGCGCCCGGCGGCGACGGCGGTAGTGTCTCGGTTACTAAATGACCGATAACCCCCTCTTCACCCCCACCCGCCATCCGGAAGACCCGGACGCGGCCTTGCGCCCTAAAACGCTGGCCGAATTTGTCGGGCAGGAGGCGGCGCGGGATAATCTTCGGGTGTTTATCGAGGCCGCCAAATCGCGCGGCGAGGCGATGGATCATGTGTTGTTCTTCGGGCCGCCCGGCCTTGGCAAAACCACGCTGGCGCAGATTGTCGCGCGCGAACTTGGGGTGGGGTTCCGCGCCACGTCCGGGCCTGTCATTGCCAAATCGGGCGATCTGGCGGCGCTGCTGACCAATCTCGAAGAGGGCGATGTCCTGTTCATTGACGAGATTCACCGGCTCAATCCGGTGATCGAGGAAGTGCTTTATCCGGCGATG
>JBKJTN010000186.1:0-8441 GCA_046590275.1 Novosphingobium sp.
GCCTTCTCCAATATCAACGGCGGCGACAGCGCGATGATGTCGCCGGTCACGCGGATCAGCAGGCCGGTGTCGAAGCATTGGTGGAACAGTTCCATCGCGCGTTTGCCGGCGGCGCCGGGGCGGGGTTCGAGCTCGATCCCGGCGACGATCCCCATGTTGCGGATGTCGATGATGTGGCGCTTGCCGTTCAGGCTGTGAACCGCGTCTTGCCAATAGCCGTGCAGGCTGGCGGCGTGTTCCCAGATGCCTTCGGACTTGTAGAGATCGAGTGTCGCCAGGCCCGCCGCGGCGGCGAGCGGGTGGCCCGAATAAGTGTAGCCGTGGAACAGCTCGATCCCGTCCGGCCCGCCTTCGACCACGGTATCGTGGATCGCCCGGCTGACTGCGACTGCGCCCATTGGCACGGCGGCATTGGTCAGCCCCTTGGCCATAGTGATGATGTCTGGCGTGACCCCCAAAGTCTCCGCCGCGGTCGCGCCGCCGATCCGGCCGAAGGCAGTGATCACCTCGTCGAAAATCAGCACGATGCCGTATTTCGTGCAGATCTCGCGCAGCTTTTCCAGATAGCCGGTGGGCGGCACCAGCACCCCGGTGGAACCCGCCATCGGCTCGACAATCACCGCCGCGATCGTTTCTGCGCCGTGAAGCGCGACAATCCGCTCCAGCTCTTCCGCCAGATGCCCGCCCCAGGCCGGGCGGCCCTTGGTAAAGGCGTTGTGCGCCATGCTGTGCGTGTGCGGCAGATGATCGACGCCCGCCAGCAGCGTGCCGAACTGGCGGCGATTGTTCACGATCCCGCCAACCGAAATCCCGCCGAAGCCAACCCCGTGGTAGCCGCGTTCGCGCCCGATCAGCCGGGTCCTGGTGCCTTCACCCCGGGCGCGCTGATAGGCCAGCGCGATCTTGAGCGCGGTATCAACCGATTCCGATCCCGAATTGGTGAAGAAGATCCGGTCCAGCCCCTCGGGCATCAATGCGGCGATGCGCGATGAAAACTCGAACGCCAGCGGATGCGCCAGCTGAAAGGTCGGACCGAAGTCCAGCTCGCTCGCCGCCTTGCGGATCGCCTCGACAATCGGCGCGCGGCAATGGCCAGCGTTGACGCACCACAGGCCAGCCGTGCCGTCCAGAACGGTTCGGCCATCGCTGGTGGTATAGTGCATGTCCTTGGCAGCGCTGAGCATCCGCGGCGCGGCCTTGTAGGCGCGGTTGGCGGTAAACGGCATCCAGAAGGCGGCCAGCGGATCGTTCTCAAGCTTCATGGCAATGCTCCCTTGCTCGTTCCGGCTTGCAATCGAATAGCAGATCTTGCGAGTGAAAAGATTGGGGCGACCGGAAAAATTCCATCGTGCTCAGCTAATCGCGCGCCTCTGGGTGATCCACCAGCCCATTGCAAAGCCCGCCGTGACCAGCACGCTCGCCCACAGTTCGATCTGGCGGCCGGGCGAAAGCGCCATCAGCGCCAGCACGCCGATCATTGCGGCCATTGTCGCCCAGGTACCATAGGGGTGGAACCACATCCGGATCTTGAGTGCGCCCGGATCTGCGGCCTCAAACCGGTTGCGCAGGCGCAGCTGGGCCCAGGCGATCAGCAGATAGATAAACAGCATGATTGCGCCCGATGAATTGACCAGAAAGTTGAAGACCCGGTCGGGTGAAAGCACCGAGGCGGCCAGCGCGCCATAGCTGAACAGGCTGGCGATCAGGATCGCGCGCGCTGGAACCCGCGCCTTGCTGAGCTGCACGCAGGATTGCGGCGCGTCGCCATTCTGGGCGAGGCCGAACATGGCCCGGCTGGTGATGTAGATCCCCGAATTGAGGCACGACAGCACCGCGACCAGCACAACCGCGTTCATCACAAGATCGGCCTCGGGGTAGCCCATCACCCGCAAGGCATGGGCGAAGGGCGAAACGCCAACCTCGATCTCGTTCCACGGCACCACCGAGACGATCATGAAGATCGACAGCACGAAAAATATCAGGATGCGGACCGAAACCGAAATCGTCATCCGGGCGATCGTCTGCGCGCCCTCGTCGGATTCAGCGGCGGCCAGCGTGGCAATTTCGGCCCCGCAGAGCGAGAATATCGTGGTCACCACTCCGGCAAAGATCGCCGTTATCCCCGCCGGAGCGAAGCCCCCGTGCGCGGTCAGATTGGCAAAAGTTGGCCCGCTGGGCGAGGTGAAACCGAACGCGTAAGCGCCCGCCGCCAGGATGAAGACGATGATGGCGATAACCTTGGTCGAGGCGAACCAGAACTCGAACTCGCCGTAGGAGCGCGCCGAGAGCAGGTTGACGCCGGTGAGCAGCGCCATCAGCGTGACGCCGATTTGCCAGATCTCGAGCTGCGGATACCAGCTGTTGATGATCTTGGCTCCGGCAATTGCCTCGATCGCGATTACAACCACCCAGAAATACCAATAGAGCCAGCCGACCATAAAGCCGGCCCAGTTGCCAACCCCTTCGCGGGCAAAATCGGGGAAGGTCTGCACGCCCGGCAGCGCCATCGCCATTTCGGAAATCATCCGCATCACCAGCAGCACCAAGGTGCCGGCCAGCGCATAGCTGAGCACCGCCGCCGGGCCGATCGTATTGATCGCGGTGGATGAGCCGACAAACAGTCCGGCCCCAATGATCCCGCCGAAGGTAATCATCGAGACATGGCGTGATTTGAGCGTGCGGCTGAGCTGGTTTGCGGCGCGGTCTTCGCTCATCGGTCCATCGATTGTGGTCACATATCCCCCCGGATTCATCTCATGCGCTGTTTTCTGCCCCGATCATGGCGGTTTTGTCGTGATCACGCTATCGCATAAAAGACTTATCTAAACTATTAGAATAGCCGATAGATAGTCCTTTGGGCCGCTTCTCGGTTGTCGCGGCACGGGTTTGACTGACATAGCGAAACCGCATTCCAATCAGGCGGGCTTATCCTATGAAATCGACGGCGCGGGCAGTGGTGATCGGCGGCGGCGTGGTCGGCGTCAGCACGCTCTATCACCTTGCCAAACTGGGCTTTACCGATGCCGTGCTGCTTGAGCGCAAGGAGTTGACCTCCGGTTCCACCTGGCACGCTGCCGGACTGCTGCCATTGTTCAACCTCAGCTACTCGGTCGGCAAACTGCATCAATATTCGGTCGACTTCTACCCCAGCCTTGAAGCGGAAACCGAGCTCAATGTCGGCTTCTCGCGGGTCAGCAACATCCGCCTTGCCACCACCAGGGACCGGCTCGACGAGTATCACTACTACGCCGGCGTGGCCCGCACGATCGGGGTCGATGTCAATTTCCTGACCGCCGATCAGGTCAAGGAAATCTGGCCGCTGTGCAACACCGATGGGGTAATCGGCGCGATCCAGCATCCCGAAGATGGCTATATCCAGCCGGCCGATCTGACCCAGGCGCTGGCCAAGGGCGCCCGGCAGCGCGGCGCGACGATCTATCGCAATACCACGGTGACCGGGATCACCCAGTTGCCCTCGGGTGAGTGGCTGGTCTCCTCTGATCAGGGTGACATCACCTGCGAACACGTCATCTCGTGCTCGGGCAATTTTGCCCGGCAAACGGGCGCGATGGTGGGCCTTGATATTCCGGTGATCCCGGTCGAGCATCAGTATATCGTCACCGAACAGCATCCCGCGATCATGGAGCGCAAGCGCCAAGGCCTTCCCGAAATGGGCGTTCTGCGCGAATCCGATGCCTCGTGGTACATGCGCGAGGAAGCGGGAGGATTGCTGCTCGGTCCTTATGAGCTGGGCGCGCCGGCCTGTTATGTCGATGGCCCCTCCGCAACCAGCGAGTACGAACTGTTCCCCGACGCGCTGGAGCGGCTCGAGCCCTATATCATGGCCGCGATGGAGCGGGTGCCCGCCTTTGGCGAGGTCGGGATCAAGCGGGTTTACAACGGCGCCATCGCTTATACGCCCGACGGATCGCCCATTGTTGGCCCGGCTTGGGGTCTCAAAAACTTCTGGCTCAACGAAGGCCATAGTTTCGGGGTGACCGCCGCGGGCGGCGCAGGCTGGCAGCTGGCTCACTGGATCGTCGACGGGGAGCCGACCATCGACATGATGGGCGTCGATCCGCGGCGCTTTGGCGATTATGCCGGACGCGGCTTCCTGATCGAGAAGAACGAGGAAGCCTACGCCAAGGTCTTCACCGTCCATTATCCGGATGAGGAACGCGAAGCGGGCCGCGCGCTGCGCCGCACCCCTTGCTATGACCGGATGAAGGCACTGGGCGCGGTGTTCGGATCGGTATTCGGCTGGGAACGCCCCAACTGGTTTGCGCCGGAGGGCTATGCGCTGAGCGAGGCCGATCTCGACCGGCCCGATGTGCTGCTCAACCATAACCACCCCGCTAGCGGCGATGGCGCGCCGATCCGCGAGAAATGGTCATTCCGCCGCTCCAACTATTTCGACCATGTCGGCAATGAATGCCGCCATGTGCACCAGCACGTCGGCCTGCAGGACATGAGCGCGTTTGCCAAATGCGAGATTTCCGGACCTGGCGCGGAACGCTGGCTGGACGGACTGCTGACCAATGCCGTGCCCAAGAAGATCGGGCGGGTCTCGCTGTCCTATCTGCTCACTGCCAAGGGCGGCGTACGGGCAGAATTCACTGTCTATAAAACCGGACCGCAGAAGTATTATCTGGTTTCAGCCGGGGCCTATGAACGGCATGATCACGATTACCTCCGCAAGGCCTTGCCCACTGACGGTTCGGTTAGTTTTGAACGGCTTACCACCGCGATGGGGGTGCTGGTCCTGGCCGGGCCGCGCAGCCGCGAGGTGCTCGCCAAACTGACCGACACTGACCTTTCCACCGAAGCCTTCCCGTGGCTGACCGGCAAGAAGCTGAGCATCGGGCTTGCCCAGGTTGATGCGCTGCGGGTCAATTTCATCGGCGAACTGGGCTGGGAAATCCACCACCCGATCGAGATGCAGAACTACATTTTCGATCAGCTGATGGAGGCTGGCGCCGAGTGCCAGATCAAGCCGTTCGGGATCCGGGCGATGACCCTGATGGCGCTGGAAAAGAGCTACAAGCTGATCCCGCGCGAACTTTCGATCGAATATTCGGCGCACGAAAGCGGGCTGGACCGGTTCATCAGCCTGAAAAAGCCGGGCTTTTTCGGCAGGGACGCGCTGCTGGCCTGGCAGGGCACAGGCCTCGCCAACAAGTTGGTGACGCTCGAAGTCCACGGTGTCACCGATGCCGATGCGCGCGGATCCGAGGCGATTTATCAAGGCGAGACCGTGGTTGGGCGGGCAACGTCGGGCGGCTATGGCTGGCGCTGCGGCAAAAGCCTGGCGCTGGCGATGATCCAGCCCGATCTGGCGCTGCCGGGGGCCGAGTTCGACATCGTCATCCTGGGCCAGCGCCACAAGGCGACGGTGATCGAGGATTCGCCGTTCGACCCGGATAACAACGCATTGAGGAGCTAGTTCAATGTCTCGCTTCAATTCCATTGCAAGCTGGCTGCAACAGGACCGCAAGGGCCATACATTGCCGCAAGGGCTGTATGTCAGCGAGGAAGCCTTTGAGTTCGATACCGAGGTGATGCTCAAGTCGGTCTGGCTTTATGCCTGCACCGTTGCGCATGTGAAAAACCCGGGCGATTATTTCGTGTTCGAGATGGCCAGCAACTCGATCCTGATCGTGCGCGGCCGGGACAATCAGGTGCGCGCCTTCTGGAACAGCTGCCGGCACCGCGGCTCCAAGATCTGCCTCGATCAGCGTGGCCGGGTACCGCGGCTGATCTGCCCCTATCACCAGTGGACTTATGGGCTCGATGGCGGCCTGCTTGCAGCGCGGAGCATGGCCGAGGATTTTGACAAGAAGGATCACGGCCTTACCGCTGTGGCGCTGGAAAACATCGGCGGGCTTATTTTTATCTGCATGAGCGACAACCCCCCGCCGATAGACCGGGTCAAGGCCGATATCGGCGATCAAATTGCGATCTATGACTTCGATAAATTGAAGGTCGCGGTGCAGGACAATCTGATCGAGGACGCCAACTGGAAGCTGGTGATGGAGAACAATCGCGAGTGTTATCACTGCGATGCCGGCCATCCCGAATTGATCAGCGTGCTTGGCACCTATGGCTTCGGCAAGGGTCTGCCCGAAGATGGCGACGGCGATATCGTCGATGACAGCGCCTATGATGCGTTGGTTGCGGCCAAGCGGGAAGAGTGGCGCAATCTGGGCATCGATCACGATCTGGTCGAATTTCCGGGGGGCTGGTGGCACCGCATCGCCCGGCTCGCGCTGGCGAATGGTGCCGTAACCCAGTCGATCGACGGGAAGCTTGCCTGCAAAAAGCTGATCGGGCCGTTTACCGCGCCCGAAACCTCCAGCCTCTCGGTCTGGACCCAGCCCAACAGCTGGCACCACTTCTGCTGCGATCACGTGGTGACCTTTTCGCTCACGCCCCTCTCGGCGGGCAAGACGCTGCTGCGGACCAGCTGGCTGGTGCATGAGGATGCGGTCGAGGGGGTGGATTATGATCCCGATCACATCGCCGCGCTGTGGCGCACCACCAACAACCAGGATGGTCATTTTTCAAACATCAACCATCTGGGAATTTCGAACGACGGCTATCGGCAGGGGCCCTATGCGATGGAGGAAAAGCTGGTTGAGGATTTCAAGGACTTCTATGTAAGCCGCGCCCGGGCCGCGCTGGATCAGGCCACTGCATGACCCGCTTCAGCGCCCTCAGCCTGTTCGCCAAAGCGCTTGGCGGCCACCAGTCATGGCCCGAACAATGGCCCGATGCGGCGCCCAAGCCGGCCTATGATGCAATCATCGTCGGCGGCGGAGGGCATGGGCTTGGCGCGGCCTATTACCTCGCCAAAAAATACGGGATCACCAATGTCGCGGTGATCGAGAAGGGCTGGCTGGGCGGCGGCAACACCGGCCGCAACACCACCATCATCCGCTCCAACTATCTCTATGATGAAAGCGCGCATCTGTATGATCACGCGCTCAAGCTGTGGGACGGCCTCAGCCAAGAGCTGAACTACAACACCATGTATTCCAAACGCGGCGTGATGATGCTCGCGCATAATGTCCATGATGTTCAAAGCTTCAAGCGCCACATTCATGCCAACCGGCTGAACGGCGTGGACAATGAATGGCTGAGCGCGGAGGAAGCCAAGGAATATTGCCCGCCGCTCAATGTTTCGCCGGATGCCCGCTATCCGGTGCTCGGCGCGGCCTTGCAGCGGCGCGGCGGGACCGCGCGGCACGATACGGTAGCCTGGGGCTATGCCCGGGCGGCGGCGGCATTGGGCGTCGATATTATTCAGAACTGTGCGGTGACAGCTATCAGACGAGGCCCGGACGGGGCGGTAGAGGGCGTCGAGACGACCCGCGGCTACATCGCCTCGAACCGGATCGGAGTTTCGGCGGCAGGAAATTCATCGGTGCTGATGCAAATGGCCGGGCTCGATTTTCCGCTCGAGAGCTATCCGCTGCAGGCGCTGGTGTCCGAGCCGATCAAGCCGGTGTTCCCTTGCGTGGTAATGTCCAACACGGTCCACGCCTATATGAGCCAGTCGGACAAGGGCGAGCTGGTGATCGGCGCGGGGACCGATCAATATGTCAGCTATTCGCAGCGCGGTGCACTCCATATTGTCGAGCATACGCTGGCCGCGATCTGCGAGATTTTCCCGATCTTCCGGCGGATGCGGATGCTGCGCAGCTGGGGCGGGATCGTTGATGTGACGCCTGATCGCTCGCCAATTCTGGGCAAGACCCCGGTTAAGGGCCTCTACGTCAATTGCGGCTGGGGCACGGGCGGGTTCAAGGCCACCCCGGGCGCGGGCGATCTGCTCGCCTACACCATGGCCAGGGATGAGCCGCATCCGATCAACGCGCCGTATAATCTCGACCGGTTCCGCACCGGGCGGTTGATCGATGAAGCGGCAGCAGCAGCGGTGGCGCATTGAGATGCTGCTGATCCACTGTCCCTATTGCGACGAGCGGCGCGCCGAGCTTGAATTTGCCTATGCCGGTGAGGCTCATATCGCGCGGCCCGCTGATCCCTCGGCGATGAGCGACGAGGACTGGCAATATTATCTGTTCATCCGGGCCAATCCGCGTGGGCGGCACCATGAGCGCTGGCGCCATATCCACGGCTGCGGGCGGTTTTTCAACGCGGTGCGCGATACGGTAAGCGATAAATTCGAAGTCACTTACAAGGCCGGGGAGCCGCGCCGATGAGCGGCTACCGAATGGCCACAGGCGGACGGATCGATCGCAGCCGCCCGGTCAGCTTCAGCTTCGATGGCGAGGCCTATCAAGGCTATGCCGGGGATACGCTGGCCTCGGCGCTGCTGGCCAATGGCGTGATGATGCTGGGCCGTTCGTTCAAATACCACCGTCCGCGCGGAGTTCTGGGTGCGGGCAGCGAGGAACCCAACGCGCTGGTGTCGGTAACCC
>JBKJTN010000088.1:0-3023 GCA_046590275.1 Novosphingobium sp.
CTTTCGCGCAGGAAGCGCAGGCAGACGAACAAACCGGCCTGGGCGAAATCATCGTTACCGCAACCAAACGCGACTCCAATCTTCAAACCACACCAATTGCCATTTCCGCAGTCGATCAATCGATCATCCAACAGTCCAGCGCCAACGACATTGGCGATCTGTCGACCTTCGTCCCCAATTTCTCGGCAGCGCGGATCACCGGCTTCAATGCCGCGTCATTCGCCATGCGCGGCGTCGGCCAGAACAATATCATCGTTTATTACGAGCCCTCGGTTCTGGTGACCGTCGATGATTTTGTGGTGCCCAGTGTGCAGACCCAATTGCTCGATACTTTCGATGTCCAGCAAGTCGAAGTCTTGCGCGGGCCGCAGGGAACGCTGTTCGGCAAGAATGCAATCGGCGGCGCAGTGACGGTCAAAACCAAGCGGCCGGATCTCGACACATTTGGTGCCGAAGTGCGCGGCACATACGGCAGCTTCAAATCTGCCTCGGTCAATGGCGCGCTCAATATCCCGATTATCGAAGGCCAGCTCGCGCTGCGGCTGGTGGGCGGGTATGAATATTCCGACGGCTACATGCGTAACGGCGCGTGTTATGGCCCGGTCGGCACATTCCTGACTCCTCCGCTTCCCCCTTCCACTGCCAAGTTCGTTGGACGTTCGGGTTGCGGCGATGGCAGGCGGGTCGGCGGAACGGATGTGGTCAGTATGCGGGCCAAGCTCCTGTGGGAACCATCAGACAAATTCGATGCGTTGTTGCAGTATGAATTGATCAGAGACAGCTCTGAAACTCCGGCCCCGGTCAACGAAACCCCCATTAACGACGGCACGCGGTTCTTTCTGTTCGATGCTCTTGGCGTTGGATCGCAGGGTAATGTGAACAGCGATCCGATCCTCAATGCTGGCGTCACCAATCGCTCAAGCGCGCTGATGCGGATGGATGAAGGCCACCGTGTCAATGTTGACGGGATTTACCTCAATATGAACCTAGATGTCGGCATTGGCACACTGACGTCGATCACCGGATGGCGCAGTCAGCGGTCACGTTTGCCGAGTACCTATACCGGTCAGGCTCCTGTTGCGGCCGATGGTTCGGTGCTGTCGTTGTTTGATGCAACCCGCGATGATGACCGAAAGACCTGGCAACAGGAGCTGCGGTTTGCCTCTGATCTGGGCGGATCGTTTGATTTTGTCGCAGGTGCCTTCCATCAGCAGGACGATACGGATTTCTGTGTCAACCAGTTGCTCGGCTTCCTTGATCTGGCGAGCGGCCCGCTCCCATTCGGAGCCTGGAATGACACACCCTATATCCTGTGCAACGCGCAAAAGGCCAAATCGACTGCCATTTTCGCGGAAGGCACGTTCAAAGCCACTGACAAGCTGACGATTACCGCAGGCGGGCGCTATACGTGGGAGCGCAAGACCTGGCGCGGCCGCCAGCAGGCGTTCATCCCGACGCTTGGCGGCGGATTTGACCTTAGCCTGTCGCTGAACAACACGCTGGACGCGAGTGTCTACAATTTCCCGGCAGGTGTTGTGACAGTTCAGGCCCGCGATAACGAGCCGACTTACCGCATCAGCGCATCCTATGAAGCAACCGACGATGTGTTCCTGTATGCAACCTATTCGCATGGCTTCAAGGGTGGCGGTTTCAATGACCAGATTGGCGGCTTTGCTCCGTTTGGGACCGATCTGGACGCATTCGCGGAAGCCGCGGCCGCGACGCGCCCCGAAAAAGCCGATAGCTATGAAATTGGCTTGAAGTCAGAATTCCTGAATAATCGCGCGCGATTCAACATCACGGGCTTCTGGGTGGACTATACCGACCTTCAGAAACAGATCGTTGTTCCGATCACCGTTAACGGGCAACCAAACCAAGTCACACGCTTCTTCAATGCGGCCAGCGCACGGGTGAAAGGTATCGAAGCTGAGGCAACGATTATCCCGACCAAAGGGCTCACTTTGCGCGGGGTGCTGGGTTATCAGGATGCCAAGTATCTCAAGTATGTAACGCCAATCGCTGCCGGGTATGATCTGTCCACAGCGCCACTCGACCGGGCACCCAAGTGGCAGTGGTCACTGGACGGCACGTATTCCGCTCCGATCACCGATCAATGGAAGGTCACGCTCAACACCAATCTGAGCTATGTCGCCCGCAATCTTTTCACCCAGTCGATCAGCGACGAGCGCGACAATACCTTCTTGCGCGCGCGGACCTTGCTCAATGCCTCGATTACTTTTGCTCAGGCCGATGATAAGTACTGGTTGCGGCTGGTTGGCAAGAACCTTACCGACAAACGGTATGAGACGGCGAGCCAAGTGGTTGGCGGACTATGGACCTTCACTCTCTATGGCCCGCCCCGCTATTACGGTGTGGAAGCCGGCTTCAAGTTCTAGAGCCGAGAGGCAACGATATGCGACGCAGCTGGCAAGCCATTCTACTCGCTGCGTCGCTCGCCCTCGCAGGCTGCGGCAGCCAAAGCCCAGCCCCGGCTGACAAAGCCGGCGGCGAACGGATCACATCGACCGACGAACTTCAATCGCGCAGCGGCCCGATGATCGATGTGGACAAGCATCCCGGCAAGGGGCTTTTCGTCGCAAACTGCGCAGGCTGCCACAATGGCGGCGTGCCCAAAGCGCCGCAGCAGATTTGGCTCGAAATGATGGCGCCCGACGCGATCCTCGCCGCCATGAACGGCGGGATCATGGCGCAGCAGTCGGCCAAACTGTCGGGCGACGAGCGGCGCCAGATTGCCGAGTATCTGGTGCGCACGCCACTTGCGAACTACAAACCTCCGCAGCAACCGCCGATGTGCGATGCCCGCCACGCCGGATTTGATCTGGCATCGCCGCCGGCGCGGGTCGGTTGGGGTCACGATAACGCCCGTTTCACACCGGCCAGTGTCGCCGGGCTGACCAGCGATCAAGTGCCAACTCTGAAGCTCAAATGGGCGATGGCCTATCCTGCGGCCATCCGCGCGCGGTCGCAGCCCGCCATCGGCTGGGGAGCCGTGTTTGTCGGCA
>JBKJTN010000003.1:0-5285 GCA_046590275.1 Novosphingobium sp.
CCCGCAAACCGGCCCCCAAGAAGGCTGTTGTTGCACTGGTTGAGCGCAATGGCTTTGCGCGTTCGTTCCATGTCGCCAACGTCAATGCAAAAGACGTTCGCGCGCTGGTCGTCACGAACATTGATCGCGCCTCGCACCTTATGACTGACGAAAGCCCGATCTATACCCGCATGGGCCGCGAATTTAATGGGCACAGCACGGTCAATCACAGCGCCAGCCAGTATGTCACCACCGGCGGTTTCAAGCACAGCAACACCGCTGAAAACTTCTTCTCGATTTTCAAGCGCGGCGTGATCGGCACCTACCATCACATGAGCGAAGCGCACCTTGGCCGCTACTGTGCCGAGTTTGATCTGCGCTACAACACCCGCGATATGAACGACGGGGAGCGCCGCAAACGCTACTTTGATTGAGACTCGACTCGCTTTCCCCTGATAGGCCGGTGTGGCTTGTGAGGGGTAGCGAAGGCGACTTTTAACGCCGCCTCTCGACGGGCCACGGTCTCCGCTTCGGAGTAGGTTTCATCCATTTGATCGGTCTTTGTAATGAAGCGTATCGCCCTTGAAAAAGCTAAGGAGCACCTTTCCCTCGCCAAAGCTGCGATTGCGGAAATGCAACTCAACAATGGGTTCGAGGCTTACGAGCAAGCCTGGTCTGACTTCCTGATACAAGCGGGTAGGATTTACAGCAAATTAGAGCAAGGTGCCAAGGGGTGTGCAAAAAGCACCCCTTGGTTCGGATTGAAGAAGCATGAACGAAAGAAAGACCCGCTGCTATCGTATATCCATCACGCGAGGAACAGCGACGAACATGGGATTGAATACATATCAAGCCTGACCGCTGAAGCAGTATCGGCCTCTGTCAATCGAGAAAAAGGCTTTATGGTTCGGATGACATTTATGGTCGATAGCGAAGGAAGTTTCCACTACCGCAATATCAAAGCCAAATCAGGCGATGGGGATGATTTGCCAATTTCAATCCTGAATCCGAAAATTGTGCCGCTAACAGTCCATGATACATTGCATGGGGATAAATTTGATCCGCCGCAAATGCATTTGAACATGCCGATTGTTGACCCCTCGCCGCAAGGCCTTGCGATTTTAGCCGCCAACTACCTTTCTAAACTTCTTGATGAGGCTTCACAGTTGCCCCAGAGAATCTAACCTCTCAAGCGCCATGGCGAGATAGATCGATTGGGCAAGTTGTTCGAGATCCGAGAGATTCCCTTCCATGATCTCAAACACCCCGGCCCTGACCATGGCGGGGGTGATCTCTAACTGAGAAAGAGCACCGGCCTGTCTCGAATCCTGCAGCATATCATCCTGCGTAGTTAAAGGCATAATTGCCGAAATGGTGGTGAATACAGTTTCAAGCGTCGCATCCTGATCCGACCCAAGAAACGCGAGCGGGGCGATCAGCGCTCCGGTGCTGACGCCTGTAACAATCGAGAATTCCGGCCGCGTCCCCGCCTGGCTCCAGCCCTTGAGAATTCCCGCGCCATAAGCACCGTTGTCTGACCCGCCCGACAGGGCAAACATAGTCTTCTCGCCCTTCGCGCCAATAAGCGAGGGCGACATCTGCAGGGCCGCATCCGGAGCATCGGCCCAGAAGCGGGCCGCGGGTATGCCAGGGATCGTCGCATCGACCTGCTGGCTTTCGGTGAAGGGTTCGCGGCTGATTGTCGCGCAGCCTTGAAGGGCCGTCGCGACCAGGAGGACGCTGACGAAACGAGCTGACTTCAAGAGGGAGTTCCTTTGTTAGCCGGTCCCGCAACAAGAAAAAATTTCCCGGAATTCGGGGGCCCGATACTAATTTGCGGGACTGGGCGACCTTTCCGGGGCGGTTAGCATGATTGCGGCGGCAAGCCTAATCAGTAGGGTCTCGACAAATTTCCTGAAGCTCGAAGGGAGCCAGCTGCGCACCGGTCAGCTTGGCAAAGTTGCTGTCTGCCGCATGGCTTCGGCAAGCGCGAGCGCCGCTGATGTCGCAAGGTTCATCGAGCGCACCTGCGGCCGCATCGGAATGCGGACCCGGGCATCGCAAGCCTCGGCGATGACAGTCGGCACGCCCGCGCTTTCCTTGCCAAACAACAGCACATCATCAGCCTCAAAGCTGAAGTCATAGGCAGAGTGACTGCTTTTGGTGGTGAACAGCACCAGCCTTCGCGAACCGATCGCAGCCCGGAACGCGCCGAAATCGGCGTGGCGGGCTATGGTCACATGATCGATATAGTCCATCGCAGTCCGGCGGACCCTGCGATCGTCCCACGCGAACCCCATCGGCTCGATCAGGTCGACAGCCGCCCCCATACAGGCACCAAGGCGCAGGATGGCGCCGACGTTTCCGGCAATCTCCGGTTCGAAAAGGGCAATGCGCATGCAAGCTGCTTGGCGCCGGCGGGCGAGCCATGCAAGCCCGCGCTTCTGGTGCCGGGTTACGGCGACGGGAAAAACGGCGACAACCCGCTGATTTTGCATAGCCAATACCCGCTGGCGCCGGTCTGCTTGTTCGTGGACATCACTTTGGCCCCAGCCTATATTCGGGGACGTCTGTTCCTGACGATGGCGGTTGGTGGCGCGCGTTAGAATATCATTCGCGCCATTGCGCACCATCTCACAGGGGCACCCGCCATGCTAACGCAGGAGGCCGCGATGACAGAAGATGACACGAAAGCCGCGATTGCCATTTTGAACCAGATCATGGAGGCGGAGCTGGCAGGCGTCGTCCGCTACACGCATTATTCGCTGATGGTGTATGGCTATAACCGCATTCCGATCGTCTCATGGCTGGAGGGCAATGCCGCCGAAGGCCTCGCCCATGCGCGCAAAGCGGGTGAGCTGGTGACCTTGCTGGGCGGCCATCCCTCGCTCAAGGTCGGCCCGCTACTCGAGACCGCGCGGCATGACATCGGCGATATCCTGCGCGAGAGCCTTGAACATGAACGGATGACGTTGGGGCTCTATTACGAATTGCTCAAGACGGCGGCGGACAAATCGGTTCTGCTGGAGGAATATGCGCGCGAGATGATCATGCTCGAGGAGCTGCATCTGGACGAGGTCAACAAGATGTTGCGCAAGCCGGGCGATGTCGGGGTGTTTCACGACTGACGCGGCCTGCACGGAGGCGGCAGCAGAACACTTCCTCCCCGGTTTCACCCCACGTTCATGCGCCGGACCTAGTTGCCCTGCTGGCTGCGATTGCACGGGCGCAGGATCTAGTGGTTGATGATCGCTGGGAGGACACGACGCTGAGCGCGGTGATCGAGGCGGCGCTGGCGGGTTTCCCCGCCTATGCCGATCGCATCGGCCTGACTGGACCCGAAGTCCGCGTCCCGGCCACCGATGCCCAGACCAGCGTGCTGACGGTTCACGAATTGTGCACCAACGCGCTCAAATATGGTGCGCTTGCGACCGACAACGGGCGGATCTAGATTACCTGGGGTTACGAAGACGAGGGCCCGGCGCGAACGTTCTTTTTCGACTGGCGGGAGAGCGGGGCAAAGCTGACAGGCGAACCCCAACGTAAGGGTTTCGGATCGAGCCTGCTCAGGCGCGGCCTGGGCAGAGGCGCTGCCTCCAAATTCGATGTCCACTACAACCCGGACGGGATCCATTATCGCCTCACCTCGCCTTCGCCGGAGGTCGCCGCAGACGAAGTCGCGGTGTAGTTCGCGCTCTGCCCTGTTGCGCCGCACCTGAAAACGCAGGCCCCGATCGGAGCCTCCGCCTTCGTTTCACTGCTCCGCCCGATCAAGCGGGTTACTTGCTCAACTGGCCCCGGACCGCGCCGCCAGGGAAGGCAGCGTTGTGGACGTTGACGTAATAGTTCTGCGGGTTCTGGATCAACTCCATTGCCAGCTCGCGGGTGATGGAGGTGCATTGCTCGGTAGCTCCGGCAGCCGGCGCTGTGAGCGCAACTGCAACGCCTCCAGCCACCCCGGCCGCCCCGGTGTGGATATGCGCTGCACTGGCGGCATCGATCATCTGGACGCTCAACGTATAGCACAGCTGGCCCTGTCCGGGATTGATACGGGCCGTGAAGCTGCCCATGCCGTCCGCATCGCCAGGGCCGGGAACTTCGTTCGCACCGTTGAGCGATGCTGTGAGCTTGCGGCCGGAATCAGCGCTCGGGTCTGCGGCAAGCGAAGTGCCCAGCAATGCGGCGCTGCCCGCAAGGGCAAAGGTAACGGACTTGATCATGGCTCGTTCTCCTCAATCGGGCGATCTGCGGCTCGGCGGATTGCCGGACCCTCGCTCCTTGGTTTTGTGAGAACCTCTTATTCTCACGAAAGTTTCGCGCCGCCCAGACCCGCGCGGTGAAGTGTGTTCACCGCGCGAGCAGTGCCCCCAGATAGCCGCCGGTGAAGCTGCGTGGGTTCTTCGCCACTAGCTCTGGCGTGCCCTCTGCGACTACTTCCCCGCCCCTCACGCCGCCTTCGGGGCCAAGATCGATCACCCAGTCCGCGGTCTTGATCACATCAAGGTTGTGCTCGATCACCACCACGCTGTTGCCGCCATCGACCAGCCGGTGCAGCACTTCGAGCAGTTTGCGGACATCTTCGAAATGGAGGCCAGTCGTCGGCTCGTCGAGGATGTAGAGCGTCTGGCCGGTGGCGCGCTTGCCGAGCTCTTTGCTCAGCTTGATGCGCTGGGCCTCGCCGCCCGACAACGTGGGCGCCGGCTGGCCCACCCGCACGTAGCCGAGACCGACGTCGACCAGCGTCTGCATGTGCCGGGCGATGGCGGGCTGGTTGCCGAAGAACTCGAGGGCCTCCTCGCAGGACAGGTCGAGCACGTCGGAGACGTTCTTGTCCTTGAAGGTGATGTCGAGCGTGTCGCGGTTGTAGCGCTTGCCCTTGCACACCTCGCACGCGACGTAGACGTCGGGCAGGAAGTTCATCTCGATCTTGATGGTGCCGTCGCCGGCGCAGGCCTCGCAGCGGCCGCCTTTGACGTTGAACGAAAAGCGTCCCTGCAGGTAGCCGCGCATCTTGGCTTCGGGTGTCTGCGCGAACAGTTTGCGTACGTGGTCGAAAACTCCCGTGTAGGTCGCCGGGTTGGAGCGCGGTGTGCGGCCGATCGGCGACTGATCAACGTGGATCACCTTGTCGACCTCGGCAAGACCACTGATCGAGCGGTGCCGACCGGGGATGGTGCGCGCGCCGTAGACCGTACGGGCAAGCTGGGTGTAGAGGATGTCGTTGACCAGCGTGGACTTGCCGGAGCCGGACACGCCGGTCACGGCGACGAAGAGCCCGAGGGGGAACGAGACGTCGACGTCGCGCA
>JBKJTN010000070.1:0-4387 GCA_046590275.1 Novosphingobium sp.
CCACAGGAATTCGCCCCGATGATCCGCGATTCGATTAAAGCTGCGCAAATCACCGCGATGAAAGCGGGCGACAAGCCGCGCCTCGCCGCGGTGCGCCTGATCCTCGCCAAGCTCAAGGATCGCGACATCGAACTGCGCACCGCCGCGCAACTGCCCGAGGATGATACGCTGGTGGTCGAAGTGCTGCAGAAGATGGGCAAACAGCGCCGCGAATCGATCACGCTATATGAACAAGGTGGCCGCCCCGAACTGGCCGACGCAGAAGCAGCCGAGCTGGCAGTAATCGAAGGCTTCCTGCCCGCCCAGATGAGCGAAGCTGAAACCAGCGCCGCGATCGAGGCGATCAAAGCGGAACTGGGGGCTTCGAGCGTCAAGGATATGGGCCGCCTCATGGCTGAACTGAAATCCCGCCACGGCAGCCAGCTCGATATGAGCAAAGCGAGCGGACTGGTTAAAGCGGCTTTAAACTAATCGCCCCGCCAAAGGCAGGGGCACAGCAATCCCCCCTCCCGCCGGCGGGAGGGGTTGGGGGAGGGCCTGTTGGACGACGATTGGTTCAAGAAAAACGACAAAGCTTACAGTCGGCCCACCTTGCGGTCACGTGAGCTGCGCAAAGCTGCAACAGAGGCTGAGCGCAAGCTCTGGCAACAGCTGAGCGGCCGCAAGTTGGCTGGCGTGCGCTTCAATCGCCAATTCCCTGTCGGACAATTCATCTGTGATTTCGTCTCACGCGAAATGCGGCTGGTCATCGAAATAGATGGAGGCCAACATGCGGCCGCAGCTGAATATGACGCGCGCCGAACACGATTTATTGAAGCGCAGGGCTATCGGCTAATCCGCTTCTGGAATAGCGAAGTACTGGACTATATCGATGGCGTTTTGAAAGCGATTGAACAGGTGCTGGACAACATGCCCTCCCCCAACCCCTCCCGCAAGCGGGAGGGGAGTCTGTGGAGCCCGCGCCCCAAGGGCGGGCACGGTTAATGTCGCTCTCCCCGCAATGGCTGGACGAATTGCGCGCCCGGATCACGCTGTCGAGCGTGATCGGGCGGACGACGCGGCTGACCAAGGCGGGGCATGAGTTCAAGGCCTGCTGCCCGTTCCACAACGAGAAATCGCCCAGCTTTACGGTCAACGATGCCAAGGGTTTTTACCACTGCTTCGGCTGCGGGGCGCATGGCGATGCGATTCGCTGGATGACTGATCAGCGCGGGCTGGCCTTCATGGATGCGGTCAAGGAGCTTGCGTCCGAGGCTGGCCTTGAAGTTCCTGCCGCCGATCCGCGTAGCGCACAGGCGGCAGAACAGCGCGATTCCTTGCATGACGTCATGACGGCAGCGCAGGCGTGGTTTGTCCGGATGCTGGCCGCGCCCGAGGGGGACAAGGCCCGCGCTTATCTCGCCACCCGCGGCTTCGATGCGCACACGGTGGCCCGGTTCGGCTTTGGCTTTGCGCCGGATGGCCGGCAGGCGCTGGCCCAGGCGCTGACCGGGTTCGAAAAGGAGCAGTTGGTCGAGGGGGGTCTTCGGATCGTAGTCGACGACAAGGAGCCGTATGACCGGTTCCGCGGGCGGCTGATGCTGCCGATCGAGGATGCCCGCGGACGGGTAATCGCGTTTGGGGGCCGAATCCTCGATGCGGCCAAGACCGATGCGCCCAAATATCTCAATTCCCCCGATACACCGCTGTTCGACAAGGGCCGCACACTCTATAATCTGCACCGCGCCGGGCCGATCTCACGCCAGACCGGGCGGCTGATCGTGGTTGAAGGCTATATGGATGTGATCGCGCTGGCCGCGGCGGGCATCGGCGATGTGGTCGCGCCGCTGGGGACCGCGCTGACCGAGCGGCAGATCGAAATGCTGTGGCGGCTGGTTGAGACACCGATCCTGTGTTTCGATGGCGATGCGGCGGGCCAGCGCGCAGCGATGCGCGCAGTGGTGCGCGCGCTCCCGCTGCTGCGCCCGGCGCATAGCTTGCGGATCGTGCGGCTGCCGACAGGCATGGACCCCGACGACATATTGAAACGCGACGGCGCGGCCGCGATGGAGGCACTACTCGGCCAGGCGCAGGGCTTGCTCGACACGCTGTGGGACCATGAACACTCGGCCGCCCCGCTGGCGACGCCCGAGGACAAGGCCGGTCTCAAGGCGCGGCTGATGGCCCATGTCGAAATCATTGCGGACCCGGATATCAAGGCACTGTATCGGCGCGAATTGCAGGAGCGGTTCTCCAGCTTTGCCTTCCCCCGGCGCGAACAGCAGGAATGGCGGCCAACCCCGCGCGGCAAAGCGGGCAAGTGGGGCGTCCAGCCGACTCAGGGGCCATCGGCAGCGAATGTTCAGAAGCTGCGCCGCGCGCTCGGCGGCGGCGCGATCGAGGCGCTGGCGTCCGCAGTGGTGGCCGGACTGCTGCGCTGGCCCTCCGAGATACTCCCCCATTCCGAGCAACTGGCGCGCGCCAACCTGGCCGATCCGCGCTTTGATGCGCTGATTGATGCCGCCGATAGCGGCGCACCGCTTGAAAGCGGCGCACTATCCACCATATTGGCAGAGCGGAGGCTGGCGGCCCCTGCTCCTGCGGAATATGGCAATATCAAATATAGTTTTCTGCGGGACGACGTTGAAGCGGCCGAAGCGACAGAAGCGCTGGGAACGGCGATTGGGGTATTGGTCGAAGGACCGGCTCTGGAGCGGGCAATTGCGGCAGCAATGGCTCGTTTTGAGCACGACGGGGAAGCTGCGCTGGCCGAGGTTGATCGGTTGCGTAAGAGAAAGCTGGAATTAAATACGCGTCTGCGCCAAATGGCGAGCGCGCGAGCGGCGGAACCTTCGGGTGAGGCCCCCAAACCTATGGCGGACTAATGGAAGACGAAGACAACATCGGCAGCGGGAACGAAGGCGGTGACGCCCCCCTGATTGATCTCAACGATGCCTCGATCAAAAAGCTGATCGCCCGCGCCAAGCGGCGCGGCGTGATCACCGTTGACGAGCTCAATGAAGCCCTTCCGCAAGATCAGATGTCCGCCGACCAGATCGAGGACATCATGGCCGCGATCTCGGAAATGGGCGTCAATATCGTCGAAACCGATGATGATGCGGCTGAGGCTGAAGATCCTGCAGTGGATGAAGTCGACGAGGTCGATCCCGCCGACCGGCCTGATCTGGTCAAGAAAAAGGAAATCATCGAGCGCACCGACGATCCGGTGCGGATGTATCTGCGCGAGATGGGCGCGGTCGAACTGCTCAGCCGCGAGGGCGAAATCGCCATCGCCAAGCGGATCGAATCCGGCCGGGACACGATGATCCTGGGCCTGTGCGAAAGCCCGATCACATTCCACGCGATCATCATGTGGTCCGATGCCCTCAACGCCGGCGAGATGCAGCTGCGCGAGATCCTCGATCTCGACGCCATGCTCTCAAAGGAGCCTGCGCCTGAGGCGATGGCCGAAGGCAATGACGAGGAAGCTGACGGCGAAATCACCGAGAAGACAGCTGGACCTTCGTTCAAGGAAGAAGAAGACGTCGAGGAAGAGCCCGAAGCCGCAGAAGAGGAAGACGATGGCGTAGAACGCCGCGCCCGCCGCCCGGTTGAGGAAGAGGAAGAGGATAACACCCTTTCGCTCGCCCAGATGGAAGCGCAGCTGAAGCCGGAAGCGCTGGAAAAATTCGCGCTGATCACCCAGATCTTCAAGAAATTCGAGAAGACGCAGGCGAACCGGCTCGAGGCGCTTGGTCTCGGCAATGATTTCCCGGCAGCCAAGGAAAAGCAGTATCATGCCCTGCGCGAAGAACTGACCGCACATGTTGAAAGCGTAAAGTTCCACGCCAGCAAGATCGAGTATCTAGTTGATAATCTGTATGCATTCAACCGCCGCCTGACCACGCTGGGCGGCCAGATGCTGCGTTTGGCAGAGCGTCACAAGGTCAACCGCAAGGACTTCCTCGACAGCTATGTCGGGCGCGAGCTTGATGATGTCTGGCTTCAGGCGATGTCGGCCAAGGACAAGAAATGGGCTGCATTTGCCGAGAACGAGGCTGAACCGGTCGAACGGATCCGGGCCGAAATCGCCGATATCGCTGCCAATACCGGAATGTCGCTGGGCGAATTCCGGCGCATCGTCAACATGGTCCAGAAGGGCGAGCGCGAGGCGCGAATCGCCAAAAAGGAAATGGTCGAGGCGAACCTGCGGCTGGTGATCTCGATCGCCAAGAAGTACACGAACCGCGGCCTGCAATTCCTTGATCTCATTCAGGAAGGCAACATCGGGCTGATGAAGGCGGTCGACAAGTTCGAATATCGCCGCGGCTACAAGTTCAGTACCTACGCAACCTGGTGGATCCGTCAGGCAATCACCCGGTCGATCGCCGATCAGGCCCGCACGATC
>JBKJTN010000126.1:0-30358 GCA_046590275.1 Novosphingobium sp.
CACATTTCCCCAACCTTGCTCGGGCAAATTACGATCAGGATACAGCGGCCAGTCCGAAGACGGACGGCTCGGATGAGGAATACTGGAATGCGTCTGAAACTTCTGGCACTGGCAGCAATGCTCCCGCTGGTCTCCTGCGGCCCGCAAGCTTCGGCTCCGGTCACCGAAGGGGTCACCGATGCCTTGATTGCGGCGGGCAATGGCGACAACTGGCTGACCTATGGCGGTGACTACGCCGAACAGCGCTTTTCTCCGCTGACCCAGATTTCGGACCAGAATGTGAGCGAATTGGGCCTGGCATGGTCAGCCGATCTCGATACCGCGCGCGGCCAGGAAGCAACGCCGTTGATGCACGATGGGGTGCTCTATGTCACCACCGCCTGGAGCATGGTCAAGGCCTATGACGCCAAAACTGGCGCGCTGAAATGGAGTTACGATCCCAAGGTCCCGCGTGAAAAGCTGGTCGATGTCTGCTGCGACGCGGTCAATCGCGGTGCCGCAATATACGGCGACAAGCTGTACGTCGGCACGCTCGACGGCCGGTTGATCGCACTCGATATGGCGAGCGGCAAAGTGGTCTTTGACAAGCTCACCATCCCCAAGGATTCGCATATGGCGATCACCGGCGCGCCGCGGATCGCCAAGGGCAAGGTGCTGATCGGATCGGCGGGTGCTGAATATTTCACCCGCGGTTATCTGGCCGCGTTCGATCCCCAAACCGGCGAGCTGCTGTGGAAGTTCTACACCGTCCCCGGCGATCCATCCAAACCGCAGGAAGGCAAGCATCTGGATGCTGCGGCCAAGACCTGGACCGGCGAATGGTGGAAGCTGGGCGGCGGCGGCACGGTGTGGGATGCGATCACCTATGATCCCGTCACCAATCTGATCTATTTCGGCACTGCCAATGCCGAGCCGTGGAACCCGGTACACCGCAACACCAAGGGCGCGGGCGACAACCTGTACACCGCCTCGATCGTCGCGGTGAATGCCGATACCGGTGAATACGCCTGGCACTTCCAGGAAACCCCCGAGGACCGCTGGGATTTCGATTCCAACCAGCAGATCATGGTGGCCGATCTGATGCTTGGCGGCGAAAAGCGCCACGTCATCATGCATGCGCCCAAGAACGGGTTTTTCTATACGCTAGATGCCAAAACCGGGAAATTCATCTCGGGCAAGCCGTTTGTTGAAGGGATCAACTGGGCCAGCGGGCTTGACCCGGTGACCGGGGTGCCAATGGTAAATCCCGAGGCCAAGTATGAGATCACCGGCAAGCCGTTTGTAGGCTTCCCAAGCGCAGTTGGCGCACATAGCTGGAGCCCGATGAGCTTTAGCCCGAAGACCGGGCTGGTCTACATTCCGGTCAACAAGACTGTGTTTGTCTATGCATCGGACAAGGACTGGAAGCCCGGAACCACCGGGTTCCAGCTGGGTCTGGACGTGTCCAAAGGCGACATTGCGGCTGACAAGGCGGTTCGGACGGCAACCCGCGCCGCCTTTACTGGCGCGCTGGTTGCGTTTGATCCGCTCGCCGGCAAGGCGCGCTGGACGGTACCCTATACCAGCCCGACCAATGGCGGCACGCTGGCGACTGCGGGCAATCTGGTGTTCCAGGGAACAGCACTTGGCGAATTTCGCGCCTATTCCGCCGATAATGGCAAGCAGTTGTGGAGCTTCCCGACCCAGAGCGGGGTTCTGGCCGCACCGATGAGCTATGCGATCGGCGGCGAGCAATATGTTGCGGTGATGGTCGGCTGGGGCGGTGTGTGGGATGTTTCAGCGGGCAAGCTGGGCGGCGGGATCACCCCAAACATCAGCCGCCTGATGGTGTTCAAGCTGGGTGGCAAGGCCGCGCTGGCACCCGCTCCGGCCTCGGTGGACCGTGTACTCGATCCGCCGCCGGTTTCCGGCACGCCTGCGCAGATGGCGCTTGGAAACAGGCTCTATGCCAACAGCTGCAGCGTTTGCCATGGTAATGCCGCCGTGGCGGGATCAAACAATCCCGATCTGCGTCATTCGGCGGCGCTGGGTAACCCCAAGCTATGGCAGGAGATCGTCCATGACGGACTGCTCAAGCAAAACGGCATGGTCGCCTGGAAAGACCAGTACAGCGCGGAGCAGATCGAGGCGATCCGGCACTATGTGATCAAGCGCGCCAATGAAGACAAGGCGCTGGGCGAAAATTGAACGACGCTGAACCCGATGACATCCGCGCCTGGCAGAGGCTGGGCGAGGATATCACGACCTCGGGCCGACTGGAGGAGCGCGACCCGGCGCGACTGGCCGCGATCGGTGTGCGCCATGTCATCAATCTTGCGCTGGACAATCATCCCGAGGCGCTGGCCGGGGAGGCCGACAAGCTGGCCGGTCAGGGCATCGCTTATACCCATATTCCGGTGCCATTCGATGCGCCCGGCGAGGATCACTTTGCGGCCTTTAGCGCTGCGCTGGATGCAGCAGAAGCCCCGGTCCACGTCCATTGCATCATGAACTGGCGGGTTTCGGCATTCCTCTATCGCTACCATCTGGCGCATGGGATAGCCGAGCCGGAAGCCCGCGCACTGATGGAGCAGCAATGGTCACCGGATCAATCGGACAATCCTGCAGCGGCCGTGTGGGCCGAATTCATTGCGAAGGGCCGGTAATCAATCACCCCAGAAGTTGAGCTCCAGCAGCACGTTGTTGGGGTCAGGCGTGAATATCTGCCGCAGGCCGATCGATTCGATCAGATTCAGCCGGAACTCTGCGCCAAGCGCTTCAAGGCGGCGCATCACCTCATCAAAGCCCGAGCAATTCAGCGCCACATGATGGATCGCCCCGGTCAGCGCACCGGGCTCGACCGGGCGATCGAAAGCACGCGGGCAATCGACCGAATTAAGGTGAAGAATGGCCCGGCTGCTGGCGTCGTACATCCATTGCACCTGATGCGGCGGCAGCGGCGGCGGGCCGTCGCGGCGTTCAAGATCGAGCAGCGTGGCATAGAAATCGGCAGTCTCATCCAGCCTGTCGGTGATGATATTGACGTGATCGAGCGCGTTGACCTGCATTTCCGGTCTGCTGAACTATTGTGGCGCCGTTCAGCCTGTCCGGCCAAGCTGCGAATAATCGACCGGGGTCACCAGCGCGAGCACCTTTGAGCGAATCTCCTGGGCCCTCGCCAGCGGCAGCGATACGAACGCCAGCGACCCGCCCGCGATGCCAAACTCGAGCCGTGCCAGCCCGCGGGCCCGCATCAGCGGTCCCTGCAAGATCGTGACCGACTGGACGTTCACTTGCCGGGCAAGGTCGAGCCGCTGGTTCCACCAGCCGTGGCGGGCGTAGATCTGGTCAGCATCGAGCGCGTCACTGTGATGGCGCCAGCCCAGCCACAGGACCAGCGAGAGCGGCACCGCGAGCGGCAAGATCAGCCAGCCTCGACTGCCCAGACTGCCCAGATCAAGCAGGGCGGCAATCGATGCCGCAGTCACCAGCACCATGCCGACCAGCCAGCGGGCGATCCAGGGGTCGGAACGCGCGGCTTCGAACGGCAGGTCATCGGCCGGTGGCTGCAGCCCGGCCTCGGCCGCGATCGGCCAGACCTCGCCCAGCCGGGCCAGCGGCGCGACCATATGGTGGCTCTGCTTGCTGGTGTCGCTCGCCAGGCTGATAAATTGCAAGGTGTACCAGCCGCGCCGTTTGCGAACCGGCCCGGTACCGATCTGCGCCGCCTGCACCCGCGCGACCGGCATCACCACATCGGTGCGCGTGAACAGCCCGCGCCGGCGCCGAAATCCCTGGGCCGTGCGATCGAGGCGAAAGCCGTAATCGGTCAGGAATGTGCGGATAATGCCGGTCGCGATCCCGGCCAGCACCAGCACCGCCAACCCCAAAACCGCACCCCATAACTGGCTGGCGTAGTCGATGTGAGCGACATCCACGCCTTGCGTTTCAGCGAGGCCGATCCAGCTGCGAATATCCCAGAAATCAAACGGCAGGAGGAAATCGAGCTGCTGTGCAAGCCCGCCAAGAACAGCCAGGATGACGAGGCTGAACGAGTAGAAGCCGAGCACCAGCAAGCGCCGGTTGTCCATCGCAAAAACCGGCATTTGCGCCGCGGCCGGGTCTGGTTTTTCTTCCGGGCCGATCTGCGTCGTCCCGCCTTTCTGGGCCCGGACCACATCGCGGAGCCGCTCAGCCTCGGCGCTGGACACAAAGCTCAGTTTGGCTTCTTCACCCGCGCCGCCGCCGGTCTCGAACTTGACCTCGGCGAGACCGCACAGCCGGGCGATCGCGTTCTGCTCGATGCTGACGTCCTGGATCCGGTCATACGGAATCGAGCGGGCCGAGCGGCTGAACAGGCCGCTTTCGATCCGCACATCGTCTTCGCCAAGGTAATAGCGGAACCGCAGCCAGCCCAGGACGCGAAACAAAACGCTGGCAAGCAGAACCGCCGCCACGATAACCGCGCTTCCCATGCCGCTCCCACGCGCACCATAGAGCGCGGCTGCCATCGGGACGAACAGCTGCGGCAGCTGCCTGAGCAAGCCGACGAACAGCCCGAGCGGATGAAGCCGCCGGCCTGCTGCTTCGGCCGCGTCAATGCTGGCTGCGTCCGCGCTCAAACCTGCGCCTGCTTGATGTGGAGCCGGATGCTCTCGCGCATCGCCAGCGCGTCTTCGCGCGCCAGGCCCGGCAGGCTCACGCTGGCGTTGTGGTTGCCGGCGGTATGTACGCGCAACTCGGCCAGACCATAGCGCCGCATGATCGGCCCCTGGCGGACATCGATGTGCTGAATCCGGCCGAGCGGAACAACAGTGTCGCTCCGGAACAGATAGCCCCGCGCGATCCGCAGCTGATCGGTGCCGAACTGATAGCCCCAGCGCGTAAAACGTCGCCCCGGAGCAATGAAAACCAGCCAGACGCCGATCAGTAAGGCCGGTATCAGCAAACCGCTGGGCCAGATCGGGATCAGGGCTTCAGCCGTAACAGCGCCCGCCACGATGATCAGCGCCCGGATCGCGGCTTCGATCCGCAAAACGCTGCGGAAACGGGGATCGAGTGCGGTCAGATCAGTTTCCATGTAAACTCCTGCCAGGCTAGCGCCGCGACAACGCCGCTTCGCTCTCCGTCATCAGCTCGGCGATGATTTCGGCAACCGGCTCTTCCTTGGTCACCATCCCGACCGACTGCCCGGCCATCACCGAACCACTTTCGACATCGCCGTCGATCACCGCACGGCGAAGCGCACCGGCCCAGAAATGCTCGATCTGCAGCTGCGCCTCAAGCATATCAACTTCGCCGCTATCCAGCAGCTTGGCCACTTCGATCTGCTTGGCGGTGAACTCCTCGGTGCCCTTGTTCTTGAGCGCGCGGACCGGGATCACCGGCAGCCGCGGATCAACCTGCACGCTGGTAATGGCATCACGGGCATTGGCGCGGAAAAAGGCCTTCTTGAAGTCTGGATGGGCGATTGATTCGGTGGCGCAGGCGAAGCGAGTGCCCAGCTGGACGCCGCATGCACCCATCTCCAGATAGCCCGCAATCGCCTCGCCCCGGCCAATCCCGCCAGCGACGAACACCAGCGCCTCCTCGGCCAGAGCGGGCAGGATTTCCTGCGCCAGCACGCTGGTCGAGACCGGGCCGATATGCCCGCCTGCTTCCATCCCCTCAATCACGATGGCATCCGCGCCTGATCGCAGCAGCTTCTTGGCCAGCGCAACCGTCGGGGCAAAGCAAATGACTTTGGCCCCGGACGCCTTGATCGCCTCGATACTGCCCTTGGGCGGAATTCCGCCAGCCAGCACGACATGGCTCACGCTGTGGCGGGTGCAGACCGCGATCAGTTCGAACAGCATCGGGTGCATCGTGATCAGGTTGACGCCGAACGGCTTGGAAGTCAGCCCATTGGTCGCGGTGATTTCGGTATCGAGCAGCTGCGGCGTCATCGCTCCGCAGGCGATCACCCCAAAACCCCCGGCATTGCTGATCGCGGCAACCAGATGGCGTTCCGAGACCCACGACATCGCCCCGCACATGATTGCATATTCGCTGCCGAGAAATTCGGTGCCGCGCTGCATCAGCGACATGGTCTTGGGAAAATCGGTCATCTGTTGTCCGCGATCAGTGGAGGAAACTAAGCCTTAAGGGCTGTAATCCCGGGCGGCAAGGCGGGGCGAGCGATAAGCATTTTCGGCTGCCTGCAGCCTGCTCCCAACCCGCCCGTCGCCGGGTGCGCGAGCTAATATGCCGCTCTTTGGAAATAAAATTTCTCCCGTTCATGAAACAATTTTGGCGCGTGCCTCGTTACCCACCCGTCGCTCCATCTGGAGTTGTTCATGAGGAAGGAAGATCGTTCCATGCAAAAGATTTCCCCGAGGTTGACCCTCAATCTCCAAAACTCGCGTGCGCGCCTTGGCTTGGGCTCCGCCCTGAGCGGTTCGCTGGCACTGATGCTGCTGTCCATGCCAGGCACCGCCTCGGCTGCCGATGAATGCGGCGTGGCGCCTGTGACGCCAGGAACGGTCACCTGCGTGCCTGCGAACAATCCCTACACCAACGGCATCACTTATGTTGCGCCGCCAGCCGATCTGACGATTGTGCTGCAGGACGGCGTGCGTGTCGATACCACTGGAACTCTGAATATCGGCGTGCTTGCGGTTGGTGACAATGCCTTGACCGTCAACGGCGGCACCAACACGATCATCACGACCTCGGCCGACGGCGCTTACGGCGCGCTGGTTTCGAACAATGTCGATCCGCTCTCGGTAACGCTTGACCGCATCATCACCAGTGGCGCCAATGCCATTGGAGTGATCGCAAGCTCATCGGAAGGCGCGATTGCTGTAAGGACGAACAGCATCACCACTTCGGGCGCAGGCGCTGCCGGTATCAATGCCAGCACCGATATCAGCGCGATCACGATCAATTCGGGCGTGATCACGACTTCGGGTTCAGATGCCACCGCGATCAATGCCAACAGCGATTTTGGCGACATCAGCATCACCTCAACCGCAATCAACACCTCCGGCGCAGGATCGCTCGGCATTCTGGCACAAACTGGCGGAATTGGCGCGATCACGATCAATTCGGGATCGATCAATACCAGCGGTGCTAGCGCTATCGGCATCCGCGCAGCCAATAACACTGGCGCTCTGCTGGTCACTTCCGGACCGGTTTCGACGCTTGGTGCGGACGCTGATGCGATCAACGTGATCTCGACCGGCGGGACCGCAACTGTCAATTCCGGCGCGATCACTACTGCCGGCGCCAATGCCGACGGTATCGTTGCAACCGGCTTGAACGGAGCCAATGTCACCTTCACCACGATCAGCACCACCGGCGCCAACGCCAATGGCGTATTGATCCCGGCTGGCGTGATGTTCTTCGGACCCCCGGCATCGGCCTCGGCAACAGTCAACGGCGGCAGCGTCAGCACCGTCGGTGCAACTTCCGATGGCGTTCGCGCCATTGCAGGAACCGGCACGGCAACGGTCAATGTTACCGGCAATGTCACTACCCAGGGCGATAACAGCCGCGGCATCGTTGCGGTTGGCCCGCTTGGCGCAACTGTCACCAATGGCGGCACGATCACCACTGCCGGGCTCACCTCGAACGGCGTCGATGCATCAAGCACAACCGGCCCGGTCGTAGTGACCGTCCGCAATGTGACCACCACGGGTAACGGATCGCAGGCAGTTCTGCTGAATGCGACTGCCGGCAATGCCACGGCTACGGTGAACGGCGCACTGCGCTCCACCGGCACCGCGTCTAACCTGCTGACTGTCAACAGCGGCGCCAATGCAGTCGTCAACCTCGGCACGGGAGCTACCTTCTCCACCGTGCAGGGCGATTACATCCGGCTCAACTCGGTCGGTACCAGCACGCTCAACAATGCTGCGACCATCGGTAACAACCTGAACGGCTTTGCTCTGGTTGCAACCGGCGGACCGATCACCATCAACAACACCGGCAACCTCAGCTCCGATATCGTGCTGACCGCTGGTGCAGACCGGATCAACAACTCCGGCACCTTCACGGTCGGAGCCAATCCGGACTTCGGTGCAGGCGTCGATGTGTTCAACAACATCGGTCTGGTCACCCTGATGGCGGGTGCCACCACGACTGTTTCACCGGTATTCACCGGCCTTGAGACATTCACCAACAGCGGCACGATCGATCTGCGCAACAACCGCGCTGGCGATACGCTGACCCTGCCTGGGACTTATGTTGGAACCAACGGCACGCTCGGCCTCGACATCACCTCGAACGGAACCACCACAACCAACGATCAGCTGATCATTGGCGGTGCGGCTTCGGGTATGACCACTATCCAGCTCAACCAGCTTGCTGGCAGCGTGCCGGTGTTCAACTCCGGCACCATCCTGGTCAATGCAGGTACCGGTTCATCGTCAACCGCTTTCGGCCTTGCCAATGGCGGGCTCGATGCCGGCTTCGTGCGCTATCAGGTCGGGTTTGACGCTCCAAACAACAACTATTTGTTGACTGCAGCGCCAAGCGACACCGCGTTCCGAACGCTGAACTACGCCGAGGGCATTCGCAGCCTGTGGCTCAAGTCGGCCGATGCCGTCTCGGGCCAGCTGCGCGCTCGGCGCGACACGATGTGGTCGCAGGGCGGCGGTGATACGACCGGCCGGTTCTGGATGCAGATGCACGGTTCGGAAGAAACCCGCTCAGGCCAGCGTGATTTTAACGCCTTCGGCCAGTCACGCCTGACCGACACCGGCTTCCAGCAGGACTACTTCGGTGGCCAGGCTGGGCTCGACATCAGCGGCGCAAGCGGTGAACGTGGTGGTTTCGCCTTCGGCCTGACCGGTGGTTACATCAACTCGTCGCTCAACTTCGCCGGCACGACTGATCGGGTCAAATTCGATGTCGCCAATGCTGGTCTCTATGCCAGCTATTCTTCGGGCAACCTGTTCTTCAACGCGCTCGGAAAATATGATCACTACTGGGCCAAGGCGGGCGCTCCCAGCGCTGGCTTCCAACAGGATTTCAGCGGTAACGTCTATGGTGCCCGCGCTGAAATGGGTCTGCGGTTTGGCAGCGACAGCTTCTTCATCGAACCTGCTGCGAGCATCTCGTACGTGAAGAATGACACCGACGATCTTACCCCGCTGGGTACCACCATCGCGTTTGACGATGATGATGGCCTGCGCGGACGGATCGGTGCACGGATCGGCGGCTTGGTCGACATGGGCGGCGCCAAGTTGGCGGTCTATGGCGGCGGGAACTTTGTCCATGAGTTCAAGGGTCAGGACAATGTTACCTTCACCAGTGGTGGACAGACGCTGAATTACACCAACGAGCGCCTGAGCGATTACGGCGAAGCGGTGCTGGGTGCGACAATCTCGCAGAATGAATCGGTCAGTGGCTTCGTCGAAGCCAACTATATCCGCTCATTCAAGTACAACAATGGCGATCGCCACATCGAAGGCTTCGGCGGCCGCGCCGGAATTCGCTTCAAGTTCTAAGCGTTAAGTCCGAAAACAGGAAGGGCATCGCAAGTACGCTTGCGGTGCCCTTTCTTTTTGCGCGAACTGCCAACACCACGGTCGTGACGGGCTGATTGGCAGGGCGGACGGGCAATCGCTGCCGCACCCGCATCTGGCGTGACTAATCGGAAATGCGAAACACAATATCCATATTTGATCGCTTCATCCGATGAGCGATCTATGACATCCTCTTGCGAGTCGCCCGCCGTGCACGGGCTGAGCAGGAGAGATATCATGGATGCCAAGACCGGATCGATCGAGGGCAGTTGCCCGTTCCCCCACGGCGGCGGAGTGCGCGCGCTGCTGGGACGCCAGAATCGTGATTGGTGGCCCGATGCCCTTGCGGTCGATATCCTGGCCCCCAATGGCGCCACTGATCCGATGGGTGATGACTTCGATTATGCCGAAGCCTTCAACACGCTCGATTACAACGCGCTGAAGGCGGACCTGACGGCGCTGATGACCGACAGCCAGCCTTGGTGGCCGGCCGACTATGGCCATTATGGTCCGTTCTTCATCCGCATGTCCTGGCACGCAGCCGGCACCTATCGCACCGGCGACGGGCGCGGCGGTGCCAACAGCGGGCAGCAGCGCTTCGCCCCGCTCAACTCCTGGCCCGATAACGGCAATCTTGACAAGGCCCGGCGCCTGCTGTGGCCGATCAAGCAGAAGTACGGCAAGAACATCTCGTGGGCCGATTTGTTCATCCTGGCAGGCAATGTCGGGATCGAATCGATGGGCGGCCCGGTGTTCGGCTTTGGCGGCGGCCGCAAGGACGTGTTCGAGCCCGAGCGCGATATCTACTGGGGCGACGAGGACAAGTGGGTCAACGAGGGCGTTGCCACCCGGATCCGTCCCGATGAAGGTTTCAGCGAACTCGATGGCCCGCTCGCGGCGATCCAGATGGGGCTGATCTACGTCAATCCCGAAGGCCCCGGCGGCAACCCCGATCCGCTGCAATCGGCCCGCGACATGCGCGCCACGTTTGAGCGGATGGCGATGAAGTCGGAAGAAACCGTCGCGCTGACCGCTGGCGGCCACACCTTTGGCAAGGCCCACGGCAATGGCGATGCGTCGCTGCTCGGCTCTGCGCCTGCGGGCGGCGATCTGGCCGCGCAGGGCTTCGGCTGGATCAGCAGCCACGAAAGCGGCGGCATCGGCAAAAACGCTGTCACCAGCGGAATCGAAGGTTCGTGGGTCAACACGCCGACCGAGTGGACGGAAAACTATTTCCGCCTGCTGCTGGACTATGACTACGAATTGGTTCGCTCGCCCGCCGGGGCGCAGCAATGGCAGCCGGTCAACCAGAAGCCGGAAGATATGGCCCCGGCCGCCTGGGATCCCAGCATCAAGGTGCCGACCATGATGACCACCGCCGATATGGCGCTGAAGATGGATCCCGAATTCCGCGCGATCTCGGAGAAGTTCCGCACCGATCACGAGGCGTTCAAGGATGCTTTTGCGCGCGCCTGGTTCAAGCTGTGCCACCGCGACATGGGCCCCAAGATCCGTTACCTCGGCCCTGAAGTCCCCGCCGAAGACCTGATCTGGCAGGATCCGGTCCCGGCAGGCAGCACACCGTCCGACGCCGACGTGGCCGCGGCCAAAGCCAGGATTGCCGGAAGCGGGCTGTCCGTCAGCCAGCTGATCAAGACCGCCTGGGCCTCGGCCAGCACCTACCGCAGGTCAGATCACCGGGGCGGTGCCAATGGCGCCCGGATCCGGCTCGCTCCGCAAAAGGACTGGGACGTCAACGAGCCGGCTGAACTGGCCAAGGTGCTGACCACGCTCGACGGTCTGCGCGGCCCCTTGTCGATGGCCGATGCCATCGTGCTGGGCGGCGTGGTCGGGCTGGAAAAGGCGATCAGGGATGCGGGCCTTAACATAGCCGTGCCCTTCGCTCCCGGCCGCGGCGATGCCACTGCGGCACAAACCGACGCCGACAGCTTCGACCCGCTCGAGCCGCAGGCCGATGCCTTCCGCAACTACCTGCCCAGGAAGCTGCGCGTGAAGACGGAGGAAATGATGCTCGATCGCGCATCGCTTCTCGGTCTGTCGGTGCCGGAAATGACCGTACTGGTCGGCGGACTGCGCGTCCTTGGCACCAATCACGGCGAGCGCGGGCATGGCAGCTTCACCAAGCGGGCCGGGCAGCTCACCAATGACTTCTTCGTCAATCTGCTCGATATGACCAACGCCTGGAAGGCCGTGGACGGCAGCGATGAAGAAGAATATTTGGCAACCGACCGCTCCGCTGGCGGCGAAACATGGCGCGCGACCCGCGCCGATCTGGTGTTCGGTTCCAACTCGGAACTGCGCGCCGTGGCCGAAGTCTATGCCGAGAATGGCCACGAAGAAAAGTTCGTGCGCGATTTCGTCAAGGCCTGGACCAAGGTGATGAACGCCGATCGCTTCGATCTGGGCTAAATCGGCCCAGCACATCCAGACAGAAGCCCCGCCCTCGGTGAATGCCGGAGGCGGGGTTTTTGTTAATGGGGCCTAGTCCGTCGCATCCAGCCCATAGGCCGTATGCAGCACCCGCACCGCAAGCTCCGTCTCGTCCTCGTCGATCAGCACGCTGACCTTGATTTCGCTGGTCGAGATCGCCTGGATGTTGATGCCCCGGTCGGCCATGGCCTTGAACATGGTGGCGGCGACGCCCGCGTGGCTTTTCATGCCGACGCCAACGACGCTGATCTTGGCGATCTTGCTGTCGGTGATGATCCGGTTGTAGCCGATTTCGCCCTTTTGCGCCTCGAGCAGAGTCTGGGCGCGGAGCAGATCGGCGGCAGGGACGGTGAAGGTCACGTCGGTCTCACCCTTGTCGCGGCCGACGTTCTGGATGATCATATCGACGTTGATATTGGCCGCGGCCAGCGGTCCGAAAATATGCGCCACCGCGCCGGGCCGATCGGGCACGCGGGTCAGGATGACCTTGGCCTCGTTCTTGTCAGCGGCAATGCCGGTGATCAGCTGACTTTCCATTTCCGGTCCTTCTTTCTGAATTCTGGCCAGCTCCTCGTCGGAGACAATCATCGTGCCGGGGATTTCATCGGCGGGAGTCGCATCGTCGTCAATGAAGGACGACAGCACCTGCACCCGCACGCCTTCCTTCATCGCCAGGCTGACCGAGCGGGTCTGCAACACCTTGGAGCCAACCGAGGCCAGCTCGAGCATTTCTTCGTAGGTGACGTATTTGAGCTTGCGGGCCTTGGCGACGATCCTGGGATCGGTGGTATAGACCCCGTCGACGTCGGTATAGATATCGCAGCGGTCAGCATGGATCGCAGCCGCGACGGCCACCGCCGAAGTATCGGAACCGCCTCGCCCCAGCGTGGTGATCCGGTTATCGTCGGTCAGACCCTGAAACCCCGGGATCACCGCAATCGCGCCCGCTGCCATGCTGGCCAGCAGCGCATCGGCATCGATCTCGCCGATCCGGGCCTTGGCATGGGCGCCGTCAGTTTGGATCGGCATCTGCCAGCCCAGCCAGCTGCGCGCCTTGCAGCCCAGCGCCTGCAAGGTCATCGCCAGCAGCCCGGCAGTCACCTGCTCGCCGCTGGCGACCACCACATCATATTCAGCCGGATCGTACAGCGGGTTGGCCTCGCGGCAGAACCCAACCAGCCGGTCCGTTTCGCCCGCCATGGCCGAGACAACCACCGCCACTTCATGCCCGGCAGCCTGCTGGCGGCGCACGATATTGGCGACGCGGCGGATCCGTTCGGACCCGGCCATCGATGTACCGCCAAATTTCATCACGATGCGGGCCAAGGCCTGTCGCTCCCGAAAATCCAACCAAACCCCGCGGCAAAGCCCTACCAACCGCGCGGCGGCCCTGTTAGGGATGCACCATGGCTATTGCAACCACTGGCACTACAATCCGCCCCGATGAAGCCGCCCATTTCGGCAGGCTGGCCGCCGATTGGTGGGATCCCAAGGGCTCGTCCGCTATGCTCCACCGGCTGAACCCGGTGCGGCTGGGTTTCATCCGTGCTGCGATCGATACCCATTGGAACACGGAGTCGCGCGCCGATCCCCGCCGTGTCAGGCCGCTTGCGGGCAAGCGCGCGCTTGATGTCGGTTGCGGCGCCGGTCTGTTGTGCGAGCCGCTGGCCCGGCTGGGCGCGCAGGTCACGGGCGTCGATGCTGCAGCGGAGAATATCGCTGTGGCACAGACGCATGCCGCCGGATCTGGCCTTGCGATTACCTACCACCACGGCGAGATCGGCGCGCTGGGCCTTGCCGGGTTTGACCTTGTCACCTCGATGGAAGTGATCGAGCATGTCGCCGACAAGGCCGCTTTCGTAACAGCGCTGGCCGGTACGCTTGGACCTGACGGATTGATGGTCCTTTCCACCCCCAACCGCACCGCCGCGTCGCGCCTGCTGCTGGTCGGCGGCGCCGAAGCGATCGGCCTGGTTCCCAAGGGTACGCATCACTGGGATGATTTCATCACCCCCGATGAACTGCGCGAGCTGCTGGACGGTGCCGGACTGGTGATGGACGAGCCGAGAGGGATTGCTTGGTCGCCGATGAAAGGACTGCATTTGTCGAGCGACCTTGCGCTCAATTACATCGTCTCGGTCACCATGGGCTGAACCGGCGGCTCAATCGGCGGCTCAATCGGCGGCGGGGACACCGGAGCAAGCGCTGGCTTGCCGTGCAGCGCAGCGATCTCGGCTACGCGCTTCGCCAGATACCATTCGCGCTCGGCGGTATAGGGATCGGGCGCGGCATGGAAGTCGCGCAGCTTGGCGCCAGCCTCAACCCGGTCGTCGAGCGATTTCAGTACCCCGTTGGACAGCGAATAGGCCGACGTGTTGAACGGCGCGCCAATCGCGCTCGGCACCAGCGAGAGATCGAGCAGTCGCCCGCCAAGGTCACGCACCGTGGTCGGGCCGACCAGCGGCAGGTACAGGTAGGGGCCCGGCCCAACCCCATAATAGCCTAGTGTGTTGGCAAAACCGTTCGCCCGATACGGCAGGTTGAACGGCTTCTTCTTCGCCACATCGAACAGCCCGGCGACGCCAATCGTGGTGTTGACTGCAAAGCGCCCCAGTGTTTCGGCAGCCTTGCCGGGCTTCAGCTGGAGCAGATAGTTCACGAAGGCGATCGGCTCGGCCAGATTGTGCAACACGTTGCGGATGCCGGTCCGCACCGGCCGCGGGACACCCTGTTCGTAAACCTTTGCCGCCGGACCGACGATTGCATTGTCGACCGCCTGCACCGCCGCAAACGAGGCGGCGTTGACCTCGTCCAACGGATCGCCCGGCGGCGCGCCCTCGCTCGCGGTGACGACGATGCCACCCTCGTCGGCGGTGGCTTCGGCAGCAGACGGTGGAGCAGCTTTGGCCGGATCGGTGGCCGTGTCGGGCGCAGCAGCCGGATCAGCCGGGCCATTGGGCGCCACTACTGGGCTCGATTGGGCGGGGCTGGATTGGGCTGGCGGAACGCGAACTGATGGCCCCGAACCTGCCACTTCCGGCGCGGAGGACGTCAGCAGCAGCACTGCGAATACGGAATCGGGAATGCTCAACTATTTGTCCCCAAGCAATTGCACCGGTATTCGTCTGCGCCTGAACGGGCAAGCGCGTACCCATGTAAACCATCGCTGCTTTGCAAATGGTTTACCAGCATTCCGCCGTTTACGGAGCGAAGCCTAGCTGAGGCTTCGTCAGCTTCTTGCGACAAACTCGGCAATCGCGGCGCGGGCCAAAACGGCGCGCTGCTCCCAATCACCCGCAATCGTGACGAACGGCACAGCGGCGCGAACCAGCATGTCATGCGCGGTCACCGCAAATCGCGTCCGTTCGGCGGCGCTGCCGAAAATGCGGGTTCCATCCTCGATCCATGGGACGTCAGCGGCGAATTCGATGTAAAGATCAGCCTTGGGATAGCGCAACAGGCTGGCCGGCACGTCGCCGAACAGCATCTGCGCCCAGGCTGCGGTCATCAGCGGATCGGTATCCAGGATCAGCAGCGGCGGGTTGCCGGTTGCTGCCGCCTGCATTGCGTCATCCTGACCCGCGGCGATGGCCAGCAGGTCCGCCATGGTGAATTCAGTGCCGTGCTTCTCGGCATATTCACGCCCATATTCGGGCACCCAGGCGCAACCAAGTTCGGCGCTGAGCTTTGCCGCCAGCACCGACTTGCCGGTGCTTTCCCCGCCATGAAAACAGAAGCGTATCAAGTCAGCTTGGATTTCGCCTGCGCTGCTGTGACCCATTCCTTGAGCCCGAACAACGACATCACCAGCATCCCCCCGTACAGCCCCGCCGTGGGGTAGAGCCCGCGATTGATGTAAAGGCCCACCGCAGCGATATCGATCAGGATCCACAGCACCCAGTTTTCAACCCGGCGATAAGCCAGCAGGATTTGCGCGGCGACACTCGCGCCCGCAATCGCCGAATCTGCAAACGGCATCGCTGCATCGGTATAGCGGTGCATTACCCAGCCAAGGTTGAGGCTGAGCGCTGCTGTGACCGTGATCCACACCGCGCGGCTTTGCCAATCGAGCCAGCGCACCGGCACGCGGTAATCGTCGTCCCCAACCTTGAGCCACAGGTACCAGCCCCAGATCTGCGCCAGCACGAAAAACACCTGCAATCCGCTTTCGGCATAGAGCCGGGTTTCCCAGAAGATGAAGATGTAGATCGCCACCGATGCGATGCCGAAGGCGTAGTTCCACACAATCCGGAACACCAGCAGCGCGATGTTGATCAGCCCAAGGCCGGCGGCCACCCATTCAAGGATGGCCATCCATTCGGAAAAGCTCATGCCGGCAAAGCTCATGAAAACGCCTCTACCCATTCACCTGGCTTGAAGCCCACCAGCAGACCACCGGGATGTTCCACGACAGGCCGCTTGATGCAACTGGGATTGGCGGTCATCACCGCGATCGCCTTGGCAGGATCGAGGTTTTCCTTATCGCTCTCGGTCAGGTTTCTGAAGGTCGTGCCGGCGCGGTTCAGCACTTTCTCCCAGCCCGCCACTGCAACCCAGCGCGCAATCTGCGCCGCATCCGCGCCCTGCTTCTTGTAGTCATGGAAGGCATATGCAATGCCTCGCCCATCCAGCCAGACCCGCGCCTTTTTGACCGTGTCGCAATTGGGGATGCCGTAAAGTGTGACAGTCACGGTTAAATCTTTCGGGGCGATGCTTGCAGGTTGCGATCCACCACTAGCGCTTTCAAGCCGGTCTTGGGAGTGGACATTTTCAGCCATCCACTACAAAGCCGCCGCACTATGAGCATAAACAGCTTCGGCCACCTGTTCCGTTTCACCACCTGGGGCGAAAGTCACGGACCTGCCCTGGGCGCCATTGTCGATGGCTGCCCGCCAGGACTGGCGATCTCGGAAGCACTGATCCAGCCGTTCCTTGATGCGCGGCGGCCCGGCCAGTCGAAATTCACCACCCAGCGGCAGGAACCCGATGCGGTGAGGATCTTGTCCGGCACCTTCGAAGGCCAGACCACCGGAACGCCGATCTCGCTGATGATCGAAAACGTCGACCAGCGCTCAAAGGATTATTCCGAGGTTGCCGCCGCCTACCGTCCCGGCCATGCCGATTATGCCTATGACGCCAAATACGGCCTGCGCGATTATCGCGGCGGCGGGCGCAGTTCTGCGCGCGAGACGGCAGCGCGGGTGGCAGCGGGCGCGGTCGCGCGGCTGGTCATCCCGGAAGTGACAATCCTCGCCTATGTTGCCGAAATTGGCGGCGATGCGATTGATCCGAGCGCGTTCGATGCCGCCGAAATCGCGCGCAATCCATTCTTCTGCCCCGATGCCGGGGCGGCAGCGCGGTGGGAGAAGCTGGTCGATGCGGCGCGGCTGGCTGGCTCGTCCTTGGGCGCAGTGGTCGAATGCGTTGCAACCGGCGTTCCCGCCGGATGGGGCGCGCCGATCTATGCCAAGCTCGATGCCGATCTGGCCGCGGCGATGATGGGGATCAACGCGGTCAAGGGCGTGGAGATCGGCGACGGGTTCGGCGCGGCGAGGCTTTCGGGCGAGCAGAATGCCGACCGGATGCGGCCCGGATCAGGCGGGCCGGAATTCCTTGCCAACCATGCGGGTGGGATCGCCGGCGGGATTTCCACCGGGCAGCCCGTGGTGGTTCGCGTGGCCTTCAAGCCGACGAGTTCGATCCTGACGCCGGTCGAGACGATCACCCGGGGTGGCGAGGCGACTGACATCCGCACCAAAGGCCGTCACGATCCCTGCGTCGGCATTCGCGGAACGCCTGTAGTTGCAGCGATGATGGCGCTGGTACTGGCCGATCACAGACTGCTCCACCGCGGGCAGTGCGGTTAGCTTGCGAAGCTAGCGCGCCCTGCGCAGCACCACATAAACCGCCCCCGCCCCGCCGTGGCGCGGATGAGCCGGGCGAACCGCCGCGATCCGCGATCCATGCGGGCCGGCCGCGAGCCAATCGAGCAGCTTGGCCCTGATCGCGCCGCGGCGCGAACCACGGTCGGCTGCGTCAACCGGGCGGGGGCGGCCGGTAATCACCAGCACCATCCGCGCGCCCTGCGACAGCGCCAGCGACAGACCCTGATCAAGTCGGTCATGCGCCGCATCGAGCCCGTAGCCATGCAGGTCGAGCGTGAAATCAGGTGCAATCGCTGCCTTGGCCAGCTTGCGCTCCCAGGAACTATCGAGGCCATGCTGATCAAGCAGTTGCGGCCGCGGACGCGCAGCAGGCGCCGGGGCGGGTTGCGGCTTCACTTTGACGGGGGCGCCTGGCCGGGCTAGCGCAGGTGCGGCGGCAATTTGCTTGGAAACCGGTGCAGCCCGCCCTGCTTTGGCGTCTTGCCGGCCAGCTAACGGCCGCACGGATTGGGCAAGCCTTGCCCACAGCGCCGCCTCACCTGCAGACAGCCCGCGCGGAGTGCGCATTACTTCGCGCCCGCGGCTGACCCAAGCCGGGCCAGCGTGCCCTTGGGCAGGAATAACAGCGCCTGACCGCGCCCGCTCATCCCGCCAGCGATCAGCTTCGCCTGGTCGCCTGCGCCCCAGAAGCTGTCGAACCGGTTGGCGCCCTTGATCGCCCCGCCGGTATCCTGCGCCACCCACAGGCCGTTGGCCTCGGCCCGATCGAGCGCGAGCCAGACCGGAGCGCCGAGCGGCACGAATTTGGGATCGGTCGCGACACTGCTTTGCGCCCGCACCGGGACATTGAGAGCGCCAAGCGGCCCGTCTCCGGTCAATTCCTTGAAGAAGATCCAGCTCTTGTTCTCGCGCATCAACGCCCGGCCTTCGACCGGGAAATCCCGAAGATACTGGACCAGCCCCTGCATCGAGCCGGGATATTGGCCCGGCCCGGTGCCGATCAGGCCGCGGGACCGCATCAGCGAGCCGATGCCGACGTATTCGCGCCCGTTCTGCCCCGCATAGCCGATCCGCATCACGCTGCCATCTGGCGCTCGCAAGCGGCCCGAGCCTTGAATCTGGAGGAAGAAAAACTCGATCGGATCGGCCGCCCAGGCGATTTCCAGACCCTTGCCTGCCAGTGCCCCGTCATCGATCTCGCCGCGCTCGAAATAGGGCACGAACAGCCCGCTTGCATCATAACGACCCAGCGGTTGCTGACCGCTAGGAGCTGGCGGCGCTTCGCCTATCTTGGCCCGGATCAGATCAGGCGGAACCGCATAGACCGGGACATCGAACCCCGGCTGGCGAACCCGCACTCCGGCAATATCGGGCTCAAAATAGCCGGTTACGAAGGCACTGCCGTCGCCCACTTTCGCGGTTTCGAAGAATTGATCGAAGAAGCGCGGCGCATCGCTTGCCGGCCATGCGGGGGCGGCGGTGCAGGCGGCCTGCCAGTCCGCGCCTTGCGTCAATCCGCTGGCGTCGGTCCGGGCCAGCAGACGCGGACAGCTCTCACGGAACGAGGCAAGCGCGCCGCTCGCATCGGTTAAACCCAGCCCCAGAGTGGAGATTGCCGGCCCCGCGGCGACCCCCGCCATCAAAGCGCTGCTAACAACAGGAACCGGAGGAGGCGGAAGCGCGGACGGGATCTGCCCGGCAGGGATCAGCCGGCCGCAAGCGGTGAGCGAAACAACAAGCAGCATTGCCACAAGGGCGCGAAGCCGCGACCCGGTCATGCCTGATCAGCCTTCGTCGGTTTCGTCGAGCAGCCAGTCCGGATCAGCCGAAGTGGTATTTCGGCTGAAGGTCCACATATCGCGCGCTTCGATGGCATCGTCGAGCGACCCGGCGATGACCTGCCCTTGCGAATCGCGGGTAACTGCGGCGATGTCGGCGGTAAACCGCACGGTGATCCGGGCCATCGGCGCCTGGAACGAGGCCGCAACGATGGTCGCATCCTCGATCCGCACCAGCCGGTTTTCCAGCGTTTCGCCGGCGGCAAGCCGCGCATCGATGGCGGCAGCGAACCCTTCATAGACATCGCTGTCGCATAGCTGGCCAAGCTCGTCCTTGTCACCGCGCCAGAAGGCTTCGAGGATCATCCGGTAAGCGCCCTTCGATCCCTCGATAAACGGCATCAAATCAAATCGCCGGTCGGCTGCCGCGATCTCGCGCACACCGCGTTCGATCGCCGGTGTGACGCCGGGCACCAACAGGCGCGGCTGAAGCGATGCGCCGGGGCGATCGGACTGCGGTCGCTCCGTCTGGGTTGGCGCAGCCAAACGCCCGCCAGCCGGCGCATCGCCCTTGGCATCGAACCGGCCCTGAATGGGCTCCTCCTCATGCTCGGCACGGCGGCCCAGCACAGAATAGAGCCGAAGCCCCAAGAAGGCCGCTATCATGGCCAGAATTACGATTTCGACTGCGTTCACGTTCAACTTCCAGTCCCTGCCGATCGAACGGCGTTACAGCATTCTAACCCAAGATAGGTACCCAATACAAATGAACAACGCGTGGATGGCCTCTTCGGTGTTATTTTTAGGGCAGACCGGTCCGGAATCACGCGTAAACGCCAGCGGCATTGCCGCCCGCGCCTGGCAGTGCTAGGCGCGCGGCAATTCAATTTGGCCCAACGCCCAAGCGCGCGGCCGCAGTCAGGAAAGCCAGGAAGACGATGTCAGACGAAGGCAATGTGCTCACCACCCTCAACCTCGATGGCCCGGTTCCCAATGGGGAAGATACCAGCCCGTCCGCCGGAATTATATCGCAATACGTTAAGGATCTCTCGGTCGAGAACCCCAACGCGCCGGATAGTTTTCAATGGCAGGATGCGCCGCAGATCGACGTCCAGTTCAATATCGCCGCGCGCGAGATGAACGAGGAAGTGAGCGAGATCGAGCTCAAGATCGCGATCAATTCCAAGGGCCCGCAGGGCACCGCCTTTATCGTCGATCTGTCCTATTGCGGCCTGGTCGGCATGCGTAATCTCGATGACGCGCAGCGCCACGCCTTCACCTATGCCGAAGCGCCGCGGATCCTGTTCCCGTTCGCCCGCTGCATCATCGCCGATGCAGTGCGCGATGCGGGCTTCCCGCCGCTGATGCTGGAACCGATCGATTTCAACGGCCTGTATCTTTCGCAGCTTGCAGCCCAGCAGGAAGCTGGCGAGGGCGAGCAGCCGGTCGGGAACGCCTGATCCGCCTCCATACCACCGCTGGAATGGGGAAATGTCGATGAGCTTGATGCGCAACGTCGGGACCATCGGCGGACTGACGGCGATCAGCCGCGTGTTTGGTTTTGTCCGCGACATGCTGCTGGCCCGCGTGCTTGGCGCGGGGCTGGCGGCAGACGCGTTCCAGCTGGCCTTCACGCTGCCCAACACCTTCCGCCGACTGTTTGCCGAAGGGGCCTTTTCGGTCGCCTTCGTGCCGATGTACTCGCGCGAGCTGCACGGACCGGGCGGCGAGGCGGCGGCCGAGAAATTCGCTGGCGATGTGCTGTCCGTCTTCGTCTGGGTGCTGCTGGGCTTCAGCGCGGTGGCGATGCTGGCGATGCCCGCAATCGTCTGGGTGCTGGCCAGCGAGTTCGAGAAGATTCCTGGCAAATTCGAACTGACTGTTACGCTCAGCCGGATCACTTTCCCCTATCTGGGCCTGATCAGCCTGGTGGCAATGCTTTCGGGCCTGCTCAATGCCCGCTCGCGCTTCGGCCCCGGTGCGCTGGCACCGGTCCTGCTCAACATTCTGTTGATCTCGGGCATCGGAGCGGGCTGGTATTTTCGCGGAACAAGCGGCGATGATACAATCGTCTCGACCGCGCTGGCAGTATCGGTGGCGCTCGCTGGCGTGGCCCAGCTGCTTTACCTGAGCTGGGAAGCACGCCGCGCCGGGGTTCGGCTGAAAGTCACCGTGCCCAAACTGACGCCGGAGGTGCGGCGACTGGGCGCACTGATCCTGCCAGCGACTTTCGGGGCCGGAATCTACCAGATTAGCCAGTTCGTCGATACTTTCTTTGCGACCAGTCTGGAGCAAGGCTCGCTGACCCTGCTCAAGCTGGCCGACCGGCTCAACCAGATGCCGCTGGGGATCGTCGGGATCGCATTGGGCACCGCGATCCTGCCAATGCTGTCGCGCCATATCCAAATTGGCGAAAAGGCCGAGGCGCAGCGACTGCAGGCCAATGCCTTTGAGATTGCCACTCTGCTGACCCTGCCTGCGGCGGCCGCGCTGGCAGTTTGCGCCCCGGCCTTTGTCACCGCCTTCTTCGTTGGCGGCAAATTCAGCGCTGCCAATGGCGTGATCATGGCCGATATCGTGGTTGCGCTGGTCGCTGGCCTGCCCGCCTATGTCATCGTCAAGATCCTCAACCCCGGCTTCTTTGCCCGCGAGGATACCCGCACCCCGGTGTGGACCGCGCTGATATCGCTGACATTCAACATCATCCTCAATATCTGGGTGGTGCGCCAATACGGGATCGTCGGGCTGGCGGCGGCGACCGCCTGCTCGGCCAGCCTTAACTGCCTGCTGCTGTATGTGATCCTTCACCGGCGTGGCTGGTTCCGCTTTACCTTTGGCTTGGCGGGCAAGATTTTCCGTCAGTTGGTGGCGACCGCCGCGATGGCCGCGCTGCTGTGGTGGCTTACCCCGCAACTGGCTGCCTATTACGGCGGAAGCGTGTTCGAGCGCGCCTGGTCGCTGGCGGCGCTCGTGACGTCCGGCATGGCAGTGTTCTTCGTGGCCGCCTATCTCACTGGCGCGGTCGACAAACGGATACTCGACCAGCTAAAGCGGCGGCCACCGCCGTCCAGCAAGGCGGATGATGAGATCGTGAAAGTCGAATAGCCCCATGCGTATCGTTTCCGGCATCCAGCCGACCGGCAATCTCCATCTCGGCAACTACCTCGGTGCGATCCGCAACTGGGTTCGGATGCAGGACGAGGTGAGCGCAGGCGGCGGTGAGAGCCTGTATTTTCTCGCCGATCTCCATGCCATTTCGATGCCGCATGATCCAGCCGGGCTTTCGTCAGCCACCCGCGAAATGGTCGCTGCGCTGGTCGCCTGCGGGATCGATCCGGATCGTTCGATCCTGTTCAATCAGGCTCAGGTTCCCGCCCATGCCGAGCTGCAATGGCTGCTTTCGGGCACCGCGCGGATGGGCTGGCTTTCCCGCATGACCCAGTTCAAGGACAAATCGGGCAAGAACCGCGAAGGTGCCTCGATCGCCCTGTTCACCTATCCGGTGCTGCAGGCGGCCGATGTGCTGCTTTATCAGGCGACCCATGTGCCGGTAGGCGATGACCAGAAGCAGCACCTTGAGCTGGCGCGCGACATTGCCCAGAAGTTCAACAATGATTTCGGCGTTGAAGGGTCGAGTTGGGGCCGCGACATTTTCACGCTTCCCGCGCCGATCGTCCCGCCCGAAGCGGCCCGGATCATGAGCCTGCGCGATGGCAGCGCCAAGATGAGCAAGTCCGATCCATCGGATATGAGCCGGATCAACCTGACTGACGATGCCGATACGATCCTGCAGAAGATCAAGAAGGCCAAAACCGACCCCGAACCGCTGCCCGGCGAGATCGCTGGATTGAAAGATCGCCCGGAAGCTGCAAATCTGGTCGCGATCTACGCAGCGATGGCCGGGATGAAGGCAGACAGCGTGCTCGCGGAATTTGCCGGCAAGGGCTTCGGCGCCTTCAAGCCGGCGCTGGCCGAGCTGCTGATCGAGCAGCTCGCGCCGATCAATACCCGCTTCGTTGAGCTGCGCGCAGACCGCGCTGCGCTCGATGCCATCCTGCGCAAGGGTGCCGAACAGGCCCGCGCGCTGGCCGCACCGACGCTGGAAGCTGCGTATGCCGCCTTGGGGTTGGTGCGCGGCTAATTCGGCGCGCGATCGGCCAACCGCAGAAGGTACTTGACGGACAAGCATCAAGCCGAGCAGAATGAATTCAAAGATACGCACGGGTCGCTACTTTCGAAAGGAAAGCAAGCGATGATCAGTATCGAAACCGGCGCTGGCGGGAGAGTCTACCAGATCTGGAAACAGCAGCAGGCTTGTACCTGCGGCGTAGCCTCAGCCTGGATGGCGCGCGGAATTGCGCAGCAGATGAGCTTTGCCGAAGAAGAATGGGATCTAGCCCAGCGCATGTACCTTGGCGCGGTCAATGCGACGATGGGCGCAGCGTCCACCATTCCCAGCGCACCGATGACCATCAACCCGCGCGCCTACAGCAGCGTCCCCGCCAATCAGCTGCAGAACAGCTTCGCATCCAATTTCTCGCGGGCCGGCCTGAACTGCGCGCAACTGGCCAGCGCGCTGCGCAACGAAAGGCTTCAAGTCAATGTCGTGCACAACAACGGTGCTCCCACTCCGGTGATCGCGAACAATATCGCCTACAACAAGCCGGCCATTTCCTTCATAAAGTGGCCTGATCGCGTGCAGCCGGGGGATGGTGGCGCGCATTTCGTCGTAGTGGGGCGCTGCACTTCGCATCGCGTAACCTTTCTTGACCCGTGGACCGGGCGCATCAACGAAGAACCCAACGACGGTCGGTTCCGTGCGAGCTACAACTCCGGCAATATTCTGGTGAACATCTACATTTCTGCCTGAATCGGTCGTCGCTCCCCAGCCGATCCATTCAACCCCGATTAAGCAGCGATGGCATAGTCATAGGGCCATGCTATAGCAGCCAAGTGCCCGCAGTTGAGGTGGCCTAGCTGCTTCTGAATTAGAGGATTGAAGTGATGTCTGCCAAGAGTTCGCCTCGTTTCACCAAACTGCCGCGTTTCGCCAAGCTTGTCGCCTTGCCGCTGGTGCTCGCCAGCCTTGGTGCCTGCACCCAGAACTTCAACGCCAACGTTTCGCGTTTTGCCACCCAGCTGCCCGCGCCGCAGGGCCAGAGCTTCGCGGTGGTTGCCGATGATCCGGCGATGGCCGGCGGTCTGGAGTTTTCGCAATATTCGCGGTTGGTCGAGGCGCAGATGGCGCGGATCGGCTATGCTCCGGCCAGCCCGGAAACGGCCAGTCTGCTGGTCCGGTTCGATTATGGCGTGGACAAGGGCCGCGAAAAGGTCCGTTCGACCAGCTTTTATCAGGATCCGTTCTATTCGCCGTGGTACGGCTATGGCCGCAACCACTTTGGCTATAACCGGATCGGCTATTACCCGCGCGGGGCCTGGGGCTATGGCTTCCATGATCCGTTCTTCGACAATGGCTATGAAAGCTATACCGTCTACACCAGCGGGATCGAGATGAAGATCGATCGCCGCGCCGATGGCCAGCGCCTGTTCGAAGGCAAGGCCGAGGCGCTTTCCACCTCCAACCGGCTGCAATATGTCGTCCCCAATCTGGTCGAGGCGATGTTTACCGGCTTCCCTGGCAATTCGGGTGAGACAGTGCGGATCTCGGTTGCGCCGGAGAAAAAGCGCAGCAACTAAAGGTAAGCTAACAACGGGAAACCGAGTGGGGCGGGTCCGGCAACGGGCTCGCCCTTTTTCGCATCACGCGTTGAGCGCGACAACTCCGCCGGTTGAACCAAACCCGCCTTCGCCGCGCGCGGTTTCATCCAGTTCCTCGACCACCAGCCAGCTCGCCTGCGTTACCGGAGCCAGCACCAGCTGGGCGATCCGGTCACCGCGGCGGATCTCGAACGCATCGCTGCCGTGATTGATCAGGATCACCTTCAGCTCGCCGCGATAGTCACTGTCGATCGTCCCGGGCGAGTTGGGCACGCTGATCCCATGCTTCAGCGCAAGGCCCGAACGCGGGCGGACCTGGATCTCGTAGCCCGGCGGAATCGCTACCGAGAGGCCGGTCGCGACTGCATGACGGGCACCCGCGGCCAGCGTCAGGTCTTCGGCGGAAACTACGTCCATCCCGGCTGCGCCAGCCGTGGCATAGCCGGGCAGATCGAGGTCTGCGCCATGCGCCAGCCGCTTGATCCGCACCGGAACGCTACTTGCCAAGCTCATCGACGATCCTTTCAATCAGCGCATCGGCAACATCACTTTTGAGCATCTTGGGCAGCGTTTCCACGCCGCCTGCGGTTATGATATGAACCGTGTTGGCGGCACTGCCCATGACGCTCTTTCCTTTTGGTCCCGAAACATCGTTGGCCACGATCCAGTCCGCGCCTTTGCGGGTGCGCTTTTCCTTGGCGTGTTCGATGACTTTCTCGGTCTCAGCGGCAAAGCCGATCAACAGCGCCGGGCGCCTGGTATCGCCGGCCATCGTGCCAAGAATATCGGGATTTTCGGTGAGCCGCAGCGAAGGCGGGGCAGAGCCGCGTTTCTTCAACTTCTCGGTCGCGAAATCATGGGTCCGCCAGTCGGCCACAGCCGCGACCATCACCGCGACATCAGCCGGCAGCGCCTTCTTGGCCGCAGCAGCCATCTCGCGCGCGGTTTCGACGTCGATCCGGTCGACCCCGGGCGGCGTTGGCAAGGTGACGGGACCAGAGACCAGCGTAACCCGCGCGCCTGCCTGCGCGGCCGCAGCGGCGATCGCAAAGCCCTGTTTGCCCGAGGAGCGATTGGCGATGTAGCGAACCGGATCGATCGGCTCATGCGTCGGCCCGGCAGTGACCAGCACGTGTTTGCCGGTCAGCGGACCTTCGACCGGCACGTAGGGAGCTGGATCATCACCGGCGAAATCGGGTTGGCCTTCGAGGGGATCAGCAGGCGGCGATTTGGACGATGATTTGGGCGGGGGTGAAACTGGGGGAGGCGCGGCGCCATCTTCTGGCATCGGCTGGGGCGCACCTTCTTCGCCGGTGCCGTTGAACAGATGGTTGACGGCATCGGGATCGGTTGGCGGCGCAGCCTTGGCCTTGCCTTTCTTGGACAGCAGAGGGCTGTTCAGATCGATCGACGGGGCAGGGTCGGCGCTAAGCGACGATCCGGGAACTGGTTCGATCAGGTCGTGATAGGAAACAGACTCGTCGCCGAAGGCCAGATGGTCCTCGTCCAATTCGTCGAATACCCGCTTGCTGACGGTGCTGCGCGGGATGATCATGCCCGAAAGGCCCGCAATTCCGGTGTCTTCGCTTTGGCTGTAATCCTCGTCTGGCGCTGCCAGCAGCGGGATGGCGACGGGTCCGGGATCAAGCCCCAGCAGCTGGCAGATCGCGATCCAGATCGCCGCCGGTTCGGGCAACCGGCCGGGGCCAAATTCACCGCAGGCCATCGCCCCGTCATCGGGATCGAGTACCGCGACGCCGTGATCGATCAGTGCCGCCACATTGCGGCGCGTCGCGGGGTGTTCCCACATCCGCACATTCATCGCCGGAACCGCCAGTACCGGCTTGTCGGTGGCGAGCAGCAGCGTGGTGGCCAGATCATCGGCGATCCCGCCCGCCATCTTGGCCATCAGATCGGCCGTGGCCGGGCAGACCACGATCAAATCCGCCTGCCGCGACAGCTGGATATGCCCCATCTCGACCTCGTTCTTGAGGTCCCACAGCGTGGTATGAACCGGGTTTTCGCTGAGCGCGGCCAGCGTCATCGCTGTCACGAACTTGGCGCCGCCATCGGTCAGCACGCAGGTAACCTCGCCCGGAATGCCGTTCGCGCCTTTGCGAATGAGGCGAACCAGCTCGCATGATTTATACGCGGCTATCCCTCCCCCAACGATCAGGAGGATTCGCGGCGCGATCTTTGGCTCAGCTTTTGCTTTCATGAACCCCGCTTGTGCAATGCTGCGCCCCTGCACGCAATCTTTTTGCCCAGGCATTTTGCCTTATCAGATTTGCTGGCGCACAAGCCCTAATTTGACGTTAATTTAGGGGAGAAACCTTATGCGCCTGATACTGACTGCGTTGATATTCCTGTTCGGATTGTTCGATCTTTTCATGGGGTTGAGCTTTCTGTTCACCCCGGCCGAAGCCGCCGTCGGCTTTGGGCTGTCCGCACAAGGGGCGATGGGGTTGTCCACGCTGCGGGCAGACTTCACCGCCTTTTTCTGCGTCATCGCGGTTTCGATGATGTGGGGCGCGTGGCGCAGGAACGGCGATCTGCTGCTGGTTCCCGCTGCGTTGATGGGGACCGCGGCAGTTGTCCGGCTGATCAGCCTGGCGCTTGACGGGCCCTACCCCGGCCATCTCGTTCCCATTACGGTTGAGCTGCTTCATGTTGTGCTGCTGGCCGCTGCCTGGCGCGTCCTTCCGCATCACAAGATCGAGGAAATCGCCGGTTAGGCAGTGCTAACGCCCGTCCCCGACTGGCCCAGTGCCGCGCGCCACAATGATCCGGCAGCGCGCGGCACGAAGGCCAGGCCAAGGAACATGGCGGGTGCAATCATCGCGCCCCAATAGAAATTCTCGCCGCGTCCAGCGATCATGAAGGCTGCGCCGTAACCAAGGAAGAGCAGCGTCCCAAAGGCTCCGGCGGGTGATTTCCATCCGGCCCAGCCAAAGATCATCAGCATCACCAGCGGCCCGGCCACGTAATGGTGCAGGAGCCGCAAGTTGCTCGACAATATGACGTTTGACAGCCAGCCCGAAAGTCCCCGCAGCGCCAGCCACGACGGGGAAGGCAGGTCGCCCGGCAGCACCAGCTGGTTCACGAGGTGGAGGTGAACTGCCATAGTCCCCAGGAACACCGCGATCAGCGCGCACCAGGCCGCGCTTTCCTTCCAGTCGCGCCGCCACATTGCCATCGCCGCCATCAGCGCCACGAACGGCAGGGAATGCTCGCGGATCGCCAGCGCCAGTGCCGCCACCGCCAGTGCCGCGCCATAGCGCCTTCCCCCTGTTGCAGCCCGAGGCCGATGAAGCCCGAATGCCAGCGCCAGCAGCATCCCGGCCCACAGCTCATGCAGCACAAAGAAATAGCGGTTCATCCCCAGCGACACCCCCAGCGCCAGAAATGCCACCGCGATCGCCCGGTACCTTAGCCCGCCCGGCTCTCCGAGCGGTTCCGGGCCCATCCGCTGCCACCACGCCGCCAGCACACTCAGCATCAATAGAAAGGCCGCGATTGCCTGGCCGGCATCCCCCAAGGCGGCGTTGATATAGGCCAGCGTCGGCAGCCGTACGGCAAAGCCGGGCCGAAGCGGATAGCCGTTCCTGCGGTGCTCTTCGGCGACCACCCGGTAATAGTTTTCGCCCTTGGAGATGCGCTCGATCACCGTATCGTAGAGCGCCAGATCATCGTCGCGGGGCCGGCTTGCGCCCTTCTTGCCCGCGACATTTTCAACGAATGACTGCGTCTTGACCGTCGATTTTCCCGCGTTGACCGGCACCACCGCCGAGGCGATCAGCATCGCCAGCAAGGCAAACAGCAGCAGCCGCGCCCGCAGCGGTGGCCAGTGGGCAAAACGATCATCGGCAGCGGCCGGCGGTGGCATAAGGTCGATCCCCCTGAATCCGCCCGCTTGTGCCTTGGCGGGGTGGGCGGTGCAAGCCATTGGAAAAAGCAGGTGCCGAAATCCGGACGTTAGCTTGCCATTCAGCCCTTCCATCCTACATTACCCAACGAAAGGACCGATCATGAACGACGATCAGCCAAATGGTAATCCCTGGATGAAGAGCCTGCTAATGTGGGGCGGCATTTTTCTGGCGCTTTTGCTGGTGGTTTCGATGTTCGGTCCGCGCGCCGAAGTGGCAGGATCACAGATCGGCTATTCCGATTTCCGCACCAAGGTAACCGAAGGCAGCGTCGCCGAAGTCCAGATCAGTGAAGACCGGATCGTCGGCAAGCTCAAGAACGGCGGATCTTTCAGCACCATTCCGATCCCCGGAGACACTTCGCTCCCGCAGCTGTTGCAGGAAAACAAGGTGAAATACGCCGGCAAGGCGCCTGACGAACCCAATGTCCTGTTGTATATTCTGATCCAGGCCCTGCCTTTCATGCTGATCCTTGGGGTCGCCTTCTTCGCGCTCCGCCAGATGCAGAAGGGCGGCGGATCGGGCGCAATGGGCTTTGGCAAGAGTAAGGCCAAGCTGCTGACCGAAAAGCAGGGCCGGGTTACGTTCGACGATGTCGCCGGGATTGACGAAGCGCGCGAGGAGCTGGAGGAAATCGTCGAGTTCCTGCGCGATCCATCGCGTTTTTCCAAGCTCGGCGGGCAGATCCCCAAGGGCGCGCTGCTGGTCGGCAGCCCCGGCACCGGCAAGACCCTGTTGGCCCGCGCCATCGCGGGTGAGGCCGGCGTGCCGTTCTTCACCATCTCGGGCTCGGACTTCGTCGAAATGTTCGTCGGCGTCGGCGCGAGCCGCGTCCGCGACATGTTCGAGCAGGCCAAGAAGAACGCGCCGTGCATCGTCTTCATCGACGAGATCGACGCGGTCGGTCGGCACCGCGGCCACGGCCTCGGCAATTCGAACGACGAGCGCGAGCAGACGCTTAACCAGCTGCTCGTCGAAATGGACGGGTTCGAGGCCAACGAAGGCATCATCATCATCGCCGCGACCAACCGCCCCGATGTGCTTGATCCGGCGCTGCTGCGCCCGGGCCGGTTCGATCGCCAGGTGGTCGTGCCGATCCCCGACATCGAAGG
>JBKJTN010000177.1:0-19785 GCA_046590275.1 Novosphingobium sp.
AGCTCCACCTCGAACCCACCGTGATGCGCGCTGATTATGGACAGCTGCCCGATCTGGACCAGATCGACTGGGCCGATGATGTGCTGTTCACCTGGAACGGCACCACATCGGGAGTACGCGTGCCCGACGGCGAATGGATCCCGGACGACCGTGAGGGCCTGTCGTTTGCCGACGCGACCAGCGCGGTATTCGCCTATGACATCCCGTGGAACAAGATCGATGTCGCCACCTTCAGCTGGCAGAAAGTGCTGGGCGGCGAGGGCGGCCACGGTGTCCTGATCCTCGGCCCCCGTGCGGTCGAGCGGCTGGAAAGCTACACGCCAAGCTGGCCGCTGCCCAAGGTATTTCGCCTGACTTCCAAGGGCAAGCTGTCCGAAGGGATCTTCAAGGGCGAGACGATCAACACCCCCTCGATGCTAGCGGTGGAAGATGCGATCTTCGCCCTGGAATGGGCCAAGGAAGTCGGTGGTCTGGACGGCTTGCAGGCACGCTGCACCGCCAATTCGGACGCGCTGGCCAAGATCGTCGCCACTCGCGACTGGCTTGGACATCTGGCTCCCGATCACGGCACACGGTCGAAAACTTCGGTCTGCCTGACAGTCGAAGGCGCGGATGAGGCGTTCATCAAATCCTTCGCCGCTTTGCTGGAGAAGGAAGGCGCAGCCTATGACATCGCTGGCTACCGCGATGCGCCGCCGGGCCTGCGGATCTGGTGCGGTGCGACTGTCGACACTGCCGATATCGAAGCGCTCGGCCCGTGGCTCGATTGGGCTTACGAGAGTCTGAAGTTGACCTGAAAATTAACCCGTCGTCCCGGGCTTGACCCGGGACCGCTGGCCTCATCGATACGACGCTTGAGCGCCAGCCCAGCATCCAGCGATCCCCGCTTTAGCGGGGATGACGAAAGTATAGAAAATGACCAAGCCCCGCGTACTTATTTCCGACCAGATGGACCCCAAGGCCGAGCATATCTTCCGCGAACGCGGCTGCGATGTCGATGTCATAACCGGCAAGACGCCTGAGGAACTCAAGGCGATCATCGGCCAGTACGATGGCCTCGCGATCCGCTCGACCACCAAGCTCACCAAGGAGCTGATCGAGGCAGCGACCAACCTCAAGGTCGTTGGCCGCGCTGGGATTGGCGTGGACAACATCGATATCCCCGCCGCCTCGGTGAAGGGGATCGTGGTGATGAACACCCCGTTCGGCAATTCGATCACCACCGCCGAACACGCCATCGCGCTGATGTTTGCGCTGGCCCGCCAGCTGCCCGAGGCCGATGCCAGCACCCAGGCCGGCAAGTGGGAGAAGAACCGCTTCATGGGCGTGGAAGTGACCGGCAAGACGCTGGGCCTGATCGGCGCGGGCAATATCGGCTCGATCGTCGCATCCCGCGCTCTCGGCCTCAGGATGAAGGTCGTCGCGTACGATCCGTTCCTTACGCCTGAGCGCGCGGTGGAGATGGGTGTAGAAAAGGCCGATCTCGATACACTGCTGGCTAAAGCGGACTTCATCTCGCTCCATACCCCGCTGACCGATCAGACCCGCAATATCCTCAGCCGCGAAAATCTTGCCAAGACCAAGAAAGGCGTGCGGATCATCAATTGCGCGCGTGGCGGGTTGATCGATGAGGAGGCGCTTAAGGAAGCGCTCGATTCGGGCCAGGTTGGCGGCGCGGCGCTGGATGTGTTCGCCAAGGAACCGGCCAAGGCATCGCCGCTGTTCGGAACCCCCAATTTCATCTCTACCCCGCATCTGGGTGCCTCGACCGACGAGGCGCAGGTCAATGTCGCGATTCAGGTGGCCGAACAGCTGTCTGACTATCTGGTCAACGGCGGGGTTACCAATGCGCTCAACATGCCATCGCTCGCGGCCGAAGAAGCGCCCAAGCTGCGGCCCTATATGGCGCTGGCAGAGCGCCTCGGCAGTCTGGTCGGCCAGTTGGCCCACGGCAATCTCGACAAGATCTCGATTGAGGTTGAAGGCGCGGCAGCCCAGCTCAATCCCAAGCCGATTACAGGAGCGGTGCTGGCCGGGTTGATGCGCCGCTATTCGGACACGGTGAACATGGTCAACGCGCCGTTCCTCGCCAAGGAACGCGGCCTGGACGTGCGCGAAGTGCGCCATGACCGCGAGGGGGACTATCACACGCTGGTTCGCGTCACCGTCGCCACCTCGCAAGGCGATCGTTCGGTCGCGGGCACGCTGTTCGGCAATACCCAGCCGCGCCTGGTCGAGATTTTCGGGATCGGGATCGAGGCGGAGCTCGATGGCAATATGCTGTATATCGTCAACGAGGATGCGCCCGGATTCATCGGCCGGTTGGGGACGCTGCTGGGCGAAAACGGCATCAACATCGGCACCTTCAACCTTGGCCGCCGCGATGCGGGCGGGGAGGCGGTGCTGCTGCTCTCGGTCGATACGCCGGTGCCGCAGGATGTGCTGGATGCAGCCTGCAAGCTGCCGGGGGTTAAGGTGGTCAAGGCGCTTACGTTTTAGCAAATGGGGCTAAAGTTGCCCACGCGCTGCCGTTCGACACAGGCGCTTTCTCATTCTAGAGGCACTTGATGCAAGACACTGATCGCGATCTGCTGCCCGAGGGGCTTGAGGACCGGCTCCCTGCCGCAGCTTCGGCTGCCGCGCGGGTGACGCGGGCAATGCTCGATGTAATGGATGGCCACGGCTATGACCGGGTCCAGCCGCCATCGATCGAGTTCGAGAAGTCGCTCGCCAGCCGGATGGCCGGGGTTCAGCCGCGGCGGATGTTCCGCTTTGTCGATCCCGCGTCGTTGCGCACGCTGGCGCTGCGCAGCGATATCACGGTGCAGGTTGGCCGGATCGCCGCGACCGGGCTGGCGCAGGCCGCCCGGCCACTGCGGCTTTGCTATGCCGGTCAGGTGCTGACCATCAAGGGCGACGGGCTTGATCCCACTCGCGAACGGCTCCAGCTGGGCGCAGAGCTGATCGGCAGCGATGCGGTGGCGGCGGTAGCGGAAATCGTTTCGATGGCGATCGAGGTGCTGCAGGCCGCTGGCGTGAGCGGCATTTCGGTGGATTTCACTCTGCCCGATCTGGTCGATACGCTGGCTGCACAGGCTTTGCCGCTTGCGCCCGAACAGATCGAAGCCGTTCGCCGCGAGTTGGATGCCAAGGATGCCGGTGGGCTGGTGGCAGCAGGCGGCGAGTCATACTTGCCGTTGCTTTATGCTACCGGGCCGTTCGATACGGCGATCGAACGTCTGGCCGCAATCGATGCTGGCGGAGCCTTGTCAGGCCGGATCGCAGCCTTACGCGAAATAGCTGCACGGGTCAGCGGCATGGCGCGGCTGACGCTCGATCCATCCGAACGGCACGGATTTGAATATCAAAGCTGGTTCGGCTTCACCATTTATGCCGAAGGCGCGCGCGGCGCGCTGGGCCGGGGCGGCAGCTATTCCATTCTGGGCTGCAATGAACCGGCGATCGGCTTCTCGCTCTTTCCCGATCCGTTGATTGATGCGCTGGCCCTTAGCGAGCCGCAGCGCGACACGCTGTTCTTACCTGTCGGCCACGATCCGGAAGCAGCCGCGCGGCTGCGCGCGATCGGCTGGCGGACGGTGGCGGCCTTGTCGAACGGCGATGATGCGAGCGCGCTTGGCTGCACCCACCGGCTGGAAGCGGTCGAGGCGGTTCGCGTCTAACGCCCGAAAATCCGTTTCAGCCAGGCATCGACCACCGGCGTGGCGGCGTATTCCGGATCGCCCATCCGGCGGTTGATCTCGGCGTGTCCCTGCAAGCCATCGCCCGGAAAGCTTGCGGTTTCGGCCGCAGTGCCAGCGCGGCCAAGCGTGGCGGCAAGCTCGTTTGACTGGCGGACGCCATCCTTGCGCTGGACATGCGGCAACAAAAACGCTGCGGCATTGGGCGCGGCCGCCTGGAAGGTCGGCGACAGCGCCCGTTGGCGTTCCAGCTCGGTGCCAAAGGCCTGGACATAGGTTTTCTTCATCATCGGCCCGGCCTGCTTCATCTGCGCCGGGACGTCATAGGCTGCGCCATCGATCGGAATTACCCCGTCAACGTCAGCCAGGCTGAGGCCAACGCCGCGCAGATAGCGCTCGTCCGTGCCGACCAGCGCGACCAGATGCGCGCCCGCGCTGTGGCCCATCAGGACCACGCGGGTCCGGTCGATCCCCAGTTCACCGGCGCGGTCGAGCAGCGATTTTAGCGATGCGGCGACATCGGCGGCCTGCTGTTCCACCGTGGCCTGCGGCACCAGCCGGTAGTTGATCGAGGCGAAGCCATAGCCCGCAGCGGTGTAGTGCGGGGCCTTGTATCGGCCGGTCGCGCCATCCTTGCTGCCCCGCTTCCAGCCGCCACCGTGGACGTAGATCACCAGCGGAGCCGGGCCGCCTGCGCCTTTGGCCCGCCAGAAATCGAGCACTTGCAACGGATCGCTGCCATAAGCGATGGTCTGGCCGCCAGGCGTGACCGGAGCCGCCGCGGCCCCCTCACGCTGCTGCAGCCGTGCCCTCAGCCGGTCCCCCGGGGCAGCCTCGGCGATCACGGAACCCAGCATTGCCAGCGCAGCAACGGACAGAATTGCGGCTTTCCTCATGCACAATCTCCTTTGAACGCGATCATATTGACCCGCCAAAGCTTAACCAGTCACGAATTGTCGCGGAATGTCGCTTCGCGCGCCTTGCCCTTGCAGCGCGCTTACCCTAGGGCGCGGCACGGTTTGCAGCATCAGCAGGGAAGGGCCTCCACTTGGCCAATGTAACCGTGATCGGCGCTCAATGGGGCGACGAAGGCAAAGGCAAAATCGTTGATTGGCTAGCAAGCCGGGCCGACGCCGTAGTCCGCTTTCAGGGCGGCCATAACGCCGGTCACACACTGGTTGTGGACGGGTCGGTCTACAAGCTGTCGCTGCTTCCATCCGGGATCGTTCGCGGCACCCTGTCGATTATCGGCAACGGCGTGGTGCTCGATCCGTGGCACCTCAAGGCCGAGATCGCCAAGCTCGAAGGGCAGGGCGTCGCGGTCAATGCCGACAATTTCGCTATCGCCGATAATTGCGCGCTGATCCTGCCGCTCCACCGCGATCTGGATGGCCTGCGCGAAACCGCCGCTGGCGCGGGCAAGATCGGCACCACCGGACGCGGGATCGGCCCGGCTTATGAAGACAAGGTCGGCCGCCGCGCGATCCGGGTTTGCGACCTGGCGCACCTTGATGCCATGGAGCTTCAGCTCAGCCGCCTGTGTGCCCACCACGATGCGCTGCGCGCCGGGTTTGGCGAGCCACCGGTTGACCGCGAGAAGCTGATCGCCGAGCTCAAGGAAATCGCCCCCTCGGTGCTGCAATACGCCCAGCCGGTGTGGAAGCGTCTGAAAAAGGTCCGCAAGGCGGGCGCCCGGATCCTGTTCGAAGGCGCACAGGGCGTGCTGCTGGATGTCGATCACGGAACTTATCCGTTCGTCACCAGCTCCAACACCGTCAGCGGCACCGCCGCAGCGGGATCGGGGCTGGGGCCCAATGCGACCGGCTTCGTGCTGGGGATCGTCAAGGCTTACACCACCCGGGTCGGCTCGGGCCCGTTCCCGACCGAGCTTGAAGATGCGACCGGGCAGAAGCTGGGCGAGCGCGGCCATGAATTTGGCACGGTGACTGGCCGCAAGCGCCGCTGCGGTTGGTTCGATGCCGTGCTGGTGCGCCAGTCCTGCGCGATCTCGGGCGTCACCGGGATCGCGCTGACCAAGCTTGATGTGCTCGACGGGTTCGAGACGGTGCGGATCTGCACCGGCTATCGGTTGGGCGGCAAAGTGCTCGATTACCTCCCCAGCCATGCCGCCGATCAGGCTGCGGTCGAGCCGATCTATGAGGAAATGGAAGGCTGGACCGGCACCACCGCAGGCGCCCGCAGCTGGGCCGATCTGCCAGCGCAAGCGATCAAATACATCCAGCGGGTGCAGGAACTGATCGAGACACCGGTAGCGATGGTCTCCACCAGTCCCGAGCGTGAGGACACGATCATGGTGCGCGATCCATTCATGGATTGAACCATTCTTGACATAACCCCTTTTTGTTCTACTCCTGTTCGTATCAACACGGAGTCGGAACGCCATGAGCTCAGCTGCCCCCACCGCTAATTTCGATTACGCATCCGCTGCCAACGATGGCGGCGGTCTGCCGCTGGGGCTTTCGGTCTTTGCCGACCGCGCCCATATCCGCGACCAGATCCGCGACGATGCCGAAATGGCCGGTTTCCGGATTGCCGAACAGGGTGATGTCTCGCTTTTGCTCGAAGGGGAGCCGCGGCCGCTGGGCGAGGTGGTGTTGCTCGATTGCCCGCAGGTGACTGGCGCGGCGCTGGCAGCACTGGCCCGGCTCGATCTGCGGGTCGCCCATTGCGGCGCGCAGCTGGTCGTCTCGACCACGATCGAGGCGCTGGACGATGTGTTCGGCTGCCTTGATCAGTCCAATCCCCAGATCCTGGTCAATCCCAGCCGGGCGGAGCGGGTGATGGCGCTGGGCCGGGTGCTGGCGCGAGTGCCCAATCTCAGAGTACGGGAACTTTCCGAGGACGACCGGTTGACGCTGCTGCGGCTGACCGAGCAGGTGGGTGAGATCGCCCTGCGGCTTGACCGGCTGGGCGGCGGGGCTCCTTCGCCGCTTGAGCGGGATGGCGGTGGCGCAGCTTTCCGGTTCGAATCCCCCAAGCCGACTTTTTCCGCTCCTGAAGAAGACAGCGGCGACCGGCTGGTTCGTGCGGCGCGCCCGGCGCTGCCCGATCCGCGGCTGGTCCGCCGGATCATTCGCCAGCGCCAGTTGCGGGCGCGGTTTTTCGATGGCGATCTGTTCGCCGATCCGGCCTGGGACATGCTGCTGGATCTCACTGCCGCGCGGGCCGAACATGCCCGGGTTTCGGTCACCTCGCTGTGCATTGCCGCCAGTGTGCCGCCCACCACCGCGCTGCGCTGGATCGGACAGATGACCGAGACCGGGCTACTCCAGCGGGTTGAAGATGAAACCGATCGCCGCCGCGCCTTCATCACCATGACGGACAAGGCCGCCGATGCCATGGCCCGCTTTTTCGCCGAACTGGGCAGCGCATCGTCACGATTGGTTTAGAGCGGCGAGCTCAATATCTGAACCGCGTGAGCCCCTCCCCTGTGGGGGGGTTGGAGTGGGGGTTCCACGCCAAAGTTGTTCCCCCACCCCCAACCCCTCCCCGACGGGGAAGGGGACAATTCGGAATTTCCGCACGTTGGTCTAGGGGCCTTCCATCGGCAGCAACTATCGGCTAGAGGCGCGCTTCTTGACCTTGGGTCAGGGCGCTTAGCTCAGTTGGTAGAGCATCTCGTTTACACCGAGAGGGTCGGCGGTTCGAGCCCGTCAGCGCCCACCATTTTTCGGTTCGCGCATCTTCATGCCGGGCGCTTCATCATCAGGGCGTTGCGGACGGTCTTGCAGACCACTTCATCGCGTTGGTTGAGCCCGGTATGCTCCATCGTGACGATGCCCTGTCCGGGCCGTGATTTGCTCTCCCGCAAGGCCATGATGGTAGTTTCCGACCGGATTGTGTCGCCCGCGAATACCGGCTTGGGAAAAACTGTGTCGGTCATGCCCAGATTGCCGACAGTGGTGCCCAGCGTCGTATCTTGCACCGACAGGCCGATCACCAGTCCTAGGGTAAAGATCGAATTGACCAGCGGCTTGCCGAATTCGGTTTTCGATGCATACTCATGATCAATGTGCAGCTGTGCAGGATTATAGGTCATCGCGCAGAACCACATGTTGTCCGCCTCGGTCACCGTCCGCCGGATTTCGTGGCGCAGCACCTGCCCGACTACAAATTCCTCAAACCATAGTCCTGCCATCGTCTTTGCTCCTTCTGCCGCGCCGGCCAGCAATACAAACCTGCCTGATCAACGCGGCGCTGCTTCGGCCAGCATCTTCGCCGTCTCAGCGCTGTTCCAGTCATGCGCTCCAACAAAACGCCACACCTCGCGGCCATCGGCACCGTAATAGACGCTGGTTGGCAAGATGCCGGTGTTGTAGTGAAAATTGAGCTGGTTTTCCGGATCGAGCCACGGTTCGAGGTTCTTGAGGCCGCGCGCCTTAAGGAAGGCGGCGATTTTCTGTGGCTCGGCCATGTCTTGCGAAACTGTCAGAACCTTGACACTCCCGCCGCCAGCCAGCCGGTCGAGCATCGGCAATTCCGCCACGCAAGGCCCGCACCAGGTGGCCCAAAGATTGATCAGCAGCGGCTTTCCTTTGAGCGAGGTCAGCTGCAGCACCTTGCCGGCCGGATCGGTGAAAGTGAACTCGGGCAGCTGGCTGCCCTTGTGGCTGCGGTCAATTATTCCCGATAGCTCGGCAGCACCGCTCGATGCTTGCGGTTGCGCGTCCGTGCCGCTTTCCCTATCGCACCCCCCGGCAAACAGCGTGAAGCCAAGGACAGCAAGCTTGAGCGACCGGGAAGAAAACAACGAGGTAAACTCCAACAAGATGTGGGGTGGGCGGTTTGCCGAGGGGCCGTCTGCGATCATGCGTGAGATAAATGCCTCGATCCCGTTCGACAAGGCGTTGTGGCGGCAGGATATCGCCGCGTCAAAGGCTCATGTCGCGATGCTGGGAGCACAAGGCATCGTCTCGGCCGAGGATGCCGGCACGATCGCTGGCGGGCTGGATCAGATCGCGGGCGAATATGAAGCGAGCGGCGTTCCCGAAAACTGGGACCTTGAAGATATTCACATGACCACCGAGAGCCGGCTGGCCGAGCTGATCGGACCGGTCGCGGGGCGGCTCCACACCGCGCGCAGCCGCAACGATCAGGTCGCGACCGACTTCAAGCTGTGGGTGCGCGAGGCTTGCGTTCAGGCCGACGCAGCGCTGGGGATGCTGCAGGTGGCGCTCGTCACCCGCGCCGCCGAACACGCCGCCAGCATCATGCCCGGCTTCACCCATTTGCAGACGGCGCAGCCCGTTACGCTGGGCCACCATCTGATGGCCTATTACGAAATGGCCGCGCGCGACCGGTCGCGGTTTGCGGATGCGCATTCGCGGATGAGCCAGTGCCCCCTGGGAGCGGCAGCGCTGGCCGGTACCGGATTTCCGATCGATCGCCACGCGAGCGCCGCGGCGCTGGGTTTCGCTGGCCCGACCGCCAACAGCCTCGATTCGGTCTCGGACCGTGATTTCGCGCTCGATTATCTGATGAGCGCTGCGCAAGCCGCGCTGCATCTGTCGCGGCTGGCCGAGGAATTGATCATCTGGGCCAGCCAGCCGTTCGGGTTTGTTGTGCTACCCGACAGCCTCTCCACCGGCAGCTCGATCATGCCGCAGAAGAAGAACCCCGATGCGGCCGAGCTGGTGCGCGGCCATTCGGGGCGGATCATCGGCTGCCTGACTGCCCTCATGATCACCATGAAAGGCCTGCCGCTGGCCTATTCAAAGGACATGCAGGACGATAAGCCGCCGGTGTTCGAGGCGGCGAGCCTGCTTACCCTGTGTCTGGCCGCCATGACCGGGATGATTGAGGGCGCCACCTTCCGGACCGGGCGAATGCGCGCTGCAGCCGAGCTGGGCTATGCCACTGCCACCGATCTGGCCGATTGGCTGGTGCAGCAGGCCAATATCCCTTTCCGCGAGGCCCATCATATCACCGGGGCCGCGGTCAAACTCGCCGAAAGCCGCGCGATTGCGCTTGATGCATTGCCGCTCGCCGATCTTCAGGCGATCGATCCGCGGATTGACGAACGGGTGTTCGCGGCGCTTTCGGTCGAGGCTTCGGTGGCAGCACGTTGCAGCCATGGCGGAACCGCACCGGACGAGGTAAGGAAGCGCATTGCCGAAGCGCGCACCGCGCTGGGCATGGAGTGATCGTTATGCCCCGCCCGAATTTGCCCGGTCTTCTTCTCGCCGCCACCTTGCTCGGCCTTTCCGCTTGCGGAGTGAAGGCCGGCCTCAAGCCGGTCGCGGGCAACTCGCTGCCGGTGGCACCCTATGGCCGCGCGGATCAGCCAACGGCTGCGGATCTGGTCAAAACCCCGCCGCAGGCCGCGCCCGAGCGCAGTGTGGAGCTGCGAAAACGGTCGGAAGAACGCACCGACGATCCGTTCGATCTGCCGCCCGCGGAAGAATAGCGCGGCTCAATTATCCTTTGTTGTCGCGTGATTTGTTGCGAAAAACCGGTTCCCACTTTTTCGCATCATGCTGTAGTTTTTCAAGGTTAACCCATGGACCATTTTACTTACCGCGGCGGCGTTCTCCACGCTGAGGATGTCTCGCTGGCTGCTATTGCGACAAGCGTGGGCACGCCGGTCTATGTCTATTCACGGGCCACCCTGACCCGCCACGCCCGGGTGTTCCGCGAGGCGCTGAGTATCCTGCCGCGGGTTCACATCGCCTATGCGATCAAGGCCAACCCCAATTTGTCGGTGTTGCGGGTCATGGCGCAAGAAGGTTACGGCGCCGATGTCGTCTCGGGCGGCGAAATGGACCGCGCGCTGGCGGCCGGTATCCCGGCGGCAGGCGTAGTCTTCTCGGGCGTGGGCAAGGATGCGGGCGAAATGGTCCGCGCGCTCGAAGCCCGGATTGGCCAGTTCAACGTTGAATCCGAAGAAGAGGGGATCGAGCTTGCGGCGCTGGCGGCCGCGCGCGGGCTGACTGCCAACGTCGCGCTGCGGGTCAATCCTGATGTTGATGCGGGAACGCATGGCAAGATCTCGACCGGCAAGGCTGAAAACAAGTTTGGCGTGCCGTATGACCGGGCCGGGGCGATCTATGCCCGGCTCTGCGCGCTGCCGGGGCTCAACATGCGGGGCCTTGCGGTGCATATCGGCAGCCAGCTGGCCAGCCTCGATCCGCTCGAAGCCGCCTTTACCAAGATGGGCGCGTTGATGCGCGAGATCCGCGCAGCCGGCCATCCGGTCACCCATATGGATCTCGGCGGCGGGATCGGGGTGCCTTACAAGGCGGGCGATGTATATCCTGCGCCCGAAGAGTATGCAGCAATGGTCGCGCGGGTTACTGCCGATTGGGATGTGACGCTGATGTTTGAGCCCGGGCGCGTGATCGCTGGCAATACCGGGGTGCTGCTGACCCGGGTAATCCGCGTCAAGGATGGGGCAGGCGCTCCGTTTGTGATCGTCGATGCGGCGATGAACGACCTGGCGCGGCCCGCAATGTACGATGCCTGGCATGATTTTGTCGCGGTCCGCCCGAGCGGCCAGGCGATGACCGCCAATATCGTCGGGCCGATTTGCGAAAGCTCGGATACCTTCGCGATGGGCCGCGAGATTGACGTGGTTGCCGCCGGAGACCTGGCAGTGTTTCGCACGGCCGGCGCCTATGGCGCGACCATGGCCAGCACCTACAACAGCCGCGCGCTGGTGCCTGAAGTGATGGTCGATGAGGCGCGCTGGGCAGTGGTGGCCGATCGGATCGACCCGGCCACAATCCTGGCTGCCGAACGCGTGCCCGACTGGCTGAAGTGACGCATAGCCTCCCTCTGTTTCACCGCATCGCCGGACAGCAAGTCATCGTGCTGGGCGATGGCGAGGCGGCTGCGGCCAAGCGGCGGCTGGTTGAAAAGGCCGGCGGAATTGTGGCGGGCGAAGACGCGACCGCCCAGCTGGCCTTTGTCGGTATCGAGGATGAGGCCGAAGCTGTTGCGGCCGCGCAGCGCCTGCGCGCGCGCGGGTTGCTGGTCAATGTGGTGGACCGTCCGGCGCTGTGCGATTTTACCGTGCCGAGCCTGCTTGACCGTTCTCCGGTTCTGATCGCGATCGGCACCGGCGGTGCCTCGGCGGGATTGGCCAAGGCGCTCCGGCTGCGATTGGAAGCACTGCTGCCGCCTGGATTGGGGCGGCTGGCCGATGCGCTGTTCGCCGCTCGCTCAGCCTTGCGCGCACGTTTCCCCGATGGCGGGGACCGCCGCCGCGCGCTCGATGTTGCTCTGGGCGAGGGCGGGGCGCTCGATCCGCTGCGCGACCAGAGCGAGGCTGCGGTCGATGGCTGGTTGGAGAGAGCGGCGCCTGCCTCCAGCGCGGCAGTCGAATTGATACTGACCAGCGCTGACCCTGATGACCTCACCTTGCGTCAGGCCCGCTGGCTGGGGAGCGCGGATCTTCTTGCTTATGAGACCGGGGTGCCGGCTGCGATCCTTGCCCGCGCCCGCGCCGATGCCGCGCAGCTAGAACTGGCGCCTGGCGCCTCAGCTCCGCCACACATCGGCCTTGTCGTGATTATTCGGCTGGCTCCGAAGCCGGGCCATCAACCGGACTGAGCAAAATATTCATCAACGCGGTGGCTATCGGCTTGTCGCGGTTGTCCTGCCAGGCTTCGGCGCTGACGCAAGCGAGTCGCCGCCCCGCGCGGGTCACCCGGCCGACTGCAAAGGTTCGCTGCGCTGTGCCGCCGCGCATGAATTCCACCGCGACATTGATCGGCTTCAGCCGCACTGCATCGCCGCGCCGGTTGAGCTCTGCCTGAAGAGCGGCGATCGCGGCCATCTCCATCAGCCCACTCAGCGCTCCGCCATGAAGGAAGCTGGGCCGGCCCTGGATGCGATCGCTGAATTCGACCCCCAGTACCGGCATGCCATGCTCGATATGATCAACCTCGATCCCCAGGCCCCGGGCGTAGGGAGGCAAGCCAGAAGTTGTGTCGCTCATCCCGCTGCAACCTCGAGAACCATGAAGGTGCCCGCGACATGGGCGACCGGATCATTGATGTCGCCGTCATGGGCAACCCCGCGAACAAAGGCGATCGAGCGGGTCAGCTTGTAGCACTCACCTCGGCCGATCACTGTCTTTCCGGGTGTGGCGGCACGCATGTAATCAACTCTGAGATCGACCGTGACCTGCGGTGTGAATGGTCCGCGCATCGTCCACACCGCCATCGAAGTGGCGTTGTCCATCAAGCTGATGATCGGGCCGGACGCGAGCACTCCGCTGCCGGGAATTCCGACCAGATCCTCGCGCCAGGGCAGCGCCAGCTCCACCCAGTCATTGCCGTGCGCATGATAGCGCATTCCCAGCCAGCCACCATGGCCGAACCGGGTCAGCATCTTGCTGGCTATCGAGGGGTCGAACTGGACCCCGGCCGTGATCGGTGCGCGGCTCTCGGGCGAGGCAGATTGGTCATCCATGGCGCTTCCTCTGCTGGCATGAGGGGCCGATTACAATGTTTTAATTTCTGCACGGCGGGCGAGGCGGCGATGCTTGAGCGGCGGGGCATGTCGTTTCGCACAACAGAGGGTCTGCTCATGAATCTTCCCAAAATCGACATTTCCGCGCTTCCTGATCTCGACACGCTGACCGGCGTGTTTGGCAGTGTGATGCATCCGCTGCAGGCGGCGGCTTCGGACGATACGCTGCTGGTGCTGATGGTTTTCGTTTACGACCTGACCAACGGTTGATGGTGCGGGCGTTATGAAAATTCGCCCTGAACTGCAGGCGCTGCGGAGCGACATTGCTCCGCAGCGCCATGCACAGCAGCTGCTGAAGGCGCAGATCGCGGCCTGGCAAGCCGGCGCGCCTGCCGGATTGGCCGAAGCTGAACTTGCGCGCCTTGCCAATGGTGCGCATCTGGAAGACCTGCCGCTGCTTGCCGCGCTGTTTACGCCTGACGATCCCAGTGCGAACCAATTTGTAGCCGCACTGGTCCGCAACCTGTGCGCGGCCCTGGCCGAGGCACCGCTTGGGATGGTTCCGCTCCGCCACTTTACCGACGATGCACTGGCCTCGGTTATGCTGGCCCGGTCGGGTTTTGCCACTCTGTCGCTGCAAGCCTTCGACGGGCTCGGCATGGTGCGCCGGCCCCGGCCTGTCTCAGTCAGCTTCTCGCCCAGCGAAAGCTGGGAACACGTGCTGGCGGGAAGCGCGCCGGCCGAACTGATCCACTGCCGCCAGACTTCGCTCGACCGCGCCGATCTTGAGATCGAGCCGATTGAACTGAGCCCCGGAACCGTGCTGACCCGCAGCAACCGGGACACCGCCCTGTCGATCGGCAAATTCAAGGGTTGCCTGGTTACTTTGCGGCTCCAGCGGCGCAGCACGATTGGCGGGTTGACGCGCGAATACCAGCTGGCGGATGGTGCGCTGATCCATCAGGCAGCAGGTACCCCGCGTGAGAGCCGGCTTGAGCTGACCGCCGCGCTGCTCGGCCGGATGGGCCGGACAGATGCAGCGCCCCTGCTGGCCTCGATGGCGCAAGAGGAAGGCGGTGCTGGCTTGCGCTGGCAGTGCTTGCGCGAATGTCTTGGCCTCGACAGCGCCGAGGGCTTCCGAACGCTGAGCGGCATTGCGCGCGATCCCGCCGATCCGCTGTTCGTGCCGGCGGGTGCGCTGCGCCTGCAATTGCTCGAAACCCACCCCCAGCTCTCCGAGGTCGAACGATGCCCCGCCTGATTGAAGTGGCCGATGACAAGATCGCCAGCTTGGCCGAATGCACCGATGCGCTCTGTGCCCGGGGCTTCAACCCGGAAAATGAGGAAAGCCTTGGCCACGCCGCGCTATGGCTACGCCGGCTGGGCAATGACCGGAATTTCCTGGGCGATCTGCTGGTTGACGAGCTGGCCGCACGGCACCGGGTTGACGTGCTGGAAAACAGCTATGGCCCGCAAGTGGTGATGCTCGCGCCGCCAAGCGGCGACTATTTCATCCGCGCCAACCTGTGGCCGTCGCCTGTCGAACACATGATGCGGGCCAGCGGCGGAGGCTCGTTCGTTTACGGAATGCCGCACGACCATAATTTCAACTTCCTGACGCTGGGCTATTTCGGCTCGGGCTATTGGAGCGATTATTACGAGTATGACTATGGCGCCGTCACTGGCTGGCGCGGCGAGGAAGTTCCCAGCCTGCGGTTTGTCGAGCGGTCGCGGCTCGATCAGGGCAAGCTGATGCTCTACCGCGCCCACGTTGATGTCCACGCGCAAATGCCGCCAGATGAACTCTCTGTGTCACTCAACATCATGCACACCAGCGGGGCAAACGGCTGGACCGATCAATATGGCTTCGATCTGGAGCAAGGCCAGATCAAGGCGATCATCTCGGGCGGATCGAGCGAGGCGTTCCTGCGGATCGCGGTCGGGCTGGGGAGTGAGGAAGCGCTTGATCTGGCCCACCGCTTCGCCAATCGCCACCCCAGCGACCGGATGCGGCTGTGCGCGTGGGACGCGCTGGCCGCAGGAACGGAAGATCCGGCTGCGCGCGATGAACTGTGGCGTGAAGCTGAGGGGGCGGGAAGCTGGCTGGTGGCGATGGAGGCGAGAGCGCGGCGGGCGGAGCTGGTGGCCTAGGCGAGGCTTCCGCCCGCCAGCGCATCAATCGCCGCCTGCAGGATCACCGCCGCCGCCGCCGAATCGATCCGGGTCACACGCTTGGCGCGGCTGATATCTTGCGCGATGAGGCCGCGTTCGGCGCTGGCGGTGCTCCAGCGCTCGTCCCACAGCAGGATCGGCAGGCCCAGCACGCCAAGGTTGCGGGCATAGGCGCGGCTTGATTGGCTGCGCGGGCCTTCGCTGCCATCCATGTTGATCGGCAGGCCGATGACGATGCCTTTGGCCGACCGCTCGGCGATCAGCGACACCATCAGCAGCTTGTCCGCGCCAAACTTGCCGCGCTTCAGTGTCTTTCCCGGTGAAGCAAAGCGCCAGCCCGCATCGCAAAAGGCGGTGCCGATCGTCTGGGTGCCAAGATCAAGCGCCAGCAGCGTGCCCCCGCCGGGCAGGCTGGCGCGAAAGTCCAGCGCGTGGTCGGTGATCAGGCTGCCGGTTTCCATGCCGCTACTCGCTGGGTGAAATCCGCCCGGAGATTGGCCCAGAACAGCGGGATGTCATAGATATGGAAATTGTTTCCCGGAAGCACGGCCGGACCCATTTCGGGAGGAGCGCCAATCGACAATATGCCGTCCGGACGGCACGCGGCCGCAACCATTCCGGGTTTCATCTTGCCGGTCTTGAGCAGCGCATCGGGAACCATCGTGCCAAGATTGGCGCTGGCCGTTGCGGTTCCGCCAATGCCGCCTGTCAGCGGGTTGGAGCAGAGGAACGGACTGCCCTTGAGTGACTGTCCGTCCAGCCCCGGATGGCGCGCATAGGCAGCGATCATCATCGCCGGATCGGCCGGTTCGGCATAACTCAACCAGCTCACCACGCAGCTTGTCTGATCAGGTGCATTGCAGGCAGGCAGGCCCATGCCGGGCAAATCATGGGCCACCGAGACCGGCCAGCCAATTGCATAGACCGCCGCAATTCGCCGCGCGATCGGCTTGCCCGCAATCCGGTCCTGCATCAAATGGATCAGGTGGAACGAGCCCTGGCTGTGGCCTGCCAGCACGATCGGCAGATCGGGATTGCTGTGTGCGACGAAATAGTCGAACGCCTGCAAGACATCGGCATAAGCGGCATCCAGCGCCTCTGTGCCTGCTGGTTCCTCGGTCAGGAAGGCGCCGAATGCCGCCTGACGATAGCGCGGGGCCCAAAGCTGGGTCGCGGGTGCAAATGGGCTGGCAATCCCGCGAACGATGATTTCCGCCAGAGCGCGCGATGGCCGATGGTCAAGCGCGGCGTTCCAGTGGAACTTTTCGAGGTAACTGGTGGGGTGGATGAAGAACACAGCGGCCTTGACCGGGTCGGGATCGGCCGGCGAACCCTCAGGCACCCATCGCGCCGGGTCCTTCGCGCCCATATCGGGCCGCGAAATCCACATTGCCGGATCATCATAAATCCCCGCCGCGAGCTGGGCTTGCGGCTCGAACGCGTCCGAGGGCACGAAAGCGAGCCTCGAGAGCTGGTCGGGATAGAACTGCAGCGCCAGACGCCCGCCCAGAAACAAGACGATCAGAAAGGCAACGAGATACAGGAATTTGCGGGCCATGATGGATCAAGTTGCCTCGTGCGGGTCATTGCGTTCAGACTGGCGTTCGAGCGCAATCTTGATCATCGCGATCAGCGGATCGGCCAGCGCCAGCCCGAGGATGCCGAACAGCGCTCCCATTACCAGCTGCGCCCCCAGCACCAGCGCCGGGGCCAGATCGGCGGTTTTCTTGGCGACCATCGGTACGATGATATTGCCGTCAACCGTCTGGACCACAATGTAGACGAAAATGCAGAATATGCCCATTTCCGTCCCGCCCGAAAAGCCGACCATCACCATCAGCAAGCCCGAGATCGGCGCACCGATATTGGGCAGAAACGCCAGCAGTCCGGTTAGCAAGCCCAGCAGCGCGGCAAGCGGAACGCCGTAGAGCGCCAGCATGATCCAGGTGGCGACGCCTTCCACAGCCATGCCGATCAGGCGTCCGAACATCAGCATCCTGAGCGATTTACCCATTCTTGCGGCGGTGCCCTCGAAATAGGCCCGCTCATTGGACGGCAGCATCCAGGCGACGCCGCGCTGATAAAGCCGAGGCTCGGCGGCGACGTAGATCCCAAGCACCATTATCAGGAACAAGGTGGTCAACGCGCCAATCAAACCGCCCACTGCCTTGGTCAGCTGCGACACGCCGCCCATCGCCTGCTGGGCCAGTGCTTCGGCATTCCTTATGTTGATTGCGACCCCGTGGCTCTCAAGCCAGGCCGCGACCCGCAAAGCCTGCGCTTCAACTGTAGCGGGCAAGGCAGCGGCCTGCTGGGCGATCTGGCTCCCGGCGAAATAGGCTACCCACACCACAAAGGCCACACCTGCCAGAAGGACGACGGTAACCCTGAGGCCGCGTCCGATCGGCAGCACCCGGCCCAGTAACCGGGCACCGCCATCGATCATCGCGGCGAACACCAGCCCGCCGAAGATCACCAGCAGCGGCTGGGCCATATAGACCGTCAGGATCACCAGACTGGCCATCCCGATCCACACGGCCGCGCGTTTGACTTCCTGTCGCAGCACCGGATCGGTAAAGTCAGTCGGTCCGGTGTGTTCGGGTGCAGCGGCCTTCGCGGAAAGCTTGAGTGTGGCGGCTTTTCTCAGGGCCATCAGTTACTGCCTTTCACCTTGGTGCCACTCTTGGTGACAGGCGCTTCGATTCTGGGCCGCAAGCTGCTCCAGCCGCGTGCCTCGCGCAAGGCACCCCACCAGCTCAGCGGGTTCCAGCTCTCGCTGCCGTTCAGTGAAAAGGTCAGGAACTCGGCCCGCCCACCGATGTCGGACAGCGGCACCGGCCCGCCCAGGCCGTTTTCATACAGCTGCGCGCGGCTGTCGGCGGAATGGTCCCGGTTGTCGCCCATCAGGAAGACATTATCGGCGGGGACGGTCACTTCGGCCATATGATCGAGCGTCTGGTCGACATGATCGATCACCAGATAACTCGCGCCATTGGGCAGTGTTTCGCGCAAGGTGGGGGGCTCATAGATCTCGCGGCCGCTGGGCAGCCGGGTGCGGAAGGCCGCGAAGGCATTGTTGCAGGGGCTGCCCTCGCACATCAGCTCGTCATCGGCCGCAAGCTGCACTGGCGGCTCGACTGCCTGGGGTACCGGCTTGCCATTGAGCACGATCTGGCCGCCCACCACCGCGATCCGGTCGCCTGGCAGGGCCACCACCCGCTTGATCAGATCTTCGCTGCGGTTGCGCGGTACGACGATCACGACATCGCCGTATTCGGGCGTCTCGCCCAGCAGCCGCGCGGTGCTACGCGGCAGGATATGAAACGAGGCCGAGGCCCAGTTCCAGCCATAGGGATATTTGCTCACCACCAGCCGGTCACCGACCAACAGGTTGGGCATCATCGAGATCGAGGGGATGTAGAACGGTTTGGCAATGAAGCTGTGGAACGCCAGCACCGCCAGCAGCATTAGCGCAAGGCCGCGAAGCTCGGCCAGCCAATCGACTTTCGACGACGCTCCGGCCGCTGGCTTATCGGTCAGTGGTTGTTCGGGCTGAGCTGGATCGCTCGTCATCGCTTCACTCACAATATTCTGGCCTCAATCACGACAAAGGCCTGAGCCCATGGATGATCGTCGGTCAACGTCAGATGAACCACACCTTTGTGGCCATCAGGAACCAGTGCGGCCAGCCGCAAGGCTGCGCCGCCGGTCAGCGCCAGCGTTGGCGCACCGCTGCGGGCATTGACCACGCCGATGTCCTTCATAAACACCCCAGCCTTGAATCCGGTGCCGACTGCCTTGGAAAAAGCCTCCTTTGCGGCGAACCGCTTGGCCAGCGTGCCCGCCTTGGTAAACGGACGGCGCGCGGCCTTGGCGCGCTCGATCTCGGTGAAGACGCGCAGTTCAAATCGCTCGCCAAACCGGTCGAGCGACTTCTGGATCCGCTCGATGTTGCAGAGGTCAGAGCCAATGGCGATGATCATCCAAACCTCCTCATCTGGCATCATCCATCAGGTCGCGCATCCGCCGCACTGCGGCCTCCAAGCCGGTGAAGATTGCCTCGCCAATCAGATAGTGCCCGATGTTGAGTTCGGCCAGCTGGGGTATTGCCGCGACTGCCTGGACGTTTTCAAAAGTCAGCCCGTGGCCGGCATGCGGCTCGATCCCGTTCTTCACTGCAAGCGCTGCCATATCGGCGAGGCGGCGCAATTCGACCGCCTGAGCCTCGCCGGTTGCATGGGCAAATTCACCGGTGTGCAGCTCGACCACCGGCACGCCAAGCCGCATCGCCGCTTCAATCTGGTGCGGCTGCGGTGCGATAAACAGGCTGACCCGGATGCCCGCATCGCGCAGGCGCGAAACTATCGGGGCGAGACGGTTGTGTTGGCCCGCCGCATCAAGCCCGCCCTCGGTGGTGCGTTCCTCGCGCCGTTCGGGGACGATGCACGCGACGTGCGGGCGGTGGCGCAGCGCGATCGCC
>JBKJTN010000056.1:0-7290 GCA_046590275.1 Novosphingobium sp.
GGAGGGGTGTTCCGGTTGGCACCGAAACCCCTCCGTCAGCCGCCTCGCGTCTGCCACCTCCCCGTTTGCGCTGAGGCGAAAACAAGGAGGATCTAAGCCCCCCGTTCCCGCAATCCCCCACTCCGCAACTGCGGCTTTTCCACCAGCTCGCCCTCTTCCATGATCTGCGCGCGCAACTCGTCGCGCTTTTCGTGGATCGAGGCGATCACTGGGCCCATAGCCACGCCCATGTCGATCAGCACAGCTTCGGATAGCTGGAGCGAGCTTTCCAGCGTTTCGGGTACCGCATGGCTCGCGCCGGCCCGGTATAGCGCTGCGGCGTGGCTTGCATCGCGGGCGCGGGCGATGATCGGCAGGTCGGGATGGGCGGCGCGCAGTTTCTTGACGAGGCGCTGGGTGGCGACCGGCTCATCCATGGTGAAGATCACCGCGGAAGCTCGCTCAATCCCCAGCTTGTTCAACTTGGCCGGCATCGCGGCATCGCCGAATACTGCCGAATAACCGCTACGTAGTGCGCTTGCGACGTTGTCGGAGTCGCTGTCGATCGCGACATAGGGCTTGCCGTGGACCGCCAGCATATCGGCAACCATCCGCCCGACCCTGCCAATGCCGATGATGATCGCCCGCGGGTCGTCGTGCTCGTCGAACTGAGCCCGTGGCTGGTGCTTGTCGACGCGCCGGGCCAGCCGCCGTCCAGCCCATGCCAGCAGCGGCGTGACCGTGAGGCCGATGGCGGTGACGATCTGCCAGAACTGCGCGGTGCCGGGCTGGATCAGCAAAGCATTGGCCGCCGCCGCAAGCACGATCAGCGTGGTTTCCGATGGGCTGGCCATCAGGATACCGGCTTCGGTCGCAAGTCCGCTGTGCGCACCCATCAGCCGCAGTGCAACTGCAGTTACCAGCGCCTTGAGCACCAGCACTGCCAATGTCGCCAGCAGGATCGCGCCCAGATTGTCCCAGATCACCCACAAGTCGATGCTCATCCCGACCGTAATCAGGAACACGCCGAGCGCGAGGCCCTTAAACGGCGCAGTGATCCCCTCAACCTCGCCGTGATACTCGGTTTCGGCGATCAGCAGTCCAGCCAGCAGCGCGCCGACGATGGGCGAAAGGCCCACCGCTGAAGTTGCCAGTGCGGCGATGATCACCACCAGCAGGCTGGCAGCCAGAAACAGCTCGGGGCTCTTGGTGCGGGCCGCTTGGGAAAACAGCCGGGGCAGGGCAACCCGGCCGCCAATCAGCAGCACTGCGATGGCCAGCGCGCCGGTCCACAATGTGCGGAACAGCCCGTCAAAGCCCTCGCTGCTGGCATAGGGTGCCAGCGCGCCCAGCAGGAAGATGATCGGGACCAGCGCGATATCCTCGAACAGCAGGATCGCCAGCGCCTTTTTTCCAACCGCGCTGGTGGTCCCGGCAATCGGCAGGACCAGCGCAGTTGAGGACAGCGCCAGCGCCAATCCCAGTCCCACCGCCCCGGCCAGCGACTGCCCCATGAGAGCGAGGCCAAAGGCGAGCAGTGAGGCGGAAACGGTCAGCTCCAGCGCGCCCAGCCCGAACACCAACCGCCGCATCGCCCACAGCCGGTCGAACGACAACTCCAACCCGATCGAAAATAGCAGCAGTATTATTCCGAATTCTGCGAAGGGCTTGAGCCCCTCGGGATCAGTGATCGTGATATGGCCGAGCCACGGGTGATCGAACACCAGCCGACCCAAGCCATAGGGCCCAACCAACAGTCCGACCAGAATGAACCCGATGATCGGCGTGATCCGGAACCGCGCAAAAATCGGAATCACGATTCCCGCTGCGCCCAGGATTACCAGCGCATCGGACAGGATCGGGGAAGCAAGTTCGGTGGCGGCCATTCAAGAGGGGATAGCGAGGGCTGGGTGAACGCGCCAGAACAACTATCCTTCCCCTTGGAGAGGGCAACCGGATTTGCGCCAAAACTTGCTTGGCGTCACACTGAAACGAGTTCAGGGTGACGAAGGAGGGGTGATATTTCAAATAGGATAGTCTTCTCCTGAGCCTGTCGCAGGCCCGGGGAAGATTGGCGGACTACTTCCAGACCTTCATCTCCGCTTCAAGTCCGTCGACGATCGCCTCAAAGAACCCTTCCGTGGTCAGCCAAGGTTGCTCAGGGCCGATCAGGATCGCCAGATCCTTGGTCATCTTGCCGCTTTCGACGGTTTCAATGCAGACCCGCTCGATGGTCTCGGCAAACCGCACCACATCGGGTGTATTGTCAAACTTGCCGCGATAGATCAGTCCGCGGGTCCAGGCGAAGATTGAGGCAATCGGGTTGGTGCTGGTTGCCTTGCCCTGCTGGTGCTGGCGGTAATGGCGGGTGACGGTGCCGTGGGCGGCCTCGGCCTCAACCGTCTTGCCATCGGGGGTCATCAGCACCGAGGTCATCAGACCAAGGCTGCCGAACCCTTGCGCGACTTGGTCCGACTGCACGTCGCCGTCATAGTTCTTGCAGGCCCAGACGAACTTGCCGCTCCACTTGAGCGCAGATGCGACCATGTCATCGATCAGGCGGTGTTCGTAAACGATCCCCGCAGCCGCGAATTTTTCCTTGAAGCCTTCGGTCTCGAACACTTCCTGGAACAGATCTTTGAAGCGTCCGTCATAGGCCTTGAGGATGGTGTTCTTGGTCGACAGATATACCGGCCAGCCAAGGCCAAGCCCGTAATTGAGGCTGGCGCGAGCGAAATCGCGGATCGAATCGTCAAGGTTGTACATCGCCAGCGCCACGCCGGGCGAGGGATAGTGGAACACTTCCTCGTCGATCTTGCTGCCATCATCACCTTCCCACACCAGCCGCAGCTTGCCGGGGCCAGGGACCAGGAAATCGGTCGCCTTGTACTGATCGCCAAACGCATGGCGACCAACCACGATCGGATCGGTCCAGCCCGGGATCAGCCGGGGGACGTTCTGGATCACGATCGGCTCGCGGAATACCACGCCGCCCAGGATGTTGCGGATCGTGCCGTTGGGCGATTTCCACATTTTCTTGAGCTTGAATTCCACCACCCGGTCTTCATCCGGAGTGATTGTCGCGCATTTCACGCCCACACCGTATTGCTTGATTGCATTGGCGCAATCGACCGTGATCTTGTCGCTGGTCTGATCGCGCATTTCGACCGAAAGATCGTAATATTTGAGGTCGATGTCGAGGTAGGGCAGGATCAGTCGCTCGCGAATCCACTGCCAGATGATGCGGGTCATTTCATCGCCGTCAATCTCTACGACAGGATTGAGTACTTTGATCTTGGCCATCGCGTCATGTCTTTCCGGGGAGAGAATTTGGGCTGTCCTTAGCAGAGGCGCACGGTGGCGCAAGTTCAGGAGCAAGTTTCAGACTGGACAGCGGCCCCCTTCGCAGCCTAGCATTTAACCGACCGATTAAAGACTCCCAACAGAGGATTCCTGCGATGAGCGATGCTGCTGAAGTTATCACCGAAGCCGAGGGCGGCGTACTGATCGTCACGATCAACCGTCCCGAGGCCAAAAACGCCATGAACAAGGCTGCAGCCGAAGCAATTTCAGCGGCGATGGACCGCTTGGAAGCCGAGGACGATCTGCGGGTCGCGATCCTGACTGGCGCTGGCGGGACGTTCTGTTCGGGGATGGACCTCAAGGGCTTCCTGCGCGGCGAATCGCCCTCGGTCCCGGGCCGCGGCTTTGGCGGACTGTCGCAGTGGACCCCCAGGAAGCCGGTGATCGCGGCGGTCGATGGCTATGCACTGGCCGGCGGGATGGAGCTGGCCTTGTCGTGCGATCTGATCGTTGCCAACGTCAATTCGAAGTTCGGCATTCCCGAGGCCAAACGCGGGCTAGCAGCGGCAGCAGGCGGCCTGATCAAGCTGCCCCGCCAGATCCCGCCTCGGATCGCAATGGAACTGGCGCTCACTGGCGATTTCATCGACGCCAAGCGTGCCTACGAGCTGGGTTTCATCAACCGGATCGTTGAAGGACCGGCCATCGATGGGGCCAGGGAACTGGCCGCGCGGATTGCCGAAAACGGCCCGCTGGCGCTGATCGCGTCGAAAGCGATCGTCCGCGATTCGCACGAATGGACCGAGGCCGAGATGTGGGACAAGCAGGCCGTCTATATCGCGCCGGTGTTTACCAGCAGCGACGCGCGCGAAGGGGCCGCGGCCTTTGCCGAAAAGCGCAAGCCGAACTGGCAGGGGAAATAAGCCTCTGGCGGGCGCTGCCCGGATGGACAGCGCCAGCCAGTTCGCTCACATAGGGCCGCATATGGGGGCCGATCATGGGGCGCGAATGGTTTAGAACCGCGGAATGGCTCGATCCGGGTCGGGTGCGCGGCTATCTGTTGATCTTTGCTGCGGTCAACATACTCACGCTTGTCTGGTTGATCTCAACCTCAACCGGCGGCATCGATCGCAACGGCTTCTTGCTCGGCACCGATTTCGTCAGCTTCTGGGCGGCGTCCAGCCTGCTCCATGGTGGCGGCTCGGCCTATGATACAGCCGCCCATATTGCCCAGCAGCGCGAAATTTATACGAGCGCGGACAGCTATACCGCCTTCTTCTATCCGCCGCCCTTTCTGCTGATCTGCTGGCCAATCGCGGCCCTTGGCTATTTTCCTGCGCTGGCCGTCTGGCTGGTCACCACCGGCACGGCCTATTGGTTTGCGGTGCGGGCCTGGCTGGGGCGGTTGCCGTGGTATGCTTTCGCTGCCTTTCCGGCGGTGTGGTACACGATTACCCACGGGCAGACGTCGTTCCTCGTCGCGGCGTTGCTTGGCGGCGCGTGCTGGCTGATCGCGGGCAAGCGCGGCTTCCTGGGCGGGGTACTGCTCGGACTCGCAGTGTTTAAGCCGCAATTTGGTCTGCTGTTCCCACTGGTGCTGATTGCCTCGCGGCAATGGCAGGCGATTGCCGGTGCGGTGTGCAGCGCGCTGGCAGTGGCGTTGATCGCCACGCTGGCCTTTGGACCGCAAGTCTGGGGCGAGTGGCTTGCGGTCATGGACAACGCCCAGCAAGCGATGGTCGGCGGGGTAATCGGTTTCGCCAAGATGCAAAGCCCGATGGCCGCAGCGCGCTTGCTTGGTGCTGGGGCGGAGCTGGCCTATGCGCTGCAGCTAGCTGTCTCGGTCGCAGTTGGCGGGATCCTTACGCACCGGGCCTGGCGTCATGGCTTCACGTTGGAACTGGCCGCTGCACTGCTGGTCGGGGCATTGCTGGCGACGCCATTCGTGTTCGATTACGATCTGACGCTGCTTGCGTTCCCGCTCGCCCTGCTGGCGACCCGGCCCGAGCTGCCATGGGAGCGGATCACCGTATTGGCGGGCTTTGTCGTGGGGGCGATCGCCCGTCCGCTCGCGACCACAACCGCGATTCCGATCACGGTCTTTGTTCTGCTGCTGTTGTTCGGATTGCTGATCCGCCGGATCGACACAAAAAAGGCCCCTTGAACCGGGGCCTTTCTAGCGAATGGTGGGCGTAGCAAGGATTGAACTTGCGACCCCTACGATGTCAACATAGTGCTCTACCACTGAGCTATACGCCCTCACCATTCGGCCTGCCCGTCTGCAGGCAGGGATGCGCCTTTAGCGAGGCCATCCCGATGATGCAAGCCGCTAACAAAGCCTCATTTGCTGGCCTGCGATTGCTGTCCGAAAATCCGTTCCACTTCGAGGACAAGATCCTTGAGGTGGAAAGGTTTCGACAGCACCCGCGCTTGCGGCGCGTCGCGGTTGGCCTTGAGCATGACGGCGGCGAACCCGGTAATGAACATCACCTTGGTACTGGGGCTGATCTCTGCGCAACGCTGCGCCAGTTCGATCCCGTCCATTTCAGGCATAACGATATCCGACAACAGCAGATCAAAGCCGCCATCTGCCAGCAGCGGCAGCGCCGCGCTGCCGCGATCGACCGCAACAATCTCATAGCCCGCGTTTTCCAGTGCCCGAGCAAGGTAAGTGCGCATGGAGTCATCGTCTTCGGCGAGAAGTATGCGGATCATCAACCTGGGTTCCGTTATTCTGGTTCAGCGCGCACCCGCCGGCTGCTGGTCCGGCGAGAGGAGGTTTATAAACCGATGTGGGTTAATAATCTCGCACGCATCGGTGATTGACCAACTTTGACACGGAGCGCCAATCGGGCCAGCGTCGAGCAATGGATGAGACCAATAAGACCGCGCGTGATTCGCACCGATTCGACGGCGGGGTGATCCCCGGCAGTCATGGTGTGCCCGCTTTCACGCTGACTTTTGCCGAACCATCCGCCGTGCCGGTGCTGATCGCGGTTCCCCATGCCGGGCGCGCCTATCCCGGATCTTTGCTAGAGCGGATGCGCAATCCCGGGTTTGCGGCACTGCGACTGGAAGATCGCTATGTTGATCGGCTGGCTGAAAAAATTGCCCAGGCAACCGGCGCGGCGCTGCTGGTGGCGCATGCCCCGCGGGCGATGATCGATCTCAATCGTGCCACCGACGATGTCGATTGGGACATGTTCAGCACACGTTCGCCCGACAGCGTTGGCAGCTATACGCCCGGCCGCCGGGCGCGCAGCGGATTGGGACTGATTCCGCGCCGACTTCCGGGATTGGGTGAATTGTGGAACCGCCGTCATCACGAAGATGAGCTGGCGGCGCGAATCGCCGACATCCATGAACCCTATCATGTCTGCCTCGATGCCACGCTCGAACGGTTGCGGGCGCGGTGGGGCGCGGCGTTGCTGATTGATCTTCATTCGATGCCGCCGCTGGTGCTGCGCGGCGGTCAGCCCGCGCCGGAATTTGTTCTGGGTGACCGATTCGGAGCTTCCTGTAATGGCGGGCTGATCGGCAGCGCTTTCAGCTATTTCAGCGAAATGCGGCGCGGCACCGCGCATAACCGGCCCTATGCCGGCGGCTATGTGCTGGAACGTCATGCCGCTCCGGCCCGCGGAATTCACGCGCTGCAACTGGAAGTGGATCGCAGCAGCTATCTGGATGGCAGATTGGCCGAGCCGGGCAAGGGCTTTGCTGCGGTCGCCCAATTGATTGCAGGCTTGGCTCGCAAGCTGGCAGGCGAAGTTGCCGATCTCGGACGAATCGGCGGCGGTCTGGCTGAAGCGGCCGAGTAAATCGACACAAAAAAACCACCTCGTGCAAGTAGCACGAGGTGGCCAAGGTTCAGGGAGGAGGTGCACAAAGTGCACCAAATCCGACCAGCGCCATGAGGGCAGCACCGATCAGACGATCTTGAGATAGGCTTGACGAGAGGCTGTTGCAAGTGCTGCGTGCAGGCCCGCGCCAAGCTACCTATTCTATTTG
>JBKJTN010000061.1:0-14120 GCA_046590275.1 Novosphingobium sp.
TTCATTGTTGAACAGCAACAACTGGCAATCGAGATTGCGGCGCAACAAGTGCATCGTGTGGTTGCCGCCGATCGACAGCGCATCGCCATCACCGGTGATGATCCACACATCGAGGTCCGGATTGGCAAGCTTGATGCCGGTCGCAAACGCGGGAGCGCGGCCGTGGATGGTGTGGAAGCCATAGCTTTCCATGTAATAGGGAAACCGGCTGGAGCAGCCGATGCCCGAAACGAACACAGTATTGGCCGGATCCGCGCCGATCTCCGGCATGGTCCGCTGCACCGCTTTGAGGATCGCATAATCCCCGCAACCCGGGCACCAGCGGACCTCCTGATCGGTTTCCCAATCCTTGAGCGTGGTCTGGACGGCAATCTTGGTCATCTCGTTCATGGGGTCACCGCATCGATCGAGGGAAGTTGGGTATCATCGGCCGGCACTTCGCCGCCGACATGACCGGCCAGTGCATCGACGATGGCGTGTTCAATCTCGGCGATTGTAAACGGCTGGCCGCTCGTCTTGGTCAATGGCTTGGCATCGACCAGATACTGATCGCGCAGCACGGTCTTGAACTGGCCGGTGTTCATTTCGGGCACGAGGATCTTTTCGAAACCGCGCAGCAGCTCGCCCAGATTGGCGGGCAGCGGCCAGATGTGACGGACGTGGATGTGCGAAACGTCCTGCCCCTTGGCCCGGGCCCGGCGGACCGCCTGATGGATCGGGCCATAGGTTGAACCCCAGCCGACAATCGCCAGCTTGCCCGAAGTGTTGCCAAGGCTCACTTCCTGCGCCGGGATGCTCAGGGCAATCCCGTCGATCTTGGCTTTGCGGGCATCGGTCTGGATCTGGTGATTCTCGGGCGAGTAATCGATGTGGCCGGTATCGACCTGTTTCTCGATCCCGCCGATCCGGTGCATCAATCCGGGCGTGCCAGGCTTGATCCACGGGCGCTTGCCGTTGGCGTCGCGCTTGAACGGCAGCAGATTATCGCCGTCGTTCTTTTCGGTCAGGAATGTCACCGGGAAGGGCGTGAAGCTGGCCGGATCGGGCACCAGCCACGGCTCAGCCGCATTGGCGATATAGCCATCGGTCAACAGGATCACCGGGGTCATGTATTGCACCGCGATCCGGCACGCCTCGATCGCTGCTTCAAACGCATCGGCCGGGGTGCTGGCCGAGATTACCGGCAGCGGCGCATCGCCATTGCGGCCATAGACCGCCTGATAGAGGTCCGATTGCTCGGTCTTGGTAGGAAGTCCGGTCGACGGCCCGCCACGCTGCGAATTGACGATCACCAGCGGCAATTCAGTGATGATCGCCAGCCCCATCGCCTCACCCTTGAGCGCAATGCCCGGGCCTGACGAGGAGGTAACCCCCAGCTGCCCGGCATAGGATGCACCAATGGCTGACGCGATTGCGGCAATCTCGTCCTCGGCCTGGAACGTGGTGACGCCGAACTCCTTGAGCCGAACCAGATGGTGCAGGATCGCCGAGGCAGGCGTGATCGGATAGCCGCCGAAGAACATCTTCAGCCCGGCCAGCTGTGCGCCTGCGACCAGCCCGAGGCTGACGGCTTCGGCACCGGTGACTGTGCGGTAAAGACCGGGCGACGATTCGACCGGATTGACATGGATCTGCTTGATATGGCCGCCCAGCTCAGCCGTTTCGCCATAGGCGTGGCCGGCATTGAGCGCCGCGATATTGGCCTGCGCCAATACCGGTGCCTTGGCGAATTTGCCGTTCAGCCAATCGATCAACGGCTGCCGGTCGCGATCGAACATCCACAGCGCCAACCCCAGCGTCCACATATTCTTGCAGCGCAGCGCTTCCTTGTTGCCAAGGCCGAACGGCTTGACCGATTCGAGCGTCAGCGCGCTGATGTCGAAGGCCAGAACCTGCCACTTGGCCAGGCTGCCATCATCGATCGGGCTAACCTCGTATTTGGCCTTTTCGAGGTTGCGTTTGTTGAACTCACCGGTGTCGGCGATGATCAGGCCGCCGGGCTTGAGCGCGCCGACATTGGTTTTCAGGGCCGCCGGGTTCATCGCCACCAGCACATCAGGCGCATCGCCTGCGGTATCGATCGCGGTCGAGCCGAAGTTGATCTGGAATGCCGATACGCCGAACAGCGTGCCCTGCGGCGCGCGGATTTCAGCGGGAAAATCGGGGAATGTAGCAAAGTCATTGCCCGAAAGCGCGGCTGACAGAGTGAACTGCCCGCCGGTCAACTGCATCCCATCACCCGAGTCCCCGGCAAAGCGGACCACGACGGTTTCTGGGCTGGAATTGCTTGCTTCGGGTTCCGCGAGTTGCGTGGCCATTTATTGTCCTTGTCAGGCAGTAGGGCGTTACCGCGCCAATATGCGGACCGCCCTAGGCCTCTCCATTAATGCCGTGCAATCAAGAAAATCTGTCGCCCGGCCAATTGCCTCCACAACAAAGGAGTGAGAAGGCGGCTAGTCAAGTGGCAATAGGCGACTTAACCTCTGCACCTGCCTATCGAGTTAGAGGATATCCCCAAGAAGATGAACACTTCCGAAACCGGACATTTCGTGCGCGACGACGTTGCCGCGTTCCTCTCGTTCCTTAATGCGCCTGGTCGCCCAAGCTCCAGCAGCATGCCGCTGGCCGAAGCACGGGCAGCCTATGGCGCGCTGCACAATCTGGCCGATGCGCCAGCGCGCAACCTTGCGGTCATCCGCGATCTCAATTGCCCCGGCCCGGGCGGCGATATCCCGCTCAGGCTGTATGATGCGCGCGAAGCCCGCGAACCCGGCCCGGCGATCATGTTTTTCCACGGCGGCGGTTTTGTGATCGGGGATCTGGAGACGCATCACAATTTTTGCACCGAGATCGCCGCAGAAATGGATTTGCCGGTGGTGGCGGTGGATTATCGCTGCGCGCCCGAACACCCCTTCCCCGCCGCGCCCGACGATAGCGAAGCAGCATCGCGCTGGGTGGCGGGCAGCCCGGCTGTGCTAGAGCGCAAGATCACGGGCCTGATTCCGATGGGGGACAGCGCAGGCGGCAATCTGGCAATCGTCGTCGCCCAGTCGCTGGCAGATCGGCCCGCCGATGTTCCGGTGGTGATCCAGGTGCCGATCTATCCGGCAACCGACGAGCGGCCCGATCATGTTTCGATGCTGTCATTCGGCGATGGCTATCTTCTGACCAAAGACACGATGGACTGGTTCATGGACAGCTATGCCGCAGAGGCCGGCAATCCGCGCGCCTTTCCGATCCATGGCAATCACGCCGTCGCCCCGCCAACCGTGCTGGTTACCGCCAGTCTCGATCCGATTCGCGACGGCGGGCGGCTGTATGGCGCGCATCTGATCCAGGCCGGGGTGGATGTGGTGTTCATGGAAATGAAGGGCAGTATCCACGGCTTTACCACCATTCGCAAAGCGGTCCCCAGCGCGCAGGTGGATACTCACGCGATATTTGCGGCGATGAAGTTGATGTTGGAACGCGCATCCGGGTAAGGGGCGTCATGACCAAGGATTTTGACCACCTGCCCTACCGCCCCTGCGTTGGCGTGATGCTTGTCAATGAGGCAGGCCACGCATTCGTCGGCAAGCGGATCGACAACCAGGAAGGCGATTTCTGGCAGATGCCGCAAGGCGGGATCGACGACGGTGAAGCGTTGCACGACGCCGCCTTGCGTGAGCTGTGGGAGGAAACCGGGGTCGAGGCCGAACACGTCACCCTGCTCGCCCAGACCCGCGAAGAGCTGTTCTATGACCTGCCCGAGGAACTGGTCGGCAAGCTGTGGAAGGGCCGCTATCGCGGCCAGCGGCAGCATTGGCTGCTCGCCCGCTTTTCCGGCAGCGATGCGCATATCCGGATTGATGCCCACGATCCGGCGGAATTTTGCGAATGGAAATGGATCGCCCCGGCATTGCTGCCTGATTTGATAGTTCCGTTCAAGAAGCGAGTGTATCGCTCTGTTCTGGATGAGTTTCGGGATTTGATATGAATTTCGTCGTCCCCGGCTTGACCGGGGACCGCTGACCTCGTCGATGCGACCTCGGAATGATGAGGCCAGCGGTCCCGGATAAAGTCCGGGACGACGGAGTTCTCAATTCGGCGTTACCACCGGCTTGGCCTGCACAGCCTCGGCGGTAACTATCCGGGGCGCGGGGCCCTTGGCGATGGCGGCGGCGAGCTGTTTGCTGGCCTCGCAATCGCCGCCACAAAGCTGCTCCAGCCGGGTAAGGTTGCGGCGGGCTTTTTCGACCGCGCCCTTTTCGACCAGCGCTGCACCCTCACCGGCGATAGCCCAGGAATTGGCCGGATCCCGCTCCAGCACTTCGCGGTAATAATGCAGCGCCTTGCCCTGCAAACCCTGACGGCGGGTTGCTTCGGCAAGATCAAGATAAATCGCGACATGGCCGGGCTGCACGGCCAGTGCTGCCTCAAAAGCATCGATTGCTGCATCGGTCTGGCCGGCAGCGAGAGCCGCGCGGCCCTGGGCCACAAGGGCCGTGGCGCGGGCATCAAGCGGGGCAGGCGCGGGCGCGCCATAGCCGACACTGGCCGTAACCACCGCCAACAATGACAGCGCGAGGGCGGCGGGGGCATAACGCATTATCTGCTCCTTCAGGGTCGGCATCGCGGCTGTGATATCACGGCTTTTCGAGCCGCGCGAAGAAAAATCCATCCGTCCCGTCGCGATACGGGGTCAGGCGCATTCCTGCACAACGCGCCGTTCCGGCCGGAAGTTCCACCGGCACTGCGCGCCAACCGGCATGGCGGGCCAGGAACGCATCGATCTGGCCTGCGCCCTCGCCGTCGAGCAGCGAGCAGACCACATAAACCAGCCTGCCCCCCGGGCGGACCAGCGCGGCGGCAATATCGAGCAGCCGGGCCTGCAGCGCGATCAGCCGGGCCAGTTCCTTCTCATTCAGCCGCCAGCGGCTTTCGGGGTTGCGCCGCCAGGTGCCGGTTCCCGAACAGGGTGCATCAACCAGCACCGCATCGGCCCCGGACTGCCAGCGGGCGAGCGCCACATTCTCGCGGCCGGGATCGAGCAACAACGTCTCGATGATCGCCACTCCGGCGCGAGTCGCGCGGGGATCAAGTCGCGCCAACCGGCCGCGATCAGTGTCGCAGGCCAGCAGCGCGCCGCGATTTTCCATCATCGCTGCCAGTGCCAGAGTCTTGCCCCCGGCCCCGGCACACAGATCGACCACCGCCTCACCAGCCGTGGCCGCCAGCGCAAGGCAAGCCAGCTGCGAGCCGCTGTCCTGCACTTCGATCAGGCCCTCGGCATGGGCCGGCCAAGCCTCAACCTGCGTGCCAGAAGGGAAACGCAAACCATTGGGCGCAATAGTTTCTTCTCCTGAAATCGGCAACTCCAACGTCTCACGCGCGGCTTTGAGCGTGTTGACCCGGATATCGAGCGGCGCGCGGCCCAGCAGCGCTGCGGCTTCATCACCCGCAATGCCTGAGCGCTCAAGCGCAGTTTCCAGCCAGCGCGGGGCGATCCCGGCAGTCGCGGGCGTCTCATCGGCGGCAATCGGCGCAGGCGCGTGGGCCGAGCCATCGAACAGCGCGGCAAGTTGCGGATCATCGGCCGCCAGCCGCAACATCGCAGCGCGGCCACTGGCGGGCACTTCGCCTGAGGCCCTGATCGCGCCATAGACCAGCTCGCGCACCGCGCGGCGATCACCGCTTCCGGCAAACCGCCGCGTCCGGAACCAATCGGCAATGATCCGGTCTGCCGGCGCGCCCTGCGCGCGCGCTGCCGCAATCACGAGGTCAAGGATCTCAATGGCGGCCTGAACCCGGGCGGCAGGGGTCATGGCAAGTCAGCGCGAGGGATAGTTGGGTGCCTCACGAGTGATCGTCACGTCGTGGACATGGCTTTCGCGCAGCCCTGCGCCGGTGATCCGCACGAATTGGGCGTTACTGCGCAGGTCTTCGATGGTGGCCGATCCGGTATAGCCCATCGCCGCCTTGATCCCGCCGACCAGCTGGTGAACTACATCCTTGGCCGCACCCTTGTAGGCGACCTGCCCCTCGATTCCCTCGGGAACCAGCTTGAGGCTGTCCTTGATTTCCTGCTGGAAATAGCGGTCCGCGCTGCCGCGCGCCATCGCGCCGACCGAGCCCATGCCCCGGTAACTCTTGTAGGCGCGGCCCTGATACAGGAACGTCTCGCCCGGCGCCTCTTCGGTGCCGGCCAGCATCGATCCGATCATGATGGTCGAGGCGCCCGCCGCAATCGCCTTGGCAGCGTCGCCCGAAGTGCGCAGGCCGCCATCGGCAATGATCGGAATGCCAGCCTCGGCAGCGGCGCGAGCGGCATCCATGATTGCAGTCAGCTGCGGCACGCCCACGCCTGCCACAATCCGTGTGGTGCAGATCGAGCCCGGCCCAATCCCGACCTTGACCGCATCGGCCCCGGCATCGATCAGCGCCCGGGTCGCCTCATAGGTGGCGACGTTGCCGGCGATGACCTGGGCATTGTTGGAGAGCTTCTTGACCCGTTCCACCGCCCTTGCAACGTCCTTGTTATGGCCATGCGCGGTGTCGATAATCACCACATCGCATTCGGCGGCGAGCAAGGCCTCGGTCCGCTCAAACCCCTTGTCGCCCACCGTGGTCGCGGCAGCAACCCGCAGGCGGCCGGTTTCATCCTTGGTGGCATTGGGAAAGTTGACGGCCTTTTCAATGTCCTTGACGGTAATAAGCCCGATGCAGTGAAACGCATCATCGACCACCAGCAGTTTCTCGATCCGGCGCTGGTGAAGCAGCCGGCGCGCTTCATCACCGCTGGAGCCCAGCTTGACGGTCGCCAGATCCTCATGCGTCATCAGTTCGCGCACCGGCTGAGCCGGGTTGGCGGCAAAGCGCACATCGCGGTTGGTGAGGATGCCTACCAGCTTGCCGCTGGCTTCCACTACAGGAATGCCGCTGATCTTGTTGGCCAGCATGATCGCCTGCGCCTCGCCCAGCGTCGCATCGGGCGCAATGGTGATCGGATTGACCACCATCCCGCTTTCAAACCGCTTGACGGTGCGGACGGCGGCGCATTGCTCTTCGATGGTGAGATTGCGGTGGAGCACGCCGATCCCGCCCATCTGCGCCATGACAATCGCCATGTCCGCCTCGGTCACCGTATCCATCGCCGAGGAAATCACCGGGATGTTGAGCGCAATGCTGCGCGTCAGGAAAGTGCGCGTATCGGCCTGGGTGGGGAGGATATCGGACTCGGCCGGACGCAGCAGAACGTCATCGAAGGTAAGGCCGAGAGGAATATCCATATGCGCCACTTTTTGCTTTGGGGTGAGATTCGTGGCGGCCCATGTAACCGCACCTGCCGCAACGCACAAGGCGGCGGTCATTTGGAGGCGGCGTCATGAAAATTTCTGCCTTTGGGTGGAAAGCGGACGCCTAGCCCCTCACCAATCATCAGTCCCGAGGCACGCTGCGCCGGTCAATGAACGGAGGGTCAGAGATCGTCATGCTCTTCAAGATGTGCTCAAGTACAAATTGTGGGAGCGGTTCGTCGAATTGACCTGCGCCGATGCACCCGTCCGTCCATACGACTGTCACATGCCGCGCCTCAATCGTGGGCAGCTTGACCCAGAATGTCCCCCCAACCTTGAGGGGTGACAAGGTCTGCAATCGCAATCCGGTAACCGATATGTCTGTTACCGAGGCGGTAAAGCGGTTTTGCCCATTGCGGAGGTCGATCATGACCTCGACCCGTAATCGCAGAGCCTGACGTGAGCCAGGTCGCGAAGACGGATCTCTGTCAATCTCGTGGTCCATCCGGCTAATCTCCACTCATCAGCGTTCGAATGACGTCTAATGCAATACGCATGCCGGACCAAAGGATTTTGCTGCGACAACGCGTCGGTAACGGTTGTCGCCCACTGACCTGCATCGAGTCAGGTTGTTGGGTACATAAGTCCATTATGAGCACGTGGCTAATGTCTGCAATCGGGTCGCAAGCAGAAATTCGAACCCCTGCGCAATCCCCTACTTCGACACGACAGGCCCTTTCTTCAGATCACCAAACCAGCGCAACATGGAACGCCACATCCTCGGCCGCGCCACCCAGCTCGATCCCAGGCCTCTTCCCGTCACTAGGGTGGCGTCGCTGTAATTGCTTTGTTTGATAGCAACAAGGCTTGGCGATCCAGGGTTGAAGCATCCACAAGACTTCTCAATCGCGAAGTGATACGTGTCGGCTCCGCAGTCACGGAAGGCGAGCAAATGAACCCCAATAAGGCGCTATGGGAAAAAGGAGACTTCACCAGAATTGCTGCAGCGATGCGGGAGTCCGGCGATGAGCTGATCGAAAGCCTTGGCGTAAAGCCGGGCCTGGACATTCTCGATCTTGGTTGCGGCGATGGCACGACCGCTGTTCCTGCAGCAGAGCGAGGGGCCAACGTTCTGGGGGTGGACATTGCTGCGAACCTTGTGGCTGCCGGCAACGCTCGTGCGGCTGCGGCGCGACTGGACAATCTCCGCTTTCAGGAGGGTGACGCATCAGAGCTGCGAGATCTTGCCGACGAGAGCTTCGATCTTGTGGTGAGCGTCTTCGGCGCAATGTTCGCTCCTCGCCCGTCCGATGTTGCGAAAGAGATGGCCCGTGTAACGCGCAGCGGTGGCCGTATCGTGATGGGAAACTGGATTCCGGGTGACCCGACGCTGATTGCCCAAGTTCTGAAAACGAGCGCCGCCTACACTCCGCCGCCGCCTGAGGGGTTCATCAGCCCGGTTACATGGGGCGTTGAGGACAACGTTCGTGAGCGCTTCGCGGCAGCTGGCATACCGGCGGAGAATATCGTTTGCGAGCGCGCGACCTATGTCTTCCGCAGCCCTGCGCCGCCGCGCGAGCTGCTTCAGACTTTCAAGCAATTTTACGGCCCGACAATGAATGCGTTCGAGGCGGCTTCCAAGGATGACAGGGCCGATCAGCTGGAGACCGAGCTGGCCCAGCTATTTGAACAACATAATCGCGCAGGTGCGGACAGGACCGAGATCCCGGCAACCTTCCTCAAGGTGACGGTCACCAAACCATAGGTGACGGTCTTCAAAACCTGGTCGCGAGCCGAAATTCAATCTGAGGCTCTCGTCGCTACTTGGCCGCGACAGGGACCTTCTTCAGATCACCAAACCAGCGGGCCAGCGCCACATGGAAGGCCACGTCCTCGGCCGCGCCGCCCAGTTCCAGCGTCGGCCTCACCCCGTCACTGGGGCGGTGATAGTCGCCGTCGAAGAACCGTTCCATCCGGGCGATATCGCCATAGGCGCTGCTGACCAGCACGGCGGGCACATCATGCTGGAGCAAGGCCCAGCCGTCCTGGCGGCGGACATAGGTATTGGCGGCGTCGCCTTCCACCAGTTTGCGCTTCTGCGCCTTGGCCACTTTGGCAATCTGGGCGTCAAGCTTGGTCATCCCCTTGCCGACGATCCCCAGCGGCGTGCCGGCCGGGGCCAGCGCGTTGCTATCGATATTGAAGGCGGCGACGATCTTGCTTAGCGGCAGCGGCGGGTTTTCTGCAAAGGCCAGCGCGCCCAGCAGGCCCAGCTCTTCCCCGGTGGTGGCGAGAAAATAAACGTCCCGATCAAGGCCCGGGCCTTTGGCCAGCCGGCGGGCGATCTCGGTCAACGAGGCGACCCCGCTGGCGTTGTCGATTGCCCCGTTGCAGACCAGATCCTCGGCGGGCGGAGACGCGCAGACCCCGAAATGATCCCAATGCGCCACCAGCAGCACCGCGCCAGCATCGGGCCGCCGTCCGGGCAGCTTACCGATCAGATTATGCGTGCGGATCCGGGTTTCGCGGGTGGTTGCCTCAAGCGTCGCGACCAGATCCAGCACGCGCGGGACGAATGCAGCCTCGTTTGCCGCTTTTTCCAGACTCTTGACCGATTGCCCGGTTCCGGCCAGCGCCCGGTTCAGACCCTCGGTGGTGATGAACCCCTCCAGATCGCCGCCGACCTCATCGCTTGACAGCGCATAGCCCGAGCGTTGCCGCCGGGCCGCAACATTCTCGAGGCTGCGGTCGCTGTCGAGTACGGTCAGCACGGCCGACGCCCCGGCTTTAAGCAGCGCATTCTGCCGCTCTGAATCTTCTTCGCCGGCATCGAGCAGCAGCGCCACCCGTCCGGCAAGTTCCGCCCGCGCAGGCGCCGCCTGCCCCTTGCCGACAAACAGTACCGGCGCGTTTTCCACCAGGCTGCGCTTGCCCGAGGTGAGCATCAGCACGGAACCTGCAGGCAGATAGACGCGCCGTCCCTTGCGGCTGAACTGCGCCGCGCTGCCATCGGGTTCGCGGGCGACCAGCGTGATCGGCGCGAACCAGGCATGGCCCGGATCATTGGTGCCTGAAACAAGGCCGATATCGAACCACTGCTTGCCCAGATAGCGCAGGGTCTTGGCCTCACCATCGGTGCCCGGTTCGCGGCCCTGATAGGCATCGCTCGCCAGCTCGGTGATATGGGCCAGGAGCTGCGCTTCGAGCGCGCGATCGCGGCGCGGCGCGGCCGAGGCGGGCCAGAAAACGGGCGCAGCGAGGAGCCCGGCCGCCAGCACTGGCAGCATAAATCGGTTCATCGCTGACCTGCCTCGTTTCATCGCGCCTTTCCTACACCAAGTGCTGGCTGCGACAAGCGTCTCTGCGCCGAGCCAATGCAATAAGTTACGGCGGTGGCAGGAAAGTTACACCGGAAAAACCCGTGCTGTCATTCCGCCGTCCAGCCGCCATCCATGCTGATATTGGCCCCGGTCATGTTGCCCGCCTCGTCCCGGCAAAGGAAAACCGCCAGCGCGGCAACTTCGGCAGGCTGGACGAAGCGCTTGGTCGGCTGCTTGGCGAGCAACACATCATTGATCACCGCTTCACGGCTTAGTCCGCGCGCCGCCATCGTGTCGGGGATCTGGTTCTCGATCAGCGAGGTCCAGACATAACCCGGACTGATGCAATTTGCGGTAACCCCGCTGGTCGCCAGTTCCAGCGCCAACGACTTCGTGAAACCGGCCACCGCGTGCTTGGAAGCCACATAAGGCGCCTTGAACGGCGAGGCGACGAGCGAATGTGCCGATGCGGTCGAGATGATCCGCCCCCAGCCCTTGGCCTTCATCGCCGGAATCGCCAACCGACAGGCATGAAACACCGCTGAAAGATTGAGCGCGATAATCTGGTCCCACTTGTCGGCCGGGAAATCCTCCACCGCTGCGACATGCTGCATACCGGCATTGTTGACGAGGATATCCACCGGACCTGCCCCGGCGATCAGCGTCTCGACTCCGGCTGCGGTCATCAGATCGGCTGCGACATGGCGCGCACCCAGTTCGGAGCAAAGCGCGGCGATTTCATCGTCGCTGGCAAAGCCCGACAGCACCACTTCGGCGCCTTCGGCGGCCATGGCCCGGGCGATGGCAAGGCCGATGCCAGAGGTGGAGCCGGTTATCAATGCGCGCTTGCCTTGCAGAAACATTCTCGACTCCAGTGGCTTGATGGTTATGCATTGTGGCAATCGCTGCGGAACGCGCGTGTGTCCAGCAGCCTTGACCAGAATCTTGGAGTAAAAGCCCATGCGTCTCGATGATTTCGATCCTAATGCCGTCAACGTCGAGGATCAGCGCGGCAGCGGCCGCTCGATCGGCATGGCGGGCGGCAAGATCGGTTGCGGCACGCTGGTGATCGCGCTGATCGCGGCGGTAGTGTTCGGGGTCGATCCCAGCCAGATGCTGGGCGGGCTGGAGCAAGCCCAGACGCAAGGCCCGGTTCAGACCCAGGGTGGGACGACTGCAAGCGAAAGCTGCACGATCGATCCGCTCAGCCGCGAGACCTGCAACGTACTGTCGTCGCTCAACAAGACCTGGGCCCCGGTATTCGCGGCCTCGAATGTCCAGTTCACCCCGCCCAAGCTGGTGTTCTATTCGCAAGCCGGCAATTCGGGCTGCGGCGCGGCGCAAAGCGCGATGGGGCCATTTTATTGCCCGAGTGATCAGGGCATCTACATCGACACCGATTTCTACCGGGAAATGGAGCAGCGCCTTGGGGCGAGCGGTGATTTCGCACGCGCCTATGTGATCGCGCATGAATATGGCCACCATATCCAGACATTAACCGGCATTTCCGACCAGATCCGCAGTGCCCAATCGCAAAGCCCGCAGCGCGCCAACCAGTTGCAGGTGCGGATGGAGCTGCAGGCCGATTGCTATGCCGGGGTCTGGGCCGCCAAGAACCGCGACAAGATCGAAGCGGGCGACATGGAGGAAGGCCTTAATGCCGCGCATTCGATCGGCGATGATACGCTGATGAAAAGCGCGGGCCGCCGTCCAGTCGAAGCCTCGTTCACCCATGGCACCAGCGCCCAGCGGATGGAATGGCTGCGCAAGGGATTGGAAAGCGGCAGCGACGAAACCTGCGACGCGTTGATGCGCTAGGCCTTTGGGATGCGCCTTTCCGATTGCCACAATATCGATGACTTCCGCAGTCTCGCCAAGCAGCGCCTGCCCTGGCCGGTGTTCGACTATATCGATGGCGCGGCCGATGACGAGCTGACCAAGGCCCGTAATACCGCTTCGTTTGCGCAGGCCGATCTTGTTCCCAATGTGCTGGCCGGCGTTGCCGAAATCGACACTTCGGTGACGATCATGGGCCGAAAATCCGCGCTGCCGCTGCTGCTCTCGCCGACCGCGCTGCAACGGGTGTTCCACTGGCAGGGCGAGCGCGGCGTCGCCCGCGCAGCGGAGAAGTTCGGGCTGTGGTTCGGCATTTCCAGCCTAGCCACGGTCAGCATCGAAGAAGTCGGCGCGATGACCGCCGGCCCCAAGCTGTTCCAGCTGTATGTCCACAAGGACAAGGGCCTCAACCGCTCCATGATCGAGCGCTGCCAGGCAGCGAAGTTCGATGCCATCGCGCTGACGGTGGATACGATCGTTTCGGGCAAGCGCGAACGCTGCGCCCGTAGCGGCTTCACCTCGCCGCCCAAACTCACGCCCTCATCCGCGCTGTCCTATGCGCTCAAGCCGCGCTGGGCGCTGGATTATCTGCTGCGTGAGAAGTTCGCCCTGCCCAACCTCGACACCCATGTTCTGGAAGGAACCGGCGAGGCTGTATCTATCGCGAACTATTTCAACACCATGCTTGATCAGTCGATGGACTGGAAAGTGGCCGAACAGATCCGCAATGACTGGGGCGGCACCTTCTGCCTCAAGGGCATCATGAGCGCCGGTGATGCCCGCCGCGCGGTCGAGATCGGCGCCGATGCGATCATGATTTCCAACCACGGCGGCCGCCAGCTGGATGGCAGCCGCGCACCGTTCGATCAGCTGCGCGAAATCGTCGATGCCGTGGGCGGAAAGATCGAGATCATCTGCGACGGCGGCGTGCGGCGCGGCACCCATGTGCTGAAGAGCCTCTGCGCGGGCGCCACCGCAGCCTCGGGCGGGCGGCTCTACCTTTATGCGCTGGCCGCCGCCGGACAAGGCGGCGTCGAACGCGCGATCGCGATCCTCAAGGACGAGATCGAGCGCGGGATGAAGCTGATGGGGGTGACGAGCGTGGATCAGCTGACCGGCGACAGGCTCCGCTGGCGCTAGTCGGCGAGCACCTCTCTCCGCCCGACCGCGCCCCAATCCACCTTCCGCGTCGCATACATCACGCCTGCCAGCGCTACGAACAGCAGCACTGCGCCGATCAGCAACGACCACGCCTCAAGGTTGAGCAGCACGAACAGCAGCGCATACAGCCCGACCAGCAGCGCACCAATGAACCGCCCTCTCACCCAGCTTTTCAACACCGCCGCACTATACGACGCCAGCAGCCCGATGATCGCGGCGCTGGCCAGCAGATAGGCGGGCGTAAACCCGATCACTTCGGCAAAGGCGAGCAGCAGCACGAAGAACAGGATCAGCCCCGCCCCGGTCAGCAGATATTCGGCCGACGCCACCCGCGCGCCGCCAACAATGTCGAACAGCAGGAAGGCGAGGAACGTGAAGCCGATGAACAGAAACCCGTATTTCACCGCGCGTCCGACCTTGGAATAAAGGTTAACCGGCTCTACCAGATCGATGCTCAGCGCCCGGCTTGCGCCGCCGATAACTTCCATCGCCCCGCCCGAAGCCGGATCACTGGCCGAGGCAGCGGCTT
>JBKJTN010000102.1:0-6067 GCA_046590275.1 Novosphingobium sp.
GGATTGCGGGAACGGGGGGCTTAGATCGCACCCCCTCCCCGTTTCGGGGAGGAACTTACCCCGCCAGCGCTGCCTTAACCGCCGCAATCGCATCCGCCGCCTTGGCTCCATCGGGACCGCCGCCCTGGGCCATGTCAGGCCGTCCGCCACCGCCCTTGCCGCCGAGTGTTTCAACGCCGACGCGGACCAGATCGACTGCGCTGAAGCGCATCGTGAGGTCAGCAGTGACGCCAACGGATATGGTAGCTCGCTGATCGACTACCGACACGATTGCAACTACACCTGACTCAAGCTTCGCCAACTCTTCATCGACTAACGACCTAAGCCCCTTTGGATCGTAGCCTTCAAGACACTTGCTCGAAAACCAAACCCCATTCACCTTTTGGGCACCGGAAAGTGGCAGTGCGATGTCGGTTTCAACCGCCATTCCTAACGGCTTCGCCAATGTGCCCAGCGCCAACGCCTTCTTGGCCTCGGCCAGCTCGCGCTCAAGCTTCTTGCGTTCATCCAGCAACGCAGCGACCCGCGCCTCAACCTCATCGGGCGTGGTGCGCAGCAAGCTGGCCGCGCCCTTAAGCTGATCTTCACGCCCGGTCAGCCAAGCCCGCGCTCCTTCCCCCGTCAGCGCCTCGATCCGGCGCACACCAGAACTGACCGCGCTTTCCGAGATGATCCGCAGCAGGCCGATATCGCCCAGTGCGCGGACATGCGTGCCGCCGCACAGCTCAACCGAATAGGGCGAGCCGTCTGACAATCCCATGCTCAGAACGCGAACTTCATCGCCGTACTTTTCGCCGAACAGCGCCATTGCCCCGGCCTCGATCGCATCTTCAGGCGTCATGAGTCTGGTGCTGACTGGCTCGTTTCGGCGGATTTCGGCGTTCACTTCGGATTCGACTGCCGCAATATCCTCGGGCGACAGCGCGGTCGGGTGCGAGAAATCGAATCTCAACCGGTCCGCCGCCACCAGCGAGCCCTTCTGGGTCACATGCGCCCCCAGCCGGTTGCGCAAGGCCTGATGGAGCAGATGCGTTGCCGAATGGTTGGCCCGGATCGCATCGCGGCGCGCGACATCGATCTGGAGATGGACCGTATCGCCGACATGGATCTCACCGCCCTCTATTACTGCGCAATGCGCATGCAGACGGCCCAGCGGCTTGGCGGTGTCCGAGACGAACAGCGCCGCGCCGTCGGCGCTGGTGATCGTTCCGGCGTCTCCGGTTTGCCCGCCGCTTGTCCCATAGAACGGCGTCTGGTTGGTCAGCACGATTACCTCGTCGCCCTTGTCGGCCGAACGGACTTCCTGCCCGTCCTTGACCAGCGCCACGACCTGGCCCTCGCCGCTGGTTGCAGCATAGCCGGTAAATTCGGTGCTGCCTTCACGCTCGGCAATGTCGAACCAGATTTCGCCGTCCGCAGCCTGACCCGAACCCTTCCACGCCGCCCGTGCCGCCGCTTTCTGCTGGGCCATCGCGGCGTCAAAGCCGGCCTTGTCGACGGCGATACCGCGCGCGCGCAGGGCATCTTCGGTGAGATCATAGGGGAAGCCGAAGGTGTCATAGAGCTTGAAGGCGGTCTCACCTGGCAGGCTATCGCCCTCGCCCAGTGTGGACGTCGCTTCATCCAACAGTTTCAGCCCGTTTTGCAGCGTCTGGCGGAACTTCGTTTCCTCGCGCTCCAGCACTTCCTGGATCAGCGGCTGGGCGCGGCCAAGTTCAGGATAGGCGGCGCCCATTTCGGTCACCAGCGCCGGCACCAGCCGGTGCATCAGGGGATCCTTGGCGCCCAGTAGATGCGCATGGCGCATGGCGCGGCGCATGATCCGCCGCAGCACATATCCGCGGCCCTCATTGGACGGCAGCACGCCATCCGCCAGCAGGAAGCTGACCGAGCGGAGATGATCGGCGATCACCCGGTGGCTGGCGCGATTGTCACCCTCGGCGGCAACCCCGGTCAGACCTTCGGAAGCACCGATCAGCGCGCGGAATGTATCGGTTTCGTAATTGTCATGCTGCCCCTGCATCACCGCGGCGAGCCGTTCCAGACCCATCCCGGTATCGATCGAGGGCTTGGGCAAGCTCGTCCGGCTGCCATCCGCAGCCTGTTCGAACTGCATGAACACCAAATTCCATATCTCGATGAACCGGTCACCGTTCTCGTCGGGTGAGCCCGGAGGTCCGCCCCAGATGTGTTCCCCGTGATCGTAGAAGATTTCCGAGCAGGGACCGCAAGGACCGGTATCGCCCATCGACCAGAAATTGTCCGATGTCGGTATGCGGATGATGCGGTTTTCAGGCAGGCCGGCGATCTTGCGCCACAGATCGAACGCCTCGTCGTCGGTGTGATAGACAGTGACGGTGAGCTTTTCCGCCGGGAGGCTCCATTCCTTGGTCAGCAGCGTCCAGGCATGGATGATCGCCTGTTCCTTGAAATAGTCACCGAACGAGAAGTTCCCGAGCATCTCAAAGAACGTATGGTGGCGCGCAGTGTAGCCGACATTATCCAGATCATTGTGCTTGCCGCCAGCACGGACGCATTTCTGCGAAGAGACGGCGCGCGGGATCGCCCGGCTTTCCAGCCCCGTGAAGACGTTCTTGAACGGGACCATGCCCGCATTGGTGAACATCAGCGTCGGATCATTATACGGCACCAGCGGCGCAGAGGGGACCGCTTCGTGACCACCCGCCACAAAGTAATCGAGGAATGAGCGGCGGATTTCGTTGGTCGATGTCATAGCGTTCCGCCGATAGGGCAGGCGCGGAATTCCGACAAGACTGAAGGCGCGATTAACCCCTCGGAGCCCAGATCAACACGCCGTCCGATTCAACTCGCCCGGGCAGTTACAATCCACGCTGCGGCCCCCAAAGCGACCAGATCGCCGCTCCGATGGTTTTCGAGCCATTCGGTGATCCGGGCCTCAGCATCGGTCCGGGCATCACCTTGCAATTCCCGCAAGGCAGCGGCGGCCGGGCCGATGCGAGAGAAAAAGGCCGCAGCCTCGCTCACCGGATCGCTGCCCTTCCCGGCGATATAGGCAAAATCGACCGGTTCGAAATCAATCTCCAGCCAGCCAGCCCCGGCCAGAACCGGTTCGACATATTGCGGATCGGCAAAAGCAAACGGCCCCGGCGCATGCGGATCAACAGGCGGCGCAAGACCAAGCAATTCGGCAATATCCGACGCCCAGCGATTCTCCCGCGGAGTGCGAAAGCATGAGAAAACGAGGTTCGCCCCTGATGCCGAAATGCCGCGCAGATGGGTGAAGGCGCTGAGAGGGTCCTCGAAAAACATCACCCCGTGGCGCGAAACAAGCAGATCGGGTGCAAAACCCTCGCGCTGCCACGCCGCAGCATCGCCCAATACGAATCCGGCGTTGGTGTGGTTGATGGCACGCTCCTGCGCCACTGCAATGAGATGTGGGGAGACATCCAGTCCGATCACCTGCGCGCGCGGCCGGGACCGCGCAATCGCCAGCGAAAGCTCCCCTGCACCGCAACCAATATCGAGCACCGCACCCCCGGCCCGCGCGAAAACCCGCTCAAGCAGGCGCTGGGTAAGCCCCGTAAAAGCACGGTCGGTTTGCTGATACATCTCAGCCCAGCTGGTGCCGACTTGCGCCCGCCAATCCATTCCCGTCGTCATGGCCGCAACGCTACGTCCAGACCGACACGCGCACAAGCAAGATTTCCCTTGCGACTCACCGCCGACAGGCAGAACATCCGCCGAGTCTTTGCGCGTCTGGCCGAGGACATTGCGCCGACGCGCCTTCACGGATGAGGAGGCGACGATGGGCAGCACCACTCCCAAAGGTAACACTGGCGGCAGTAGACCATCCCGTGCCCCGCTCTCCCGCGCGATCGCGCTGGTGGGACCGGCCGGCACGGGCAAGACCAGTCTGGCAGAGGCATTGTTGTTTGCCAGCGGCACAATCACCCGCCAGGGCAGCGTCGAGGCGGGTACGACATTGGGCGATGCCAGCCCCGAGGCGCGCGCGCGCCGCGGTTCGACCGAAATCAATTTGCTGCACTTCGACTTCCTCGGCGATCGCTTTGGGCTGATCGACGTTCCCGGTGGCGTCGGCTTTGCGGCCGATGGACTGGTCGCGCTGCAATCGGCGGACATGGCTCTGGTGGTGATCGACCCCGCACCGGAACGCGCGGTGCTGGCCGAACCGATGTTGCGCCAACTGGATGAACTGGGTGTGCCGCACGCAATTTTCATCAACAAGATCGAAAATGCCCGGGCCGGCGCGGTGCGCGAATTGCTGGCGCAGCTGCAGCCGATGAGCCGCGAGCCGCTCGCGCTGCGCCAGATCCCGCTGCGTGACGGCGAAGCGGTGACCGGATATGTCGATCTGGCCCTTGAGCGGGCCTATCGTTATCGCCCCGGTGCTGCATCGCAGGCGATCGATATTCCTGAAACGGTAGCAGCGCGCGAACAGGAGGACCGGGCGAAGCTCCTCGAAACGCTGGCCGATTTCGACGATGCGCTGCTTGAAACATTACTGATGGATGAGGCTCCGGATGCGGAAACAGTCATGGCCGATCTTGCCGCCGACACTGCGGAAAACAAGCTGGTCCCGGTGATCCTTGGCTCGGCGCAGAGTGGCGGCGGGATTCGGCGGTTGCTAAAGTTGCTGCGGCACGAGGCACCCCGGCCCAATGCAGCAGCCGACCGGCTTGGTGTGAACGGTGGCACAGCTTTCCATGTGTTCAAGATCGCCAATGGCGGTGCCATGGGACGGCTTGCGCTGGGCCGGGTGCTGGGCGGCGGCCTCAAAGAGGGTGATGAACTAGTGGTCGGCAACGACACCGCACGAACCGGCTCGATCTTTTTCCTCCAGGGTGAAAAGACGGCCAAACAGAACGGGGCTGCCGCGGGCGACGTGGTGGCCGTGGCCAAGGTCGATGGGGCGCGGAGCGGAATGGTCATCGGACAAAGCCGGGCGGAGCCGGGTCCGGCCACAGCCATCGAATATCCTGCCCGCAATGCGGCACTGGCGATCACGACCAGGGATCGCAAGGATGATGTGAAGCTCTCCACCGCGCTGCACCGCTTGTGCGAAGAAGATCCGGCGCTGCTCTGGACCCAGGATGAAGCGACCCATCAAACGGTGCTGCACGGGATAAATGACGATCATCTGGCGGTGGTTCTAGGCCGGTTGCAACGGCGCTATGGGGTTGCGGTCAACACCCGCCCGCCCACGATCGCCTACCGCGAAACCATCCGCAAGGGCGCAAGCCAGCGCGGGCGGCACAAGAAGCAATCAGGCGGACACGGCCAGTACGGCGACGTGATCATTGAAATCCGTCCACTCGAACGCGGCGCAGGCTTTGTGTTCGAGGACCGGATCACGGGCGGCGTGGTGCCCAAGCAATGGATCCCGGCGGTCGAAGCCGGTGTTCGCGATGCCATGGCCAAAGGGCCTTTGGGTTTCCCGGTGGTCGATGTTGCCGTGACACTGACCGATGGCTCGTATCATTCGGTCGACAGCTCGGAACTGGCGTTCCGGATCGCCGGCCGGATCGCGATGGACAATGCACTGCAAGCAGCCGCGCCCTATCTGCTGGAACCGATTTGCCGGGTGAGCATCGCTACCCCGCCGGGAACCGGGTCGAAGGCGGGATCAGTGCTGTCGAGCCGGCGCGGGCAGATCCTGGGGCTCTCACCACATCCTGACTGGGCACGGTGGGAGAGAGTTGAAGCGCTACTACCCGAGGCAGGCCTGCATGGGCTCGATGCAGAGCTGCGCTCGCTCAGCCAGGGACTGGCGACTTACGCTGCAAGCTTTGATCATCTGGCTGAGCTGAGCGGAAAGCAGGCTGATGAGGTGGTGAAAGCGCATGTGATGGCGGTTACATAGCGCGGGGCACCAAGCAGACCCAAGCAATCGGTCATGAAACACCCGGACACAAAAAAGACCGGCACGGGTCCCGTAGGAGCACCGCGTCGGTCCTGTTTTGGTAGAGGGCGCCGGGGGGTTGGGGGAAGCGCCCTCCCCTGAAGATCAGATGTCGTCTTCCGCGTCCGGGCCCGTCATCATCACCTCGGCGACCTTGTCGGTCTG
>JBKJTN010000103.1:0-3266 GCA_046590275.1 Novosphingobium sp.
GAGCGTGTAGCCGATCGCCAGCTTCGCAGCGACACGGGCAATCGGGAAGCCGGTGGCCTTGGAGGCGAGTGCGGACGACCGCGAAACGCGCGGGTTCATCTCGATCACGATCAGCCGGCCGTCGCTGGGATTTACTGCGAACTGTACGTTCGAACCACCTGTTTCGACACCGATTTCCCGCAACACCGCGATCGATGCATTGCGCATGATCTGGTATTCCTTGTCGGTCAGCGTCAGCGCCGGGGCGACAGTGATCGAATCGCCGGTATGGACCCCCATCGGATCGACGTTTTCGATCGCGCAGATGATGATGCAGTTGTCGGCGCGGTCGCGCACGACTTCCATCTCATATTCTTTCCAGCCGAGCAGTGATTCCTCGATCAGCACTTCATTGGTGGGGCTGGCATCGATGCCGCCGCGGACAATCGCCTCGAACTCGGCCTTGTTATAGGCGACCCCGCCGCCGGTGCCGCCCAGCGTGAAGCTGGGGCGAATGATTGAGGGCAGCCCGGTGCGCTCCAGCACCGCGAACGCCTCGTCAACATTATGGGCGATGCCGGAGCGCGCGGATTCGAGCCCGATCTTGTCCATCGCGTCGCGGAATTTTATCCGGTCCTCGGCCTTGTCGATCGCCTCGGCATCGGCACCGATCATAATGCAGCCGTATTTCTCCAGCGTGCCATCATTGAACAGCGCCAGCGCTGTATTCAGAGCAGTTTGGCCACCCATCGTCGGCAACACCGCGTCAGGGCGTTCCTTTTCGATGATCTTGGCGACCACTTCGGGCGTGATCGGTTCGATATAGGTGGCGTCGGCAAACTCGGGATCGGTCATGATCGTGGCGGGGTTGGAGTTGACCAGCACGACCCGGTAGCCCTCCTCCTTCAACGCCTTGATCGCCTGCGTACCCGAATAGTCAAACTCACAAGCCTGGCCGATTATGATCGGCCCAGCGCCAATGACGAGGATCGAGGAGATGTCAGTGCGTTTGGGCATTAGTTGACTTCGCTAGCTGGATCGGATGGAGCCGAAGAAATGTACGCGCGATTCTGCGCTTCAAGTGCATCGGCAATCCTTGGCCAAGCACGCCAGCCATCAAGCATCAAATTGTCTCGCTCGATTAAGCCACCAGATGCGTAGGCTGTCGTTTGAATGTCCGTTTCTGGCAAATCGTAACCCAAATGCTGGGTCATCGAGAACAGCAGCTTGGTCTGTTTTGTTATGATTTGCTCATTGTGTTTCGGACGGTTGTCGTCAGAAGGCGTGAAATTTACGGTTTCGACGTAAGAGCGATGGGCTTCCATCACTCTTTTCACTCGATTAAAATCGATAGGAATCATGTTGATGGCGGTCGAATATGCCGGGTCAGACGGCAAGTGCCTCGTGGACGCCAGCATCCGCATTGTTAGCGTTTGCTGATCCCGGGTTTGCTTTCGGGCTTCTGCTTTAATCTGAACCAAGACCGCCAAGACAGGGCCGACTAAGATTGCAATAAGCGTTATGATTTCAAAAATTCTCACCCCAACATCCCCACAAACCGCTCAAACAGATAAAAACTATCCTGCGGCCCAGGGCTCGCCTCCGGGTGATACTGCACCCCGAAGGCTCGCTTGCCCTTGACCGCGATCCCGCAGTTCGAGCCATCGAACAGCGAGACGTGGGTTTCCTCCACGCTATCGGGCAGCGTCGCATTATCCACCGCGAAGCCGTGGTTCATGCTGGTGATCTCCACCACGCCGTCTGCCTTGCGCTGGACCGGGTGGTTCGCGCCGCGGTGGCCCTGGTGCATCTTGGTGGTGCTTGCCCCTGCGGCAATGCCGAGCATCTGGTGGCCAAGGCATATCCCGAAGATCGGAATATCGCGCGCCAGCAGCCCCTGGATCATCGGCACGGCATAGGCGCCGGTCGCTGCCGGATCGCCCGGACCGTTGGAGAGGAACACGCCGTCCGGCTCCAGCGCCAGCACCCCATCGAGATTGGTCTGCGCTGGCACAATGGTTACTTTCGCGCCCGCTTTCACCAGGCTGCGGAAGATATTGTCCTTCGCGCCGTAATCGACTGCGACCACATGGGGCCTCTTGTCATGGGGTGAGCGGGCATAGCCCCGGCCAAGCGTCCAGATGCCGCCTTCCCAGTTCTCCACCTCGGCCCGCGTGACCACACGGGCCAGATCCATCCCTTCCAGCCCCGGCCAATCGGACGCGCGCTTGACCAGCGCTGCGATATCGAACTTGCCGTCGCTTGCATGGGCGATCACCGCATTGGGCGCGCCTGACTGGCGAATCCGGCGAGTGAGCGCGCGGGTATCGATGCCCGCCAGCCCGATCTTGCCCTTGCGCGCCAGCCACTCGCCAAACTCGCCCTGCGCGCGGAAGTTGGACGAAGCCGTGACGTCTTCGCGCACCACGCAGCCCACCGCGCCATCGACATGGGCCTCAAGGTCTTCATCATTGGTGCCGACATTGCCGATGTGCGGAAAAGTGAAAGTGACGATCTGCGCCGCATAGGAGGGATCGGTCATCACCTCCTGATAGCCGGTCATCGCGGTGTTGAAGCACACCTCGCCGACCGCACTGCCAATCGCGCCAAAGCCCTTGCCCCACGCTACCGAGCCATCGGCCAGCACCAGAACGCCCGTCGCGCCATCGGGTTTGGGCGCAAACGAGGGGGCGGGGTCGGCCATGATTGAGGCGCTCCGTAAGCTTGGGATTCTGACGATGTTGCTAAGGGATGGCGGCTAGACCCCTGCCCCCGATTGGTCAACCTAGGAAAGCCGGAATTTTACGGCTAGAAGGACGGTTCACGCTGCCGCCGGGCCGCAATCCACAGGAATTACACGAAATGCTCCGCGATGAGATCAAGTCCGCGCAAATTGCGGCGATGAAAGCTGGCGACAAGCCGCGTCTGAATGCCGTCCGCCTGATCCTCGCCAAGCTAAAAGATCGCGACATCGAACTGCGGACCGCCTCGCAAGTGCCCGATGATGATACGCTGGTGGTCGAAGTGCTGCAGAAGATGGGCAAGCAGCGCCGCGAATCGATCGCGCTGTATGAACAAGGTGGCCGCCAGGAACTGGCCGATGCGGAAAGCGCCGAACTGGCGGTGATCGAAGGATTTCTGCCTGCACAGATGAGCGAAGCTGAAACCAGCGCCGCGATCGAGGCGATCAAAGCGGAACTGGGGGCTTCGAGCGAAAAGGATATGGGCTGCCTCATGACTGAACTGAAATACCGTCACGGCAGCCAGCTCGATATGAGCAAAGCGAG
>JBKJTN010000079.1:0-9075 GCA_046590275.1 Novosphingobium sp.
GGATGGCAAGGCGACCGTGCTGCTGCTCGAAGCGGGCGGCAGCGATATGTCGATCTGGATCCAGATGCCGATCGGCTATGGCCGCACCTTCTTCGACCGGCGAATCAACTGGATGTATGACACTCTGCCAGTAGCTGGGCTGGGCGGGCGAAGCAGCTATTGGCCGCGCGGCAAGGTGGTGGGCGGCTCAGGCTCGATCAATGCGATGGTCTATGTGCGCGGCCAGCCGCATGATTTCGATGGCTGGCAGGCGCTCGGCAATCCCGGCTGGGGCTGGAACGATGTGCTGCCGTTCTTCAAGAAATCCGAGGATTTTGACGGGGACAGCGCCTGGCACGGCAAGGGCGGGCCCCAGCATGTCACCGACATCTCGCCGCACGTCCATCCGATCTGCCACAGCTTCATCGAATCCGCCGAGGCTCTGGGATTTGCCCCGACCAGCGATTTCAACGGAAGCCATGCTGAAGGGGTGGGCTTCTATCAGATCAACACCCGTGGCGGCTGGCGGGCCTCTACCGCCAACGCCTTTCTGCACCCGGCCTTGAAGCGCAAGACGCTGAAATTGCAGACCAAGGCGCTGGCCACCCGGATTATGTTCGAAGGAAAGCGGGCTGTCGGGGTCGAATATACGCGGAATGGCAGAGCCCAGCAGGTCCGCGCCCGGCGCGAGGTGATCCTGAGCGGTGGGGCAATCAATTCGCCGCAACTGCTGATGCTGTCGGGGATCGGCGACCCCGAGCAATTGCAGCGCCTTGGGATCAAGCCGCTGGTGCCTGCCAAGGCCGTTGGCCGCAATCTGCAGGATCATCTGGCGGTCTCATACTTCTACAAGACCCGCGTGCCGACGCTCAACGATGTGCTGTATCCCGCGCTCGGCAAGGCGTTGGCGGGTCTGCGCTATATGTTCGACCGCTCCGGGCCGCTCTCGCTCAGCGTCAACCAGAGCGGCGGTTTCGTGCGCAGCGATCCGGCGCTACCCCAGGTCAATTTGCAGCTCTATTTCAGCCCGGTCAGCTATACCCAGACCCCGCTGTCCGAGCGCAAATTGCTCAACCCCGATCCCTTTTCCGCCTTTCTGCTATCGCACAATCCGTGCCGCCCGACCAGCCGCGGGCAGCTGGAATTGGCCTCGGCCGATCCCGGTACATATCCGCTGATCCAGCCCAACTATCTCTCGACCCAGCAGGACATCGACGATGTGATCGCCGGCAACCGTCTGCTCCGGCAGATCGCGCAGACCCGCCCGCTGGCTGACATCATCACCCAGGAGATCATCCCCGGCGTAGGCGTCGATGGCGATGAGGCTCTGCTTGAGGATTTTCGCAACCGCGCCGATACCGTCTATCATCCGACCAGCACCTGCATGATGGGGCCGGATGCGGCGAACTCGGTGGTCGATGCGCGGCTGCGGGTCCATGGGGTGCAGGGCCTGCGGGTGATCGACGCCACGATCTACCCGACCATCACCTCGGGCAATACCAACGCGCCAACCGTGATGGTTGCCGAAAAGGGCGCGGCGATGATCCTTGAGGATGCCCGGATCTGACGTGTCAAAATAATTTACCGGTCTGGCCCGTTGTTGGTATAATCGCGGCCAGCGACTCTGGCGGGACCGAACGATGCACAGCAAGATTGAACTCAGGCGTCTGCCCCCGCTCAAAGCGCTCAAAGGCTTTGAGGCAGCAACCCGGCATCAGAGCATTCGCGATGCGGCGGCGGAGCTGTGCCTGACCCATCCGGCGATCAGCCACCAGGTGCAACTGATCGAAGAGGCGCTGGGGGTCACGCTGTTCGCGCAGGAAGGCCGCCATATTGTTTCGACCGAAGAGGGCCGGGTGCTTTATCCGTTTGTCCGTTCGGCGTTTGAATCGCTGCTCGAAGGGGTCGAGGCGGTGCATCGCCACGCGCTGGACAAGCCGCTCAGGGTGCAAACCTATGTCACTGCTTCGATCCGCTGGCTGGCCAAGCGCGTGCCGCAGTTCCTGCACCACCACCCCGAAATCAAGCTTACGCTCAGCACCTGCGCGGTCGAGTGGGAGTTTGACGATGTCCATGCCGATGTCGGACTGGTCTATTGCGAGGAACTTCCCGATCCGGCCAAGTTCCATTGGGTACCGCTGTTCGATTATGCGCTGTTTCCGGTCTGCAGCCCCGAATTCCTGGAGCGGATCGGCCCCAAGGCCAGCACTGCCGATCTGATGCAGCAGCCGCTGGTGGCGATCTATACCGAGGTGCAGAACTGGGACAGCTGGTTCACTTCGGCCGGGGTCAGCTTTGAGCCCAAGGTGCCCTATCTGATGGTCGATACGCTGGCTGTCGCGCTTGAGATGGCGCTAAACGGTGAAGGCGTGGCTCTGGTCAACGGGCCATTCGTCGATCAGGATCTGGCGGCGGGACGACTGGTCAAGCCATCGCCGCATGTCGAGGTCTGCCCCGGCGCCTGGGGGCTGATCTGCCGCAAGGACATGAAGGAAAACCTGCGGATCCGCACATTCATGGACTGGATGGAAAACCACGTCACCGAAGTGTCCGCAGTACCGGCCTGAGCGCTATTCGAGGCTGAACCAGGCCGACTTCGACTGCATGTAACCGGCCAGGCATTCGAGCGACTTGTCGCGGGTATTGCCGGATTGCTTGTAGCCGCCGAACGGCTGGGTCATGTCGCCATCGCCGAAGCAATTGACCCAGACCACGCCCGCCTCAAGCGCGCTCACCATCCGGTGCGCGCAATTGAGATCGCTGGTCCAGACGCTGGCGGCAAGGCCGTAGATCGAGTCGTTGGCAAGCTTGATCGCCTCGGCCTCGTTGCGGAACGAGAACAGCGCCGCAACCGGACCAAACACTTCTTCGCGGCCGATCTGCATTGCCGGGGTCAGCCCGGTGAACAGGGTGGGCATGACATAGGCGCCATCGGCGCGCGATGCATCTGCGCTGCCGCCCAGCGCCAGCACCGCGCCCTCGGCCTTGCCGGCCTCGATCCAGCGCAGCACATCGCCTTGATGCGCCCGTGTGACCATCGGGCCAAGGCTGGTCGATGGGTCGAGCGGATCGCCGGGGGAATAGAGCTCGCCCGCGCGCGCTACGAACCGGCGGACAAACGCGTCGTGGATGTCCGCATGGACCAGCAGCCGTGAGCCGGCGTTGCAGACCTGTCCGGCATTGTCGAAAATGCCCATGATCGCGCGATCTACGGCGACATCAAGATCGGCGAGATCGGGCATGAAAATCTGCGGGCTTTTGCCGCCAGTCTCCAGCGAGACGCGCTTGAGGTTGGATTCCCCGGCATAGATCATCAGCTGCTTGCCCACCGCGGTCGAGCCGGTGAAGCTGATCTTGGCCACGTCCTGATGCAGCGCCAGTGCCCGTCCGGCGTCCTGCCCGCGGCCGTTGACCACGTTGAACACCCCCGCCGGACCGCCCGCTTCGAGGAACAGCTGCGCCAGGCGGATGCAAGACAGCGGTGCCTGTTGCGCGGGCTTGAGGATCACGCAATTGCCTGCTGCCAGCGCCGGAGCAATTTTCCATGTCGCCATCAGCAGCGGATAGTTCCAGGCGGAAATCGCCCCGACGATGCCCAGCGGCTCGCGCGCAATCATATGCACCGCGCCATGCGGACTGTTGGTGACACTGCCCGCCACCTTGTCGATCGCTTCGCCGAAATAGCGGATGGTGACGATTGTTTCGGGCAGATCAATGCTCAGCGCGTCGCTCACCGGCTTGCCCATGCTCAACGTTTCGAGCAGCGCCAGCTCGGCTGCATGGGCCTCGACCAGATCGGCCCAGCGGCGGAAAATATCCATCCGTGCGCGCGGTGCCATGCGCCGCCAACGGCCGTCGTCCCAGGCGCGGCGAGCCGCAGCCACGGCCAGTTCGATGTCTGCCGCGGTTCCGCATTCCATTTCAGCCACGGTGGTCCCGTCCGCCGGGTTGATCACCGTGAACAGCTCGCCGCTGCTCGCGCTGCGGCTCTGGCCATCAATCACCAGCCCGGTTTCCAGTTTCAGCGAACGCGCCAGCGCGCTCCATCCGGCAAGGTCGGTCGGAATGGGCATGGTCATTGCAGAAAATCCGTCTGTCAGCGTTTGTGGTCTAACGTTTGGGTATCACTTCATAGCCCTTTTCTTCGGGCTCATCATCGGTCATTTCCGCAGGGAAGCCGGTCCCCAGAACCTTGATGCCCAGCGGCTCTTCATAGCGGCGGATGATGTTGGGCGAAAATTCGCGCGGGCCATAGGCAGCCTCGGCTTCCTTGAACAGCCGCACGATCAAAGGTGAAAGTTCCACCGGCACCCCTGCATCATGGGCGATCTTGTCGAACAGGCCGATGTCCTTGCTGACCAGATCCATCGTGAAATTGATGTCGCGGCTGCCGTTGAGGATCACCTGGCTTTCGGTTTCATGGACAAAGCTGTTGCCCGACGAGATCCGGATCGCCTCGTAGGTGGTGTTCATATCCAGCCCGATCGCCTTGCAGGTAGTCAGCGCTTCTGCCAGTGCCACCAGATGCACGGTGCAAAGATAGTTGGTCATCACTTTCAATTGCGAGGCGGTACCCAGCGCCCCCGTGTGAAGGATGCGGCGTCCCATAGTGGTCAGCACTGGCAGCACGGCCTCAAATCCCGCGCGCGGCCCGCCGGCGAAAATTGCGATGTTGCCGGTATCGGCGCGGTGGCAGCCGCCTGAAACCGGGCATTCCATGAACATGGCACCGCGCGCTTCAACCAGCGCGCCAAGGCGGATAATTTCCGAATAGTCGGTCGTGCTCATTTCCAGCCAGACCTGGCCGGGACGCATGATTTGCAGGAACCCATCTTCGCCCTCAGCGACGGCCGAACTGGCGGATGGCGAAGGCAGGCAGGTGACAATCAGATCGACCGCTTCGCCAAGCGCTCTGGGTGATGTGGCCGCCGTGGCGCCGCGTGCGACATAATCGGCGACCAGCGCTTCATCGAGATCGCGAACCGTCACATCGTGACCATTGCGAAGCAGGCTTCCGGCCAGCTTCCCGCCGACGTTGCCGAGGCCGATAAATCCGATTTTCATAGCTGCCGCCTGCACCCGAATGTCGTTGTTTTCAGTGCCGATTAGACTGGTGTGCTCTTGTTGCCACAAATGAAAAATTTGGCCCGAGGGGTGAATTTTTTTGCGTCAAGACGCGGCGGTTCGCGCCGCGCTAACCAGCCCGGGAATTGATCCGCAGCGCGTCCCAGCTGGCATCGGCAGTCCAGCCGCCATCGACCGGCAGCGACACGCCGTTGATGAAGCTGTCTTCGCGGGCCAGAAACAGGATCGCAGCAGCAACATCCTCGGGCCGGGCGAACCGCGCCATCGGCACGCGGTCGATGATGTCATCGTCGGAATAAGCGCCAGAGCCCTGATCGGCCAGATCCATCTCGGTCTTGATCCAGCCGGGGCAGACCGCATTGACCCGCACCCCGCGCCCGCCCCACTCGCCGGCCAGTGTCCGGGTCAGGCCGATCAACCCGTGTTTCGAGGCGTTGTAGGCCGCCCGGTGGATCACCCCGCGCAGACCTGCAATCGAGGCGACATTGACGATGCTGCCAGACCCGCGCTCCAGCATCTGCTTGCCGAATGCGCGGCACAGCAGGAACGGCCCTTGCAGGTTGATCGCCATGACCCGTTGCCACTGATCAAGGCTGGTATCTTCGGCAGGGCAGATCAGGCTGATCCCGGCGTTGTTGACCAGCACCGCCGCATCGCCATGCTCGGCCGCAACCTTGGCGGCCAGCGCCGCGACGAAATCGTCCGAAGCGATATCGCCGCTCAGCCCCGAAGCGCTCAGGCCATCTGCGGCAAGCCCGGCCAATGCGGCGTCCAGCGGCTGGATGTCGGTCAGCACCACATGATAGCCAGCATTGGCAAACAGCCGCGCGGTAACGAGGCCCAGGCCCTGGGCTGCGCCAGTGATAACTGCGGTTTTCATGATGTTTTCGCTCCCTGCAACGTCCCTTTATCAGTCGGCCTTGACCCTGATGGATAAATTTTTTGAACCAATCCAGCTGAATTAGCCATTTGTCGCGGTGCCCTGTCACGCCCTAAGGTCCCCACAAAATATCCTTGCGGTGAGAGTGTAGAATTCGATGAACACACAGGCACGCGTTGTCATCATCGGTGGCGGTATCATGGGGGCAAGCCTGCTCTACCATCTGGCAGAGCTTGGCTGGACCGATTGCATGCTGATCGAGAAGGACGAGCTGACTTCGGGCTCTACCTGGCACGCCGCCGGCCAGTGCCCCAGCATCACTGGCAGCTTCAACCTTGCAAAGATCCATGCCTATAGCAACGATCTTTATCCCCGGCTCGAAGGGCTGACCGGGCAATATGTCAGCTGGCACAAGTCGGGTGGGATCCGCTTTGCGACCAACCAGCGCGAACTCGACTGGTTCAAATATATCCACGGTTTCTCGAAGATCATCGGCTTTGACATGGAGATCATCACCCCGGATGAGATTCGCCGGATCAATCCGTTCGTCACGACCGACGGCGTCATTGCCGGGGCCTATACCACTGGCGATGGCCATGCAGATCCCTCGGGCCTGTGCAACGCCATGGCAATCGGCGCGAAGAACCTGGGCGCCGCCATCGTCCGGCGCAACCGGGTGACGGGGCTGACCCAGCTGCCGACCGGCGAGTGGGACGTGGCGACCGAGCAAGGCACCGTTCGCGCCGAAATCGTCGTCAACGCGGCGGGCTGCTATGCCCGGCAGGTCGCCCAGATGGCAGGAATCGACATTCCGGTGATCAATATGGAGCACCATTACATCGTCACCGATCCGATCCCGGCCTTCATGGAGCGCGACGAGGAAATACCGGTGATGCGCTGCCCGCATGTCTCGGGGTACTTCCGGCAGGAACAGAAAAGCGGGCTGATCGGCATTTACGAGAACATCGGCCTGGTTGAAGGGTGGGCTCCAAAAGGCCAGCCCGAATGGGAATCGACCAGCGAGTTGTTCATCGACGATCTGGACCGGATCTCGAAATGGCTAGAGCGCGCGATCGAGCGGATGCCGATCTTTGGCGAGGTCGGCATCCGCCGGATCGTCAACGGTGCGATCCCGCACACGCCCGACGGCGGGCCGTTGTTGGGCCCTGCTGGGGGCCTGCGGAATTTCTGGCACTGCGCCGGCACTTCATTCGGCATCGCGCAGGGCGGTGGTTCGGGCAAGTACCTTGCCCAGTCGATCGTCTATGGCGATGCCGACATCAACATGGCCGAGTTCGATCCGCGCCGTTATGGCTCGTTCGCGGATGAGGACTATGCCCGCGCCAAGGTGTTCCTCGATTACCGGCTGACCTTCACCACCCGCCCCCCGGGCGAGGAGGAGCCGGATGGCCGTCCGCAAAAGATTAGCCCGCTCTATGGGCGGCTGCTGGCGGCTGGCGCGGTCTATGGCGAGACCTATGGCTGGGAGCGGCCGAAGTGGTTCTCGCTCGATGGCCGGGCTGAAGAGGCCGGTTACCACCGCACCAACGTGTTCGAAGTGGTCGCCGCCGAAGTGCAGGCGGTCGAGCAGCGTGTGGGCGTGCTCGATCTGTCGGGCTTTGCCAAATATGAGGTCAGCGGGGCTGATGCCGAAGCGTTCCTCAACCGGATCTGCGCCAACCGGATGCCCAAGAAACACGGCGGGATCGGCCTGGTTCATCCGCTCTCGCGATTGGGCCGGATTTACGGCGAAATGACTGTGACGCGGATGGGCGACGAGCTGTTCTATTGCCTCTCCGCGGCCGCTGCCGAACAACGCGATCTGGATCATCTGCTGCAAAGCAAGCTGCCGCACGAAGTTGTGACCATCACCAATACCACCATGGACCGGGGCGTACTGGTGCTGAGCGGGCCGCGCTCGCGCGAAGTATTGGCAAAGCTCACTGATGCGGATTTGTCCAACGAGGGCTTCCGCTGGCTGAGCGGGCAGGACATCACGATCGCGGGGCTGCCGGTCCGCGCACTCAGGGTGTCCTATGTCGGTGAGCTGGGCTGGGAACTGCATCCGGCGATGGATGACCTCGCCGCGCTGTATGACGCGGTTTGGGCGGCGGGCCAGGAGTTCGGCATTGCCAATTACGGCCTCTACGCGGTGAACACGATGCGGATGGAAAAGGGCTACAAGGCCTGGGGCAGCGAGCTGACCAACGAGCTGACCATGATCGAGGCAGGCATGGACCGCTTCATCGCATTCAAGAAGGATCACTTCGTCGGCAAGCAGGAGACGCTGGATGCGCCCGACCGGTTCCGGATCGTCTATGGCGAAGTGGATGCTGGCAATGTCGATGCGCGCGGGGCGGAACCCTGCATGATCGGCGATCGCTGCATCGGCCTTACGACGTCGGGCGGCTATGGCCATCGCGTCGGCAAGAGCCTGTTCTTCGCCTGTGTGCTTCTCGATCACGCCGCGCCTAAATCGAAATTCGCGATCCAGTTGCAGGGTGAATTGCGCAACGCGACCGTTCTGGAGCATCCCGCCTACGATCCCGACAACGCCAAGATGAAGGCCTGAGCACGGTGGCTGAACTTCCCAAAAAGGCCCGGGTCGTCATTGTCGGCGGCGGGGTGATCGGTTGCTCGATCGCCTATCACCTGACCAAGATCGGCTGGGATGATGTCGTCTTGCTGGAACGCAAGCAGCTGACCAGCGGGACAACCTGGCACGCGGCAGGCCTCGTCGGCCAACTGCGGCCTTCGATCAACATGACCAAGCTCGCCAAATATACCGGGGAGCTATATCGCGGGCTCGAAGCAGAGACCGGCCAGGCCACCGGTTATCGCCAGTGCGGCTCGATCTCGATGGCGACCAATGCCGAGCGTTTCGAGGAACTCAAGCGCAGCGCTTCGATGGCCAAAGTTTTCGACTTGCCGGTGCATGTCGTGACACCGCAAGAAATCAAGAACTTCGCCCCGATCGTCAATGTCGACGATGTGGTTGGCGGCATCCATATCCCCAGCGACGGCTATGCCAATGCGGTCGACATCACGATGGCGCTTGCCAAGGGCGCGCGCAGCGGCGGGGCGCGAATTTTCGAGAACACCAAAGTCACCAGGATACGCCAGGATGGGAC
>JBKJTN010000115.1:0-5385 GCA_046590275.1 Novosphingobium sp.
TGCCGGCGGCGGCAGCCTCACCACCTGCTGCACCGTCGGCATGACTGGTTCTACCGCAGGCGCGGTCGAGGCTGCCGCTGGCGTTGCGAATTCCGGGGGAGGGGGTGCAGGTCTGCCGAGGCCGAGTGGTTCGCTGATGCCGGTTGGCTGTGGCGGTGGGGGCGAAGGCGAGCCGAAGCCACCCCGAGCCCAATCAACGACATTGCTCTGTGCAAACTTGCCCCAGATATCGTCTCCGCTGGGCGGAGCCGGCGGCGCTGTTGGGCTCGACCAGTCGGACGCCGGCGTTGCTGGGGGTGGCGGCGGCGCAACATCCCAAGCCGAATCCACCGGTGCGGAATCGGAAAGAGGCGGGCTTGGCGCAGCCCATCCCCCAGCGGAGGGCGCTGCATCGGCGGGCGCACCCCACCTCCCTGCCGACGGCGCGGGCGTGTCCCGACTTTCGGGTATTCCAGCTCCAGCCGATGACGGCGTCCAATTCTGTGACATCGGCCCGGTGCCGGAAATCGCCGAGCCAGTCGGAACGGCATCCCAGCGTGATGGATTGGCGACTGGCGGCGCCGCATTGTCGCCCGCCAGTCCGCTCCAGCCTCTCCATTCAGGGGAATTGGGGGCGGGTTTGGCTGCGGTGGTCGGCAACGACGCCCCGTCAAGTGCCGCAGCAATCTCGAAATTGCCGACCAGAAAGACATCACCGTGGGCGATTGTGCGAGGCTCGCTGAGCCGGGCGCTTTGGCCTAGCAGGAATGTTCCGTTGGTGCTTGTGTCGATCAGCTCATATCGGCCATCGACAAAGCGGATCTCGCAATGCCGTGATGAGATCTGGCGTGACAGATCGGGTAGGCACCAGTCACTAGTGGCCGCGCGCCCGACGATGGCACCGCGCCGGTCCAGCACTAGCGACAACGGCGATCCGTTGTCGAGGCTTGCAGCATTGCGGATGGCCAGAGTCAGCGACACGTACAAAACCTAATGGCATACCTGCGGCTTGTCATCTGTGCTGTCACTGGCCGCAGGCGATTGCTTCGCCCAACGCAAGCGTTCGGCGCAATGCCGGCTCTGGTTCAGGCAACGAATATATCCCAGTCAGTACCGCTCCCGCTGCAAGCTTGGCGCAGACATCCGGTGGTGGCTGCACAGGAGGGAGACCGGCTGGCGCCAATGATCCGCCTGATAGCATCACTGCCTCTGCCATCAGTTTTGCGGCGCTGTTTCCACTAACCTTCTCGGCGAGTTCGGCTGCTTCCCTGCGCAATTCGTCAGATGGCTGATCGATCCAGCGCAGCACTGCTACAACCAGCGGATCGCGCCGCTCAACCGCGCCGATCTCGATCATTGACCGCGCCATCCAGACCACGCATTCATACCGGGGAAGTGCGTGGGCCATGAAGTTCACCGCATCGTTGAGCTGCCCGGCCGAAAGAAGCTGGCCGAACCAGCTTTTCGGTAATTGGCCTGCAGCGCCTTGCGCAACCTTGCCTGGATCGATGAATTGCTCGATTTGAGCTGCATCGGTCCAACTTATGCGCGACCAATTTTCTTGAGCGTTCATCTCAATTGATCTTCACTATGCCGCCCTGGGCGGTAAGAACTCCGTCGCCCTTGATGGTTGTCATTGGCGACGCCAAATCAGCCTTGGCGGCCCCCTTCATGTCAAGTGTTGGAGTTGAGATCTTGATCGACGAAGGTTCGATGGTGATCGAACTCGAGCCTACGGTCAGCGTTATCTTTGTTTTTGCGGTTATCGAAATTTCTGTACCAGAAGTAACGGTAATCTTATCGGTCACATCAAGTACGTCGTTGGCATGGATCGTTACAGTGCGATCGTTACCAATATCGTAGGTCTCGTCATGTCCGATATCGACAAATTCGTCGTTGCCAACCAGGCGCGTTTCATCGTTACGGATACGCGTATCCATATCCCGTTCGGCGTAGACGACAACATGTTCCTTTTGCTCCTCATCCTCGAACCGGATTTCGTTGCCGAACATCGGTGTCCCATCAAGCTCGTCGTCCACTGGCCTTTTGGCGTGCGGCAGACTTCGCAAACTTTTGGCATCTCCCCACGGACCACCCGATGTCCGCTTGTAGGTCTTCGAGCGCCACAGCGCGCGGGTCTTGTGTTTGGGTAGCCCATAGTAGGGCATATGCGATTCGTTGAACACGCGGCCGACGACAATCGGCCGGTCCGGATCGCCGTTGATAAAATTGATCAGGACCTCGTCCCCGACCCGCGGGATTATGATGTTCCCCAAGCCGCCTGTTTGCGCAACCCGGATCCAGCAGCTGCTGGTGTCATCGTCTTTGCCGACGCGGTCCCAGTGGAAATGGACCTTGATTCGGCCATATTTGTCGACATGGATCTCCTCTTCCGAGGGCCCTGTTACGACAGCGGTTTCCGGTCCGCTCACAATCGGACGGCGAGTTACAATGGGCGCCCGGAACTGGAAATCGCCTGGGATTACGCCGAATTCGACGAACGTCTCGCCGCCTTCCATGTCGCTGCGTAAAGTTTCGTCCGCAAGGCTGGTATGGCAATGAATTATCAAATAATTTTTGTTGTAAGAACTATTTAGGTGGCCTTTGAGATCGAAGACATGGCCCGGCTGAATCTTCGTGAACTGGCTAATACTCTCAAATCGGCGCCTTTGTGCCCTTCGCGATTCCAGTAGGTATTTGGCCAGATCGCCTCCCACGGCATCTTCATAGAATCGGCCCGGCCAGTCATAGTATTCTACCTTGTCATCCTTGAATTTAAGTTCTTCCTTTTTGTGCACGCGCTCATCGGTCACGCTCGCTTCTCGCGGTTGCTGGGGTTGTATGAAATCGAAGTCGCGCATCGTCACTTTGGTTTCAGCGCCAGAACTGACATGCTCCTGCCAGGATTGGACATAGACCTTGGTTTGGGATGAATGCCGTGCCGCTGAATCGGCGTTTACGGCTCCAGCACTAGTCGGACTAAAATTCAAAACGCCAAGTTTGAGATTCGTGTGACATGTGGGGCCATCGCAAATGACGAGTTTATGTTCGCTCGCGGTGTGCTTGTAATAGTAATATAGACCGTCTTCCTCCATCAGGCGTGAGACGAAGGCAAAATCGCTTTCTCCGTACTGCACGCAATATGTCCGCTTGCGCAGGCCCGTGGTGGCCGAGACTTCATGCTCAATCTTGCAATCCTGCAACACCTGCTTGATCGTATCGATCACGCTCATGTCTTGGAATATCCGGAAGTTTCGGCCCTGTTCATGAAAATGGGCGCGCGGGCTCAGCATGAAGCGATAAAGAAACTGCTTTCCGTCCAGATCGTCGAGAAAATGTGCATCGGAAATTATGCCGTGAAAATAGCGCTGGTGGACCCCGTCAAGTTGGCTTTCCACGGTTACTGACTTGCCCAGATAGGGAAGAAGCTTGATTTCGCCGAGTGTCGACAGAATGTCCAAAGAAACCTTGAATGGCAGACTCATTGCCTCGAAGGCGTCAAGTCGAACTGGCAAAAGCTGGTCTTCTCCGCTCTCAAGGGTGAGCTTGATCTGCCTCTTTATATCATTAGCCAAAGGAGCCTGCCCTTCCCTTTAATCCAATCGTGCCGCGAATATGCCTGTCCCATTTTGGAACCCGGCAGTCTCCGCGAGCTACCACTAAGAGTGTCGGCCCGAAGAATCGATTGCTACCAGAACAGCAAGGACATATAAAGAAACATAACAAAAAAAGGGTTTCGCGAAAATTGTCTGGGCCAAACGGCCCGATCCGGGAGTTCGCGCTGATGACCAAGAAAATGTTTATAGCTGCTTCAGCGTTGCTGGTCTCCGCACCGGCGATGGCGCAGGCCGGTCCTGTCGCGCAGAAGTCGAGCGATCAGATCGTATGCGAGCTAACCGGCGACTGCATGCAAAATTCCGACGCACAAGCCACTGAAGACAAACCCGACAGCCGCGGTTTCAATATTGCGAAACGCGCCACGGCGCAGGGGGGGGCGACCACAGCCACCGCGCCTGCTTCCCGCACGACAGCTGCGCGCAATCCCGGAGTTGTCCAGACCCGCCAGGCCATTGGTGGCAACCGCGCGACACGCTTTTCAGTAGCGCCGCGTAATGTTGGTCGCGCCGATCTTTTGATCACATTCGTCACCGGTTCTTCGGCGCTGACCGACGGCGGTCGTCAGCAAGCGGAGTCCTTTGCTCAGGCGTTGCGTGCGCCGCAGTTGACTGGCAGGCGCTTCATGATTGCCGGCCATACGGATTCGGTCGGATCGCGCGTGCTCAATCTCGATCTCTCCAAGCGCCGTGCGCAGGCCCTAGTCGAGTTTCTCGTGGAGCAGGGTGCGAGCCGGAGCCAGTTTGAAGTCAAGGGCTATGGTTTCGACCGCCCCTTGCCCGGAATGAGCGCAAGATCTTCAGCAAACCGGCGCGTGGAGGTGGTGAAGCTGAATTGATCGACGGCAGGGGGGCAGGCAGTTGGCCATCGATATAGACACGCTTACCGCACCACTTACGGAAGAACAGCCGTCGGGACCTGATTTGTCTTACGACAGTGAAAGGCAGGAGATCGAATCCGCCTTTGAGCGATCGGTCAGTGATGGTGGTGCTGGAGACGACGAAACCGACTGGCGCGGAACGGTCAGGCTGATCACTGCGCAGGCGGAACGGACCCGCGACCTTTGGCTTCCGGTCTATCTCATGCGGGCAGCGGCGCAATCCGGTAATTTCGAAATGGTGTCTGATGGCGCGGAATTGCTTGCCCGCCTACTTGAGGATCGCTGGGACGATGTCCATCCCCAGCTTGAAGAGTATGGCTTCACCGGACGCAAGACACCCTGTGAATCGCTGACCAGGATCGGTGAATTTCTAGGCCCCCTATCCCGCATACCGCTTCTTGAGCATCAGCGGCTCGGGCGTTATTCCGGCGCTGATTTCGAACGCTTTCACGATCATGGCAGTTCGGCCGAAAATTACGGCATGTTTCGCGCGCTCATCGAGGCTACCAGCGCTGACGACTTGCAAGCGTTGGTGGATCGTCTCGATGCCTTGCGCGCGGCGATCAAGCGCGCAGACTTAGTGATGACAGCGAACGCCGAGGGCGACACTTCGACAAATTTCCAGACGACATATGAAGCGTTGGACAAGATCAGGCGTGCTGTCGCGTCAAACTTGCCAGACGGTGGTAATGTTGGCGATGGCGAAGCCGGCGAGTCCGGTGACGACTGGGGCAGTAGCGGTGACTCTGCCTCGCAGGGGGGCGCGGGATTTTCGGGCGGCATAAATTCTCGAAATGATGTGATCCGAGCGCTCGATGCGATCTCGGCCTATTACGTCAGAAGCGAACCCGCTAGCCCGGTGCCATTTGCCTTGCGTCGAGCGAAAGAGTGGATTAGCCTCGATTTCCTAG
>JBKJTN010000191.1:0-26648 GCA_046590275.1 Novosphingobium sp.
CTGACCACCTATAAGTGGCTGGTGCGCGGGACCGGCCAGACCCGCCCCTGAACGCGGCCTGCTCCGCTCAAGCGTCAGGCTTGCGGTAAATCGCTGTGCCGCGCATGATCGGCGCAAAGGAGATTCCCATGCGCTATAACCGTCTCGGCTCGACCGGATTGATCGTTTCAGAGCTCTGCCTGGGGGCAATGACCTTCGGGACCATGCCCGGCCGGTTCGGCGCGATAGCCGGGCTCGATCAGGATGCCTCCACGGCCCTCGTCAAGCAGGCGCTGGATGCCGGGATCAACTTCATCGATACCGCCAATGTTTATACCGACGGCCAGTCGGAGCAATTCACCGGCGGAGCGATCAGAGCGCTAGGCGTGAAACGATCCGATGTGGTGATCGCCACCAAAGCGATGGGCGCGATGGGGCAGGGCCCCAATGATGCAGGCATCAGCCGCTATCATTTGATGGACCAGATCGACGCCAGTCTGGCCCGGCTCGGCACCGATCACGTCGATCTCTACCAGATCCACGGCTGGGACACGCAGACCCCGATGGAGGAGGCGCTGCGGGCACTGGATGATATCGTCCGCACCGGCCGGGCGCGCTATATTGGCGTGTCGAACTGGGCGGCCTGGCAGATCATGAAGGCTCTGGGCCTGTCGGAACGGCTGGGCCTTGAAAAATTCGTCTCGCTGCAGGCGTATTACACCGTCGCGGGCCGTGATCTTGAGCGGGAGATCGTGCCGATGCTGAAAAGCGAGGGCGTCGGCTTGATGGTCTGGAGCCCGCTTGCCGGCGGCCTGCTATCGGGGAAATACCAGCGCAACACCGATGGCAGGAGCGAGGGTGAGGGACGGCGCGCATCGTTCGATTTCCCACCGGTCGATTTCGAGCGTGCCGACGGGCTGATCGAGGCGATGCGAGGGATCGCTGAAGGCCGCAAATCGAGCATCGCGCAGATCGCCCTCGCCTGGCTGCTGTATCAGGATGCGGTATCGACTGTGATCGTTGGCGCCAAGCAGGCCGACCAGTTGGCCGATAATATCGCCGCATGCGACGTGGCGCTGACCGCTTCGGAACTGGCGACGCTTGATCAGCTTTCCGCTCTGCCGGCTGAATATCCCGGCTGGATGCTGGATTTCCAGAAAGGCTACCGCGATTCGCAGGTCTCACCCCGGCGCCAGCCCGAATGAGATCGGCGTAATGATTCGGGTCGGGCTGCTGGGGGGCAGCTTCAACCCGGCGCATGGCGGGCATCGCCGGATCAGCCTGTTTGCGCGCGAAGCGCTGGGGCTGGACGAGGTCTGGTGGCTGGTCTCGCCGGGTAATCCGCTCAAGCCAAAAACGGGCATGGCGCCGCTGGCAGCGCGGCTCGCTTCGGCGCGGAAAATCGCCCGCCGCGCCCCGATCCGCGTCACTGCGATCGAGCGCGAGCTGGGCACGAAATATACCATCGACACACTCCGAGGGTTGGCCCGGCGCTATCCCAATTGCCGCTTCGTGTGGTTGATGGGAAGCGACAATCTGGCCCAGTTTCACCGCTGGAAAGAGTGGCGAAATATCGCCCGTGCCATGCCGATTGCGGTTATTGCCCGTCCGGGCTATGGTAGCGCCGCTGTCGCGAGCCCCGCGATGGCCTGGCTCTCTCGCTACCGGCGATCGGCCGCCAGCCTGATTACTCGGAAAACAGGTTCCAACCGGGCAGAATGGAGCGCACCCGCGCTGATAAAGTTGCGTTTCGATCCAGATCCGCGTTCGGCGACCCAGCTTCGCCGCGCAGATCCTGACTGGGCCCTCCGCTTTGCCGGACCGGCCCCGCGGGATGGACTGACGCATCGCCCGATCCGGCCAGATTCCGCATGATCCATTCTCAATTGATTTCCCCCCACATGGTATTCTTCGCGCAGCGCCTTTGCTGCGACCGGATCTGCCACCAGGAGCCTAACCCACTTACATGAACGCTGCCCCACATTCTCCGGCTGAGCCGGTTACCGCCGCGGCTTCTGCCGCCAGCCCTGCCCCTCTTCCTGCTTCGGAACCTGGCTCGCTCCACGCCTTGGTGCTGCAGTCGCTTGATGATGATCAGGCGCAGGACATTATCTCGATCCCGCTCGAGGGGAAAAGCTCGATTGCCGATCACATGGTGATCGCTTCGGGCCGCTCGACCCGTCAGGTTGCGGCGATGGCGCAGAAGCTGGCTGAGCGGATCAAGCACGGCGGTTTCGGCCACTGCCGGATCGAAGGCCTGCCCGCGGCAGACTGGGTGCTGGTCGATGCCGGGGACATCGTTATCCACCTGTTCCGCCCCGAAGTGCGCAGCTTCTACAATCTTGAGCGGATGTGGGCTTTCGGGGATGCCGGCGCGGCGTGATCCTCGCCAGTGCGGCTCCACATTATCGCGCGCGGCAAGATCGGCCGCTCGTCTGAGGGCGAATTGGTCGAACGCTATCTGAGGCGGATCAGCTGGCCGACCAAGATCACCGAACTGCCCGAAACGGGCGGAACGATCCCCGCACCGCTTAGCCCGGCGCGCGAAGTCCTGCTCGATGAGCGAGGCGCTCAGCAGTCCTCGGAGGACTTCGCGGCGCTGCTTGGGCGTTGGCGCGATGATGGGGTGCGCGAAGTGCGCTTATGGATCGGCGCCGCCGATGGACACGGCGACAAGGCGCGGGCCGATGCCGATCTGCTGCTGGGGTTGGGCGCGATGACCTGGCCGCATATGCTGGCCCGGGCGATGCTGGCCGAACAATTGTGGCGTGCCACCAGCATTCTGGCTGGCCATCCCTATCATCGTTCGGGATAAAGCGGCGCTATGATTTCGCGCCGCTTTGTCTCTTTGCGCTTTCTGCTTCCCCTGCTCGCGCTGGGCGGCGTGGGGCCAGCGATTGCCCAAGCCGGGCCCGGGTATGATCAAGCCGGATCCGGGTATGATGATGCCGATGAAACCCGCCGCGCTATGGCCGAAGCGCAGGCCGAAGGTGCTGCTGCCCGGTCCCGCGCCGAAGTGCTTGAAGCTGGCGCTGCCCGCGCCACCGAAGCGGTCACCCGGACCGCGCAGGAGGCCGCCGCAGTCGCCGCGCGGATTCAGCAGGCCGAGGCCGGTCGCGCGGCCAATGAAGCGCGGATCCGCCTGATTGATCGCCAGCGCGCCAATTTGCGGGCGCGTCTGGCGCAGCGGCAACGTCCGGTCATGCAGCTGACCGCCGCGCTCCAGCGGCTGTCTCGCCGTCCGGCGGTGCTTTCGTTGCTCCGCCCTGGATCGGTCCGTGACACCATGTATATGCGAGCACTGCTGGAGACCATGCTGCCCGATGTCGAGCGGCGCACTGCCGCTTTGCGGGCTGAAATTGCGCGGGGTCGCTCGCTCCAGCAACAGGCACGCCGTGCGGCGGCAGCGCTGCGCGCCAGCGAACAGGAACTGGGAATGCGGCGCCAGGCGCTGGCCGCGCTGGAAACCCGCCAGCGGCTCGCCTCACGCGAAGCCAATGGTGTCGCCGACCGCGAGGCGGAACGGGCGCTGGCGCTGGCCGAACAGGCCCGTGATCTGGGCGGGCTGGTTCGCCAGCTCGATGCAGCTGGACTGGTCCGCGATTCGCTGGCTCGATTGCCCGGCCCACTTGCCCGCCCGGCCCGGCCCGAGGATTCGCAAGTTACAGCAGTGACCGCCCAGCCCGAGCCGGCTAGTGGCCTCGGCCGCTATCAGTTGCCGCTGGCGGGGCGGCTGGTGGCGGGCTTCGGCGATCTCCAGCCCGGCCTGCCCCGCTCGCGCGGGATCAGCATAGCCGCTCGCGCCGGGGCGCAGGCAGTCGCCCCCGCAGCTGGCCGGGTTGCATTCGCGGGACCGTATCGGGGGTATGGAAACATTGTGATTATCGAACATCCGGGCGGCTGGACTACGCTGGTTACGGGCCTTGGCCAGCTTGATGCGCGGATCGGCCAGCGCCTCGTCGCAGGCTCACCGCTCGGGGTTGCAGGGCCGGGAAAGCCGGTGGTCGGCCTCGAGCTGCGCCGCAATGGCGAACCGGTCGATCCGCTGGACTTGATCCGCGCGACCTGAATCGCCATCTGGCGTTAACCTGTAGTGCGCGATAAAGAGCGTTCCTAATCCGCGAGAGGCAGTAACCGCCGATGAAATTCGCTTCGCTTATCCGTGCCGGCCTGCTGGTCAGTGCCGTTGCCCTGATTCCCGCCACAACTGCGGGGCTGGCTGCCGTCGATGGCCGGGCTGGTCCGCAGTTCGGGCGGCTGTTCACCGTCTACCAGTTGATCAAGGCCCAGTATGTCGAGCCGATCGACGACGAGAAGCTGGTGGGCGGCGCGATCAACGGCATGCTTGCGAGCCTCGATCCGCATAGCTCCTATCTTGAAGGCGCCTCGCTCCAACGGCTCAACGCGATGATCGACGGAAATTATTCCGGCCTCGGCCTCAGCGTGGTGATGGACGATGGCGCGGTTAAGGTGGTCTCGCCAATGCGCGGCAGCCCGGCCGAGAAATCCGGGGTCAAGGCCGGCGATTTTATCACTCATCTCGACGGCAAGCTGATCTACGGCGGCGAACTGGACGATGCCGTCGCCAAGATGCGCGGCCAAGCGGGGACCAGCATTCGCCTGACCATCTTCCGCGCTGGGCGCGATGCGCCGTTCGACGTGACCGTCACGCGCGGCGTCATCGAGCTTGAGCCGGTCACGTCCAAGCTGGAACAGGGCGTGGCGGTGATCAGCGTCAACGAGTTTTCCCGCGATGTCGGCAATGATGTCAATGCGGCGATCCAGGACATGAAGCGCCAGGCCGCAGGAAAGCTGGCCGGAGTGGTGCTCGATCTGCGCTCCAATCCGGGCGGTTCGCTTGATGAGGCGGTGATCCTCTCCGATCTGTTCCTGACCAAGGGCGATATCGTCTCGCAGCGCGGCCGGGTTGCGTCTGAAAACGAATATTATCGCGCTGAAATCGCCGTGAAGGGCGATGTTGCCAAGGGCCTGGCGATGATCGTGCTGATCGATGCGGGCTCCGCCTCGGCCTCGGAAATTGTTGCCGGGGCTTTGCAGGACCAGAACCGCGCGCTGATCATGGGCGAGCGCAGTTTTGGCAAGGGCAGTGTTCAGTCACTCTACAACATCGACAAGACCCACGCGGTCAAACTGACCACGGCGCGCTATTTCACTCCTTCGGGCAAATCGGTCCAGGAAGGCGGGATCGAGCCGGACATCAAGGTGCCGCAGCTGTCCGATCCCGATGCCCGGCGCCGCTCGGAGCTGGCCTTGCGCGAATCCGATCTGCGCCGCCACCTGGTCAATGAGGTCAGCCTCGACGACAAGAAACTGGAGGCCGACAAGCAGGAAGATCCGCGTTTCAAGATGACCGCCGATCAGCTAAAGGCCAAGGGGATCACCGATTTCCAGCTGCATTACGCGATCGAAACGCTGAAGCGCACCGGCGGTGCAATGCTGGCCAGTCGTGGTAAATGAAGGGCCGCAGTAAGTAATGGCGCTCACCGGTGAAAATGCCTTTGCCAAGGCGCGGCTGCTGGCGCTGCTGATGCCGCTGGCGCTGCTGGGCGGGGCTTACATCGCACAATATGGCTATGGGCTGTATCCGTGCGAAATGTGCTGGTGGCAGCGCTATCCGCATTTCGCCGCGCTTGGCTTGGGGCTGCTCGCGCTGCTGCGGCCTGGCTCGCGTGCGCTGGTGGTGCTGGGAGGACTTGCGATCCTCACCTCAGGACTGATCGGGGCTTATCACGCAGGGGTTGAATATCATTGGTGGGAAGGGCTGACCGCCTGTTCCAGCACTGCCGATGCCAATGCCGCCGATCCGCTGGCGGCAATTCTGGCTGCACCGCTGATCCGCTGCGATGTTGCGCCATGGGAGTTGGGCGGCGTTTCGCTCGCCGGATTCAACTTCCTCATATCTACAGCGGCGGCAACGGTGATCTTCGTGCTGCTCGGCCGCAGCCAAAAGGGGGCAGCATGAACAAGTCGCAATTGGCAAGAATGCTTCGCGTCGATCAGGCGGGCGAATACGGGGCAACCCGGATTTACGCAGGCCAGCTGGCGGTTATGGGCGATCGCGCTCCGCTATCGGGTGCGATTGCCCATATGGCCGAGCAAGAGGCGGTGCATCGCCAGAAGTTCGATGCCCTGATTGCGGCACGGGGCGTGCGGCCTACCGCGCTACAGCCGGTGTGGTCGGTCGCGGGCTTTGCGCTGGGCGCCGCAACCGCGCTGCTGGGCCCCAAGGCGGCGATGGCCTGCACGGCTGCGATCGAAACCGAGATAGACCTGCATTACACTGCGCAGCTGGAAGAGCTGGGCGACAATGATCCGGAACTTGGCGATATGATCCGCGATTTCCGCGACGATGAGCGGGCCCACCGCGAAACCGCATTTGCCGCCGGGGCCGAGCAGGCGCCGGGCTATCCGCTGCTGTCGGGCGCGATCCGGCTGGGCTGCCGGATGGCAATTCGATTGTCCGAACGGATCTAGCTTAATCTGTTATTCAGTGCGCTACATGCTTATATCGACTTGATGATAACCAAGGAGCCTCCGATGCGCCCGCTTTTCGCCCTCGCCGCTGCACTTGGTGCCGGAATGATGTTTGGCTCGCCTGCGGCTGCGCAGGATGCCGCGGGTGACAAGGTCAACCAGCTGATCGTCTATGGCGATGACCTGTGCACACCGGCAGCCGAAAACGAGATCACGATTTGCGCCCGAAAGCCCGAAGCCGAACGGTTCCGTATCCCTGAAATCCTGCGCGGCACCGCCTCGCCCCAGAACGAGGCCTGGAGCAACAAGGTGCTGGCTTATGAAACCGTGGGCAAGTTCGGGACGATGAGCTGCTCGCCAGTCGGCCAGGGCGGCTGGACCGGTTGTGCCGGCAAGCTGATCGATGCCGCCTATGCCGAAAAGGCCACCGATCCAAATCTGAAATTCAGCGAGATGATCGCGGCCGAACGCGCCAAGCGGATGATCACGATCGACGCCGAGGCGGCGGAAACCCAGGCCCGGGTCGAGGCGGCCGAAAAGGAATATGAAGCGCGCCAGAAGGCTGCTCAGGCGGCACCCGCTGCGGAAGACGAACCCCTGCCGCAGCCAAAGCCCTAGTGCCAGGGTTGGCCAGCGACTAACTCAACGCAATATCGGGCGCGTCTTCCTGCTTCATGCCGATAACATTATAGCCCGCATCGACATGATGAACCTCGCCGGTGACCCCCGAGGCGAGGTCGGACAGCAGGTAAAGCGCGCTGCCGCCTACGTCTTCGATAGTGACATTGCGGCGCATCGGCGCGTTGAGTTCGTTCCACTTCAGGATGTAGCGGAAATCGCCGATGCCGCTGGCGGCCAGCGTCTTGATCGGTCCGGCGGAGATCGCATTGACCCGGATATTGGCTGGCCCCAGATCATTGGCGAGATATCTAACGCTGGTTTCCAGCGCCGCCTTGGCGACCCCCATCACATTGTAATGCGGGATGACCTTTTCCGCTCCGTAATAGCTTAGCGTCACGATCGAACCGCCGGATTCGGGCATCATCGCGGCGGCCCGCTGGGTCACCGCGACCAGGCTGTAGGCCGAGATGTTCATGGTCATCAGGAAGTTTTCGAGGCTGGTATCTACATATTTGCCGCGCAACTCGGCCTTGTCCGAAAAGCCGATCGCGTGGACCACGAAGTCGATCACCGGCCAGCGCGCGGCCAGCGTGGCAAAAGCCGCGTCGAGCGCGCTCATTTCCGACACATCGCAATCGATCAGGAAATCGCTGCCCAGGCTGGCCGCGAGCGGACGGACCCGCCTTTCCAGCGCTTCGCCCTGATACGAGAACGCCAGTTCCGCGCCATGTTCGGCCAGCTTCTGGGCGATCCCCCAGGCCAGCGACTTGTCATTGGCAAGCCCCATGATCAGGCCGCGCTTTCCTTGCATCAATCCGGTCATTTCGGTTCATTCCCACTCGTTTTATGGTGCCCGCTAGTATGATCGTGTTGATGCTCGGTCATATCGCTTTCTTCTGGAGTGACCGCCAGCGCGGCGTTCAATTCGGCCCCCACAACCATTCCTAGGCCGACCAGCCAGAAAAAGAAAAGCGCGATCATCACGCCCGCCAGACTGCCATAGGTCAAATCATAGGTGAAAAAGCGCGCTAGCACGCCGGGCAGCATGACCATGACGGCAACCCACCAGCCCGTCACCAGCAAGGCGCCGGGCCACTTGGGATAGCGCCGGGGCCGATAGGCGGTGGGTGTCAACGTGTAAAACAACAGGTAGAGCGAGAGATAGAGGATGCCGGCGGGAACCAGCCGGGTCGCCGTCAGCGTGTCGGCCCAGTCTGCGAAACGCGGAAACCAGGCAGCGATAACCTCTTCAGCAGCGCCGATTGCGACCTGTGCAAACAGTGAAAACAGTAACGCCACCACCGACGCCACGATCGCCCCGCTGGACATCAGCCGATAACGCCAGAAGGCTGCAGCAGAGCGCGTGCCATAGGCGCGGCGCAGGATATCGCGAATGGTCTCGATCAGGCTGCTCACCGTCCACAGCCCGACCAGTCCGCCGACCCACAGCAACCAGCCGCTGCGGGCCGAAATCACGTCGCGCGCCACTGGCTCGATCGCGGTGGCCACAACTGGGGGAACGGCCTGCAGGAAGGCGCGGATCGATGCCTCGCGCTGTTCCGTCTCGCCAAGCAGCGAAAAGATTGCCCCAACGGTTATGAAGAAGGGAAACAGCGCCAGGATCGACATATAGGCCAAATTACCGGCGTGGATGAAGCCGTCGTTATAGGCGCCGGTCCAGATCCGGGTGACGATGCGGTAAAGCCGGGTCGCCCAGAATGTGCCGTTGGGGCCGACGTATTCTTCCACCTGCTCCTGCAGGCCGGCACGCCAGCGAAGCGCCTGCTTGCGGCGGGCTTCGGGGGAAAGATCCGGAACGGTGAGTGATGGCAAGTCGGTCTTGCTGAGGGGCCGTTCTTCCATCACGCGCACGGTGCTCAGACGCCAAACCGGCTGCGCAGCGAGCGCGGATCGGCCCAGCCTTCAAGCCGCGCCGCAAGATCGGCCCCGACCTCGCCGTCCGGAAGCTGAATTTCCAGCGTGACCAGCTGGTCGCCGCGGGTTCCGTCCTTACGGGTAAATCCCTTGTCTTTCAGACGCAGTGTCTTGCCCGAGCTGCTGCCTGGCGCGACGGTCAGCATGACCGCGCCCTCGACGGTCGGCACCTTGATCTTGGCCCCGTTCACCGCCTCGTTCAGTGCGATCGGCAGGTCGAGCCGGATATTGTCGCCATCGCGGCGGAAATAGCTGTGCGGCTGTACCTGGATAGTGACGATCGCATCGCCGGCGCCGCCCGCCCCGAGCTCACCCTTCCCGCCAAGCCGCATCTGGGTGCCATCCTCGGTCCCGGCGGGCAGTTTGAGGTCGATCGTCTTGCCATCGGCCAGCGTGATCCGCTGCGTCGCCCGGGTTGCGGCATCGGGCAAGGTGACCGCCAGCCGGTATTGGACATTGGCGCCCTTGGGGGCTGCGCGGCCCCGGCCCTGGCCGCCGCCGCCCATCCCTCCACCACGCCCGCCGAACAGTCCGTCGAAGATATCGCCGATATCAATGCCTTCGTTAACGCCAAAGCCCTCAAAGCCGCCGCGCTGGCCGCCGGGCTGTCGTCCGCCGCCGCCTGAGCCGAACGGGGAGGTAGGATTGCCTTCCGCATCTATTTCGCCGCGGTCAAACCGGGCGCGCTTGTCCTTGTCGGTCAGCAGATCATAGGCATGGGTCACCTTGCTAAACCGCTCGGTAGCCTTGGGATTGTCAGTATTGCGATCGGGATGAAGCTCTTTTGCAAGCTTGCGATAGGCGGACTTGATGTCCTTTTCGCTCGCGTTGCGGGCAACGCCCAGGGTCGTATAGGGATCGGACATACGGCCTAGCTAGGTAAGTAAGCGCAATACGGCAAGCTCGGCGGTGTCGGCGCTTTCATCTGACCGGCTGGGGCGCTATGGGGATCGCCCCTATAATGAACGGAACCACCAAGTGAGTATTGAAGCCAGCAGCGATGTGATCCCGGCCGGCGATCCATTTCAGCTGTTCGAAGGCTGGTTTGCCGAGGCGCGGGTCAGCGAGATCAATGATTCAAACGCCATGGCGCTTGCCACAGCCACGCCTGATGGCCGCCCCTCGGTGCGGATGGTGCTGCTGAAGGGCCATGACCCGGACGGCTTTGTGTTCTATACCAACAGCCACAGCCGCAAGGGCGGGGAAATTCTTGCCAATTCCCACGCCGCGCTGCTGTTCCACTGGAAATCGCTGCGCCGCCAGATCCGGATCGAAGGCGTTCTCGCTCCGGTCGATGACGCGACGGCCGACGCCTATTTCGCCAGCCGTGGCCGCGATTCCCAGCTGGGCGCGCTGGCTTCTGACCAATCCGCACCGCTTGACCGTCGCGCGACTTTTTTGTCGCGCTATGCGGCGGCGGAGCAGGAGTTTGCCGGGCGCGATGTTGTCCGTCCACCCCACTGGACCGGCTTTCGCCTCACGCCTGACCAAATCGAGTTCTGGTGCGACCGTGACCACCGCTTGCACGAGCGCCGCCGTTTTTCGCGCGGCCCCGGGGGCGAGTGGTCCAGCACGTTGCTTTACCCATGAGAATTGGGCTTTACCCATGAGCATCAGTTCCGCCTCCCTCAACCGCAGCGCCGCGCTTGCCAGCATTTCGGTGGCGTTGCTGCTGGTCGGGCTGAAGGCCTGGGCAGCCTGGTCGACCGGATCGACGGCGATGCTTGGCAGTCTCGCCGATACCGTCCTTGATCTGGTCGCCTCGCTGGCCACGCTGCTCGGCGTATGGGTTGCGGCCCAGCCAGCCGACGACAACCACCGCTTCGGCCACGGCAAGGCCGAGGCGCTGGCGGCGATGTTCCAGGTTGTGCTGATCTCGATTTCGGCGCTGACGCTGGCGGCCCGCGCGGTGCAACAGCTGCTAAGCGGAGCGCGGACTGCGGCAGCGGATGAGGGCATTGTGGTTTCCGCCATTGCGATCGGCGCCACATTGCTGCTGCTGGCCTGGCAGAACTACGTCATCCGCAAGACTGGCAGCCTCGCCATCGCGACCGATCATTTGCACTACAAATCGGATCTGTTCCTTAATCTCGCGGTCATCGCTGCGCTGGCGCTGGACCAGTATGCCGGCGCCGCAGGGGCGGATCCGCTTTTTGGCCTCGCCATCGCGGCCTGGCTGGGTTGGGGAGCATGGCGTGCTTCGCAAGCTGCGATCGAACAGCTGATGGATCACGAATGGGCTGACGACAAAAAGGCCCGCTTCCTCGAGGTTGTCTCGCGGCACCCTGAGCTCAAGGGCCTCCACGATTTGCGCACACGCACCTCGGGCAACCATGATTTCGTCCAGTTCCATGTCTGGGTCGATCCCGCCATGACCGTCGCTCAGGCGCATGAGGTGATGGATGATATCGAGGACAAGCTGCTCGCCGAATTTCCTGGGATCGAGATTCTGATTCATCCCGATCCCGAAGGACATGTCGATGAATCCGGCCTGGCCGCGGACGATCTGCTGGCCGAAGCGGCCGCGCAACAGGAACCTGCCCAAAAGGAACCTGCCCAAAAGGAACCTGCGAAGTGAGCCTTTCCGTCCCCTATTGGCATGTCGATGCTTTCGCGGCCCGAGCCTTTGCGGGCAATCAGGCCGCGGTAATGCTGCTGCAGGACTGGCTGGATGACAGCGTGCTGCAAGCCATCGCGGCGGAGAACATGTTTGCCGAAACAGCCTTTCTGGTGGCTGACGCCACTGGTGCCGCCGATTGGGAGCTGCGCTGGTTTACTCCTGAGCTTGAAGTACGGCTGTGCGGCCATGCCACGCTGGCCTCGGGCCATGTCCTGCTGACACGCGACCCATTGCTTGAGCGGGTCCGGTTCCGCACCCGTCAGGCCGGCCTGCTCGAAGTGCGGCGGCATGACGCCGGCTATGAGCTGGCGCTGCCCGCCATCTCAACCGCGCCCGGCGCCTGGGACGAGGCGGCGGCGCTGCTTGGCCAGCCCGCCGAAATTTGGCGTTCGGCGGATGGCCATTACAATGTCTTCCGCTACGCCTCGGAACGCGACGTCCGCGCGCTGGCGCCCGATTTCGGGGCGCTCGCCGCATTCGGTGACGTGCAGTTCATAGTCACCGCTGCAGGCGAGACTGCCGATGTGGTCAGCCGGGTGTTCGTGCCCGGCTGCGGGGTGAACGAAGACAGCGTGACCGGATCGGCCCATGCGGTGCTGACCCCGTTCTGGGCAGACCGGCTGGGGCGCGAGAGCTTCAGTGCCTTTCAGGCCTCGACCCGCGGCGGACACCTCACCTGCCGCCGCGACGGATCAAGCGCCTGGCTGGGCGGAACTTGCATGACCGTGGTCGAGGGCACTTTCCACCTCTAGAGGCCCCGGCCTGCGCCTTCCAGAAAAGCCTGATAACTGCGGGTGATCCCTTCGCGAAGCGGGGTGGACGGGCTCCAGCCGAGCGTCTTGAGCCGGGTATTGTCCATCAGCTTGCGCGGGGTACCATCGGGCTTGGAAGGGTCGGTCACGACCGGGCCATTGTAGCCGATAACCTCCATCACCAGCCGGGTCAGCGCCATGATCGACAGGTCTTCGCCCGAGCCGACATTGATATGCCCATCGCCCGAATAGTGCTTCATGAGATGGAGGCAGGCATCGGCGCAGTCATCGACGTATAAGAATTCGCGCAGCGGAGTGCCGGATCCCCACACTTCTACTGTGCCGCCAGACTGCTTGGCAGCATGAACCTTGCGGATCAGCGCGGGCATGACGTGGCTGGAAGTGAGATCGAAATTATCGCCCGGGCCATAAAGATTGGTCGGCATGGCGCTGATGAAATCGCAGCCATATTGCTTGCGGTAGGCCTGGGCCAGCTTGATCCCGGCAATCTTGGCGATGGCGTACCACTCGTTGGTCGGCTCGAGCGCACCGGTCAACAACGCATCCTCATTGATCGGCTGCGGGGCGAATTTGGGGTAGATGCAGCTTGATCCCAGAAACAGCAGCTTTTCAACGCTGGCCGCATGCGCGCCGGTGAAGATCGCGGTCTCGATCAGCAGATTGTCGCGCAGGAAATCGACCGGATGGGTGTCATTGGCAAGAATCCCGCCGACCCGCGCTGCGGCGAGGAACACCGCTTGCGGGCGCATCGCCGCCATCCATTCACGCACGGCGACCTGATCGGTCAGGTCCAGTTCGTCGCGGGAGACGGTGAGCACTTCGCAGTCCTCCCCCGCCAGCGCGCGGGAGATCGCCCCGCCGACCATGCCGCGGTGACCGGCCACCCACACGCGTTTTCCAGCCAGCGAATACACCACGCCTATCCGCCCCGGACGATGGACGCGCTGCGCATCGTTTCGAGATCTGCCAGGACCATTTCGCGGACCAGTTCACGCACGCTGATCTCGGCCTTCCAGCCCAGCTTCTGGTGCGCCTTGCTTGGATCGCCAATCAGCAGGTCGACCTCTGTGGGGCGGAAATAGCGCGGATCGATCGTTACCCGCAAAGCGCCGGTGGCCTTGCAAAAGCCCTGTTCCTCCACGCCTGTCCCGCGCCATTCCAGCATGGTCCCGGCATCGGCAAAGGCCCATTCGGTGAACTGGCGCACGGTAGTTGTCTCACCCGTGGCCAGCACGAAATCGTCGGGCTCATCGGCCTGGACCATCATCCACATACCGCGAACGTATTCGCGTGCATGGCCCCAGTCGCGCTTGGCATCGAGGTTGCCCAGATGCAGCATCTCCTGCCGTCCCAGCGTGATCGCCGCCACCGCGCGGGTGATCTTGCGGGTTACGAAGGTTTCCCCGCGCAATGGGCTTTCGTGGTTGAACAGGATCCCGTTGGAGGCGTGGATGCCATATGCCTCGCGGTAGTTGACCGTGATCCAATAGGCATAGAGCTTCGCCACCGCATAGGGGCTGCGCGGATAAAATGGCGTGGTTTCGCGCTGCGGCACTTCCTGAACGAGGCCATAAAGCTCCGAGGTCGAGGCCTGATAGAACCGCGTCTTGCGCTCCAGCCCCAGGATACGGATCGCTTCAAGCAGCCGCAGCGTTCCCAAGGCATCGGAATTGGCGGTATATTCGGGCGACTCGAAGCTGACCTGGACATGGCTCTGCGCCGCCAGATTGTAGATCTCGTCGGGCTGGGTTTCCTGGACGATCCGGATCAGGTTGGTCGCATCGGTGAGGTCGCCGTAATGCAGCGTCAGCTTGGGATCGGGGGCGTGCGGATCTTCATAGATTTCGTCGATCCGCTGGGTGTTGAAGCTGGAGGCGCGGCGTTTGATGCCGTGGACGCGGTAGCCCATTTCCAGCAGCAGCCGGGCGAGATAGGCCCCGTCCTGGCCGGTAACCCCGGTAATCAATGCGGTTTTTTCGCTCACTTATTCTGATCCCTTTGGAAAAGCTGAATGATCCGGGCGATTGCGGCCCGTACCGGTTGATGTGCGCCATCATCGGTTCGGCCAAGCCGGACCACAGTGAGGCTTTGACTGGGCGATAGCGCGACATATTGGCCGAGGTGGCCGTTCATCGAAAAGGTGCTGGAAGGCGCACCGGGGAACTGGATCGTGCCGTCGTCCGCCTGGGGATGGTTAAGCCAGATCTGCGCGCCGTAGCCCGGGTTGCGTGGGTTGCCCTTGACCATGAACTCGATCCAGCCCCGCGGCACCAGCTGGGCACCCTTCACCGAACCGCCCATCCGCAGGAACTCGCCGAATTTGGCCCAGTCCCGGGCAGTGCCGTGAATCAGGCTACCGCCGATCAGTGTCCCTGCCGTGTCGAACTCGGGAACCATGGAGCCCATCCCGAGCGGCTCGAACAACCTTGTTTTGAGGTATTCACTTACCGCGCGGCGCCGCGTCGCGGGATCGGTACTTGTGGTCAGCGAGCGCGCGACCAGATCGGCAAGGATCACCGTAGTCGCGCTCGAATACTCCCACTTGCGGCCGGGCTCGGCCTCCAGAGGCTGGGCCTCGGCATAGGCGGCCATATCGTCGCGTCCGTCGAGAAAGAGCATGCGCACTTCGTCGGATTTATAAATCGGATCGCCTGCCTCGGTATGCCTCAGGCCCGAGCGCATCTGCAGCAGCTGGCGCAGCGTGATCTCGCCGCGCGGATCGCCGGGGCGTTGCCATGCCGGGATCGGAACGCTTTCATCCAGCCGCAGGCGGCCATCCGCCACCATCAGCCCGATCATCACGCCGGTAACCGTCTTGGCCATCGACCAGCTGACGAAGCGGGTGTTTTCATGGTAGCCGGGGCCATAGCGTTCGGCCACGATCCGCCCGCGATGCATGACCAGCACCGCCCGGGTTTCAGCGGTTTCGCTTTGGCTGAACAGCGCATCAACCGCGCGCGCCAGCTTTTCGCGGGCAACCCCGGGCCGCTCCACTACGGCAGCCAAAGCAGCGTCGGTCAAAGGCGGCAGCGGCGGCGCTTTGCTGCCACAGGCCATAAGGGCTGGCAGCGCAAGCAGCGGCAAGATAAGGGACAGGTGGCGTGTCGACATGGCGCGTTTCCCTCGCGCAACCGGATAGATATGGCAACCGTAAACCCATCAGTCGCAAATCCGGGTGCAAAGCCGATTGGGCCCAGTCGCCGGGGACGCCTGCTTTTTTTCGCCATGGTCCTGCTCGCCGCGCTGCTTGCCTACTTCTGGAAGCCGCTGGGGGGCTATGCCAGCACCGGCGCATCCTATGGCGCGCGGGTCACCTGCTCGTGCCATTATGTCGGTGGCCGCAGCCTGTCTGATTGCGCCAAGGATTTTGAATCCGGGATGGAGCTGGTGATGTTGAGCGCGGATGAAGAGGCCAAGAGTGTCACCGCGCGCTTTCCGCTGCTTAGCCGCCAGACCGCCACATTCCGCGAGGGTGAAGGTTGCCGGCTGGAACCTTGGGACGAATAGCCTATTTATGCTAAAACGCCTGCCGAATGAGTATCTTGTCATGACTAATGCCATCACCCCGGTAATCTTGTGCGGCGGCAGCGGCACGCGGCTGTGGCCGCGCAGCCGGGCGGTAAAGCCCAAGCCGTTCCTGCCGCTGATCGGTGATCAGACCCTGTTTGAGGCGACGCTGGCCCGCGCTGGCGAAGATGGGCGCTTCGCGCCGCCGGTCATCGTCACCGGCGCGGCGCATGTGGAGCAGGTCGAGGCGCAGCTTGGCGGGCAGGTAGGAGCCCAGATCATCATCGAGCCTTGCGCCCGTAATACGGCTGCCGCGATTGCGCTGGCAGCCTTGCGCTTGCCCGGGGACGCAGTGATGCTTGTCTGCCCGAGCGATCACCACATCGGCAACGTTGCCGCCTTTCGCAGCGCCGCATCGGCCGCATCAGCCCTGGCCCGCGCGGGCTGGCTGGTGTCGTTCGGGATCGAGGCGAGTGGACCCGAGACCGGCTTCGGTTATCTCCGGCAGGGCGAGCCGATTGACGGACCGGGCTTCAAGGAAGGGGCGGGCTTCAAGGTTGCCCGGTTTATTGAAAAGCCGGACCTGAGCCGCGCCAAGGCCTTCCTTGCCGAGGGCGGCTATGCCTGGAATGGCGGGATTTTCGCATTCCGGGTCAGCGATTTCCTGCGCGAGCTGGGCGCGCATCGGCCGCAAATTCTGGCGGCTGCCCGCAAGGCGGTGGCCGAGGGTCATGCCGATGGCCGGCGGTTCCATCCAGAGCCTGAGGCATTCTCGGCGATCAAGGGCGAATCGGTCGATTATGCCGTGATGGAGAATACTTCCCATGCCGCTATGGTCGCGGTGGATATGGCGTGGTCAGATATCGGTAATTGGGAAGCGCTTCACGGCGCGCTGGACCGCGACGCTGACGGCAACGCAGTGCGCGGAGCCGGCGCCGCCCGCGCCGAACTGGTCGATTGCAGCAATGTGCTGGTCGATAGCGACGGCCCGCGGGTTTCCGTGATCGGGTTGGAGAATGTCATCATTGTCGTCGATGGCGAAGACATTCTGGTGACCAGCGCGGCCGGTGCGCAGAAGGTCGGCAAGCTGCACGGCGCTGCCAATCAGTGAGCGCGCTGCTGCCTGTCCGGATGGTCGAAAAGCCGTGGGGTAAGGATCAGCTCCCCGCACCGTTTGTTGCGCCCGCAGCGCAGCGGATCGGCGAGGTGTGGTTCGAGCCGCCGCCCACGCTGCAAGGCCTGCTTGTCAAATATATTTTTACGTCGGAAAAGCTCTCGGTCCAGGCTCATCCCTCGGACGCGCAAACTCTTGCGCAGGGATTGGGCCGCCAGGGCAAGGAAGAATGCTGGCTGGTGGTCGATGCCGATCCCGGCGCGGCGCTGGCTATCGGGTTTCTCGAGCGGGCCAGTGCAGATCAGATTCGCGCCGCTGCGCTGGATGGCTCGATCGAGCAACTGCTCGAATGGCACAAGGTCCGGGCCGGCGATTTCTTCTATATTCCGGCCGGCACGGTCCATGCGATCGGTGCCGGGGTCAGTCTGATCGAGGTTCAGCAGAACAGCGACATTACCTACCGGCTCTATGACTATGGCCGTCCGCGCGAGCTGCATCTGGATGCAGGTGTGGCGGTGGCGCGGGGCGAACCGCATGATCCGGCGCTGCGCCGACATATCGAGCCGGACGGCAGCCTGACGCTGGTCGATGGTCCGCTGTTCCGGCTTGATCGGCTGATGGGCGCACCCGATCCGGCGACCATAGCGCGCTATGCCGGGGCGCCGATACTGGTGGTTCCGTTGCAGGGCGATGTGCGCGTTGCAGGAGAGCTCGCTGCGCCGGGGCAATGCGCGCTCGCCCCGTCGCTGGAAGCGTTAGCCTTTGGTCCCGGTGCGCAGGCCCTGATCGCGCAGGATTGCGCTTCGGCTGCTTAGAAAGCCGGTTCGGTCGTCTCGATCCAGCCGCCGCCGACAATCCGATCGCCTGCATAAATTACCGCAGCCTGACCCGGCGCGACCCCATATTCGGGCGCGGAAAAACGGATCGTTGCGGCGCTGCCGTCACCCAGAGAACCCGTCATGGTCACCGGTACCGGCTTGGCAAGGCTGCGGACCTTGGCCGTCAGCGGCACATCGGGGAGCGGACCAATCCGGGTGGTCTCAATCAGATGCGCGGCGCCAACCGCCAGCATTTGCCTCGGCCCGACCATGACCCGCCGCGCCGGAGCATCAATCCCGATGACGTATAGCGGTTCCGGTTGACCACCGATCTCAAGACCCCGCCGCTGGCCGACAGTGAAACCGATCACCCCCTGATGTGTCCCCAGGACTGCGCCGGTGGCCGCATGGACGATTTCGCCCGGGGCTGCGCCTGCGGGGCGGACGCTGCGCACCACCTTGGCGTAATCGCCATCGGGAACAAAGCAGATGTCCTGGCTGTCAGGCTTGGCGGCGACGCGGAGGCCCTCGGCTTCGGCGATCCGCCGGACTTCCGACTTGGGCATCCCGCCCAGCGGAAAGCGCAGATAATCGAGCTGGGCCTCAGTTGTGGCGAACAGGAAATAGCTCTGATCGCGAGCGGGATCGAAAGCGCGGTGCAGTTCGGGGCCGCCCGCGCCCATTTCGCGGCGAACATAATGTCCGGTCGCCAGGCAATCGGCTCCAAGCTCGCGCGCCATGGCGAACAGATCGGTGAACTTGGGCCCCATATTGCAGCGGATGCAGGGGATCGGAGTGCGTCCGGCCAGGTAATCATCGGCGAAGCGCTCAATCACTTCGGCGCGGAAGGAATTGGCGTGATCGAACACATAATGCGCGATCCCCAGCCGGTCGGCCACCGCGCGGGCATCGCGGATGTCATCGCCGGCGCAGCACGCGCCCTTGCGGCCGCTGGCAGCGCCGTGATCATACAGCTGGAGCGTGATGCCGATAACCTCGGCCCCGCTGCGCGCGGCAAGTGCAGCGACCACCGAGCTGTCGACCCCGCCCGACATGGCGACCACGATCCGCTTGCCCGCCATGGGTTCGGGCAGCTGGAACAGCGTTGCCCCTGACAGGAGCCGGGGGGAAGGCGTCGGTTCGGACAGCTTTGATGCAGAATGAGTGGACATGGCGCGCGGGCCTTACACGGCTGCGGGGATTCGCGCAAAACAAGCCGCCGAATTCGGTTAACCTCCATCAACATAACGTAAAGTCGGGCTTTACCTCATCTTGACGTTCTCATGGCTATACCCACCGTCATGGAATTCGGACTCGATCTTATTGGCAGCCTTCGGGAACGTACAGGTGCCGGCAACAAGCAGGGAAAAGACGGGGATGGCCGTGAGGCATCGCTGCTCGATTGGCCCGGCCTGCATGCCCGCCTGTCAGCCGCATACGATGCAAGGCGGGCAATGCTGGCCCTTGAGATCGGTAGCCCTGCTGTAATGGGCAGTTTTGATCGCAGTGCCGCGGCCACGCTTTCCGCGGCCTCCTATGGCTTATACCTCGTTAACCCTACTGATTTAGCGGATGGAAAAGACCAGCCGTGCATTGAGGCGGATGTCGCCGAACCCAATATCGGCGATCAAGGAAATTTATGATCGAGAACCAGAAGATCCGTCCGGCAATGGTGATCGGCCCGCTTGGCGAGCCGCTCACAGTCGATTCGCTGCCGTCTCCCAAGACGACCCGCTGGGTCGTGCGGCGCAAGGCCGAAGTCGTCGCTGCGGTAAACGGGGGGCTGCTCTCGATCGAAGAAGTATGCGAGCGTTATTCGTTGACGCTTGAGGAATTTGCTTCGTGGCAGCGCGCGGTCGATCGGTCGGGGATGCAAGGTCTCCGGGTCACGCGGATCCAGCATTACCGTGATCTGTATGAGCGTCAGCACAAATACTGATTGCGGCTTCCAACCCAAAAAATTGATGCGCGACAGCCTGTTCGTGCTGATGTAGACATTTACCGGCCCGGCAGACATTTGGCGTCCTGCGGGCTAGAGTGCGTTTGCAGTACCGAACAAAGCGGGCTGGGGCGCATGCAAGCAGGAGGATGTTTGAAATGGGCTGGATTATTGCAATAATCGTTGGCGGTATCGCGGGCTGGCTCGCCAGCAAGGTCATGAACCGAGATGCTTCGATGGGGATCATGATGAATGTCCTGGTGGGCTGCGTCGGATCGGTCCTTGGTAACCTTGTGTCACAACGGTTCGGTATTGTCGGATCGGTGCAGGAATTTTCTATTACCGGCTTGCTCGTAGCCTTCGCCGGCGCGGTGGTTCTGCTCGCCGTGGTCAATATGGTCCAGCGCGGCAGAGTGCGCTAAAGCACTTCCGTATTATTACAAAGCGGGGGCGCCGCGTTACGGCGCCCCCCTTTTTGAATCCCGTACACCAATACTGCGCGCGTTTGGGAGGCTACTTCCCATTCTGATCCGCGCTTATTGCTTGGGCAAGCAAACCACTGTTGCAGTTGGCAGACACGCCTGCGCAATTCGCCGACTGCGCATTGCTTCGGCGCGGGCATACGACTATGGCATGCCCGATAAATCGGAGTTTCTGGTCGAGACTTGCCGCTAGTGATATAGCAGTGTAATACACTTCTTGACCAAGTGTCGGGTCGGACAGTGTCCGAACGCCACTCGAGAGACTCAGTCGGAGGCAATAATCGCGATGAATTACGATTCGAGGATCGATGCCCCGATGCAGTCCGGGGCGGAGATGCCAGGAGAGAGCGGATCCTACAATCCGCTGCTCGATGCGCGCGAGGAAGATCGCCGCTCGCGGCGGAAAATGATCCTCATCGGATGTGTCATCGCGGCGCTGCTGGTCGGGCTGTGGTTCTTCATGCATCGCGGCGATGCGCCTGCAGCTGCGGCCGATGGAGCGGGTCAGGCGCCGGTGGTTTCAGTGATTGCGCCGGGCCGCGCGATGATCGAAGGCTCGATCAATGCCACTGGCACTCTGGCGGCGCGCCGCGAAATGCCGGTTGGCTCGGTTGGCGAGGGCGGACAGGTGATGTCTGTGCTGGTCGAGCCGGGCCAGTGGGTTGGCCAGGGCCAGGTTCTGGCCGTGGTCGATCGCCGGGTTCAGGTCCAGCAGCAGGCGAGCTCTTCGGCGCAAATTCAGGTTGCCCAAGCCGATGCCCGGCTCGCCCAGGCCAATCTTGATCGCGCGCTCAAGCTGGTTGATCGCGGCTTCATCTCCAAAGCCGATGTCGACCGGCTGACGGCGACCCGCGATGCGGCGGGTGCCCGGGTCCGGGTTGCCGGAGCCCAATTGGGCGAGCTGCAGGCTCGCACTGCCAGGCTCGATATCGTCGCGCCGGCAGCCGGTTTGGTGCTCGAACGCAAGGTTGAACCCGGCCAGGTGGTTGGCGCCGGCAGCGGCGTGCTGTTCCGGATCGCCAAGGGCGGGGAAATGGAACTGAAGGCCCAGCTGGGCGAAACCGATATGGCCGCGCTCAGCCCGGGCGTTGCCGCTCAGGTTACCCCGGCGGGCTCAGCCAAGAGTTTTATCGGCCAGATCTGGCAGATCGCGCCAGTGATCGATCCGCTGACCCGCCAAGGGATTGCCCGGATCGCGCTGCCCTATGCGCCTGAACTGCGGCCCGGCGGCTTTGCCAGCGCCACGATTCGCAGCGGATCGGTGGTCGCCCCGATGCTGCCCGAATCCGCCATTCTGTCGGACGCAAAGGGCAGCTACGTCTATATTGTCGGTAAGGATAACAAGGCGCAGCGCCGCGATATCGCGACCGGGATTGTGACTGACAAAGGTATCGCTGTCGCCGCCGGGCTTTCCGGCAGCGAACGGGTTGTGATGCGCGCTGGCGGGTTCCTCTCGCCGGGCGAGAAGGTCAATCCCAAGCTGGTCAAGCAGTAAGCCGGTGAGAAAGCTTGGGATCATCCGATGAACTTCCGCAACATCTCCGCATGGAGCATCCGCAACCCGGTTGTGCCGATCGTGCTGTTCTTCGGATTGATGCTGGCCGGCATCCTCAGCTTCATGCGGATGGAGGTTCAGAACGATCCGGATATCGAATTCCCGGTGGTGATCGTGGTGATTGCCCAGCCGGGCGCGGCACCGTCTGAGATCGAGACGCAGATCACTCAGCGGATCGAATCTGCGGTCCGCTCGCTTAGCGGGATCGAATCGATCAGCTCGACCGCGCAGGAAGGCAACAGCCAGACGATTATCCAGTTCCAGATCGGCGAGGACATCAACCAGTCGGTCAACGAGGTCAAGAATGCGGTCGATCAGGCCCGCAGCGAGCTGCCCGACGGGATCCTTGAGCCGCAGGTCTTCAAGGCTGAAACCTCATCCGATCCGATCGCCTATTTTGCAGTCGCGGCCGATGATATGACGCTGGAACAGCTTTCGTGGTTCATCGACGATACGGTGGCCAAGCGGCTGCTTTCAGTATCCGGCATGGCAGCGGTCGAGCGCGGCGGCGGGGTCAATCGCGAAATTCTGGTCACGCTCGATCCGCTGCGGATGCAGTCGCTTGGGGTTACCGCCAGCCAGGTCAATGCGGCGCTGCGTCAGATCAATATCAATGCGGCGGGCGGCAAGGCGGAAATCGCAGGATCTCGGCAGTCGGTGCGGGTGCTCGGCAATGCCAAGGATGCCTATGAGCTGTCGCAAACCGATATCCCACTGGGAGGCGGGCGGACGATCAAGCTGGCCGATTTCGCCCGGGTTTCGGACAGTTATGGCGAAGTCACCACTGCCGCCAAGATCAACGGCAAGCCGGTGGTTACTTTCAGCATCGCGCGCGCGCGCGGGGCTTCGGACGTCAGCGTGTATGATGATGCGGTGACCGAGATCGGCAAGCTCGAAAAGGCCCATCCGGGGGTCCATTTCACCCGGCTGTTCACCTCGGTCGATTATACCAAGCAGCAATATGAAAGCTCGATCGCCTCGATGGTAGAGGGCGCGATCCTGGCGGTGATCGTGGTGTTCTTCTTCCTGCGCGATTGGCGCGCCACGGTTATTTCGGCCATTGCCATTCCGTTGTCGGCGATCCCGGCGTTCTGGTTCATGCACACCTGGCTGGGGTTCACACTGAACGGGATGTCGCTGCTCGCCATGGGGCTGGTGGCGGGTGTGCTGGTCGATGATGCGATCGTCGAGATTGAGAATATCGTCCGGCATATGCGGATGGGCAAAAGCGCCTATCAGGCCTCGATCGATGCTGCTGACGAGATCGGCCTGGCGGTGGTCGCCACCACGCTTTCGATCGTCGCGGTGTTCCTGCCGGTTGGCCTGATGCCCGGCGTTGCCGGGCAGTTCTTCCGGAATTTCGGGCTGACCGTGGTGGTTTCCGTGCTGCTCAGCCTGGCCGTGGCCCGGATGATCACGCCGATGATTGCGGCCTATTTCCTCAAGGCCTTCGGCCACGCCGAACATGGCGGCGGGGTGTGGATGGACCGCTATATGAAGGTACTCCACTGGTCGCTCGATACGGCCAAGGTGTCGGCCTACAAGGCCCGTCTGGCGGCGACCGGCACCCGGCTTTCGCTTCGCCGGCGGATGGCTGCGCGGCTGCGGGATCACCGGCTGTGGATGATCGGCATCGGGATGGGGGCGCTGGCGCTGACGGTTACCCTGTTCGCCGTAATCCCGATGCAGTTCTTCCCGTCAGTCAACAGCGACTTCAGCCAGATTCGGATTGAAATGGTCCCTGGCACGACCTTGAAGCAGACCGAGCAAATTGCCGATGAGGTGGCTGCAATCGTCAACAAGCGGCCCGAAGTGCTGGCTGCGCTGGAGCGGATCTCTGAGGGTGGAGCGCGGATCTTCATCACGCTCAAAACGGATCGCGAGAAAACCAGCCAAGAATTCGAGCGCGAGTTGACCCCGCTGCTCCAGAAGATTGCCGATGCCCGCGTGACCTTCCAGGAAATGAACCAGGCTGGCCCTCCCGGCGGCAGCGGCCGTCCTATCACGGTCATGCTGTCGGGCTCTGATCCAAAACTGCTCGAGGCAACTGCCGCGACTGTGATCGAGCAGATGAGCGCGCTGCCCGAAGTGGTCGCGCCGCGCGTCAATGCCGATATGCGGCGGCCGGAAATCATCATCAGGCCGCGGATGGACCTGGCTGCCAGCCTTGGCGTCACGACGGCATCGCTCAGCCAGACGATCCGCATCGCCACGTTGGGCGATATCGATCAGAACGCGGCCAAATTTTCGCTGAGCGATCGTCAGGTGCCGATCCGGGTGCGGCTGTCAGTCGATTCGCGGCGCGATCTGTCGACCTTGCAGAACCTGCCAGTTGCTACGTCGTCCGGCGGATCGGTGCCGCTGTCGCGGGTGGCGGAAATCGGTTTCGGCTCGGGCCCGGTCAGCATCCAGCGCTACAACCAGCAGCGCCGCATCCTGATCGGTGCCGATCTGGCACCCGGGGCGGTTTCAGGCGATGCCAATGCCAAGATCAAAGAGTTGCCGATGATGAAGAACCTGCCCACCGGTGTCTCCAACGAGGCGGTCGGCTCGGACAAGTTCCTGCAAGAGCTGCTGGTCAACTTCGGCATTGCCCTGGTTTCTGGCGTGTTGCTGGTGTTTGCGGTGCTGGTGCTGCTGTACCACCGGATCGTCTCGCCGCTGGTCAACATGGGCTCGCTGTTCCTGGCGCCGCTGGGTGGGTTGATCGCGCTTGGCATCCTTGGTCAGCCGATCTCGATGCCAGTGTTCATCGGGATCCTGATGCTGTTCGGGATTGTCGCCAAGAACTCGATCCTGCTGATCGACTTCGCGATCGAGGAAATGTCCCGCGGTACCGAAAAATTCGCCGCGGTCATCGAAGCTGGGCACAAGCGCGCCCAGCCGATCGTGATGACCACCGTGGCGATGACCGCCGGGATGGTGCCGACCGCGGTATCGCTGTCGGGCGACGGCGCGTGGCGCGCGCCGATGGGGACGGTGGTGATCGGCGGGTTGATCCTCTCGACCCTGCTGACGCTGCTGATCGTGCCTGCCGGGTTCAGTCTGGCCGATGGCTTCGAAAAGCGGGTCGGCCCCAAGCTCCGCCGGATGTTCCTTACCTATAAGCCCGGTGATGAGTTGGAAGTCGAATATCCGGGCCAGAACCAGCCCCGGCCGCTTCCGGCCGAGTGAGCGCTGGTCCTCTGAAGTTTCGGCCGACCGCGCTGCCGGCCACGGCTCTGGTCCCGGTTGACCGGGCGCGGCGGATGCGCCTGTTTGCGACTGGGCTGTTGCTGCTCATGGCCGGGGTGTATCTGGTCGTTCGCCAGTTTGAAGGCATCCACCCGGTCTGGGGCTATGTCCTGGCCTTCAGCGAAGCGGCGATGGTCGGCGGGCTGGCAGACTGGTTTGCGGTTACCGCCCTGTTCCGCCATCCGCTCGGCATACCGATCCCGCACACTGCGATTATCCCTGAGAACAAGGATCGCATCGCCGAGACAATGGCGGCCTTCCTGCGCGAGAATTTCCTGATCCCTCCAGTGGTCGCGCGGCGCCTGCTGGGGATGAATCTGGCGGCAGCGGCGGGCAACTTCCTGTCTGATCCGCGCCGCAGCGAAGCCGGAGCAGGGAGCGTGCGGCTGCGCGCCGGCGCGGCCAATTTGATCGGCGATATGCTCCAGTCGCTCGATCCCGAGCAGCTTGGCGGACTGGTCAAGACCGGCCTCAGGAACCAGCTCGAAAAGCTCGATATCGCGCCACTTCTCGGCCAGTTGCTGACCGCTGCGATTGCCGACAAACGCCATCTGCCGCTGCTCGAAAGCCTGATCCGCTGGGCCGCGCTGACGCTCGAAGACAATGAGGCTTTGTTGCGCGAGATAATCCACAACCGCGCCAATGGCATCCTGCGCTGGACCGGGCTGGACGAGCGGCTGGCCAACGGGATCCTCGACGGGCTGTACAAGCTGCTCGCCGAAACCATTGTCGATCCCGATCACCCGCTGCGCCGCAAGGTGGAAGAGGGGCTGGAAACGCTGGCCCATGATTTGCTGCACGATCCCAAAATGCAGGACCGGGTCCAGAAGATGAAACTGGAAGTGCTGGCCAACCCCGCCATGAGCCGCTGGCTCGACGGGATCTGGGAGCGGACCCGCGCCGCGCTGCTGCGCTCGACCCGCGATCCCGATCAGGCGCTGGCCGGCCAATTTGGCGCCAGCCTGGCCGAACTCGGCGATGCGCTGCAGCGCGATGGCCGCTTGCAAACGCTGGTCAACCGGTTCGCCCGCCGGACGCTGGTCGGCATTGCCACCCGTTATGGCGATCATATCGTCCGGCTGGTCTCCGAAACGGTCAAGCGCTGGGATAGCCGGACCGTGACCGACCGGATCGAAGGCGCGGTTGGCCGCGACCTGCAGTTCATCCGGATCAACGGCACGCTGGTTGGCGGGCTGGTCGGCGTCATTATCCATGTGGTTGACCGGCTGCTGTGACCGGTCTCGTGCTTACAACAGAGCGCCTTGAGCTGTGGCAACCTGCCGCCGCTGATTTTGCGCAGATCCACGCACTGACGCTGGGCGACGAGATGCGGCGGTTTCTGGGCAATCACACCCCAAACGAAGCCGACAGCTTTTCCCGGCTGATGCGCAATGCCGGAAGTTGGGCGCTTTACGGGTATGGCAGCTTCATGGTCCGCCGCCGGGGAAGCGCGCAGATCATCGGCAATTGCGGAATATTCCGCAGTTTCCGCGGGTTCGGCAAAGGGCTGGATGATGTGCCCGAGGCAGGCTGGATCATCCATCGCGATTACTGGCGCAGGGGCTATGCCTGTGAG
>JBKJTN010000144.1:0-32790 GCA_046590275.1 Novosphingobium sp.
CGCTAAAGATCGCTGGCGTGATTGAGCGGATCGGCGATTATTCCAAGAACATCGCCAAAGCTTCGGCCAAAATAGAAGGGCGCAAGAAGTTTGAGCCGCTGACGCTGCTGCCCGCGATGGCCGATATCGCCCGTGGGATGGTCCACGATGTGCTGACCGCCTACGCCGCGCGCGATGCCGCGCTGGCAGCTGAGGTTGTCGTGCGCGATGACAAGGTCGACGCCTTTTATGACAGCATCTTCCGCAACCTTTTGAGCCATATGATGGAAAACCCCGCCACAATCAGCAGCGCCGCGCAGCTGCTGTTTGTTGCCCGCAATATCGAGCGGATCGGCGATCACGCCACCAATGTCGCCGAGATGGTTTATTATGCGGCCACCGGCAATTACCTGACCGATCGGGAAGACAAGGCGGGCGTATGATGCCAGCCCCTCGCTTGCTGCTGGTCGAGGACGATCCAGCGCTCGCCGAACTGCTGGAGTTCCGCTTCAAGGCGGAAGGCTATGCGGTATCCGTCACTGCCGACGGCGACGAGGCCTTGCTGCTCGCAGCCGAGGAAGCGCCCGATCTGGTGGTGCTCGACTGGATGATCGAGGGGACCAGCGGCATCGAAGTGTGCCGCCGTTTGCGCCGCGACAAGGCCACCGCCCACGTCCCGATCATCATGCTGACCGCGCGCGAGGCCGAGGATGACCGCATTCGCGGGCTCGAAACCGGTGCTGATGATTATCTCACCAAACCATTCTCCCCGCGGGAGTTGATCGCCCGGGTCAATGCCATCCTGCGCCGCATCCGCCCTGCCCTTGCCGGTGAGGTTCTGACCGTTGGCGATTTGTCGCTCGATGCCACGGCCCACCGCGTTACCCGCTGCACCCAGACCATCGCGCTCGGCCCGACCGAGTACCGCCTGCTCAAATTCTTCATGGAACATCCGGGCCGGGTCTTCTCTCGCGGGCAGCTGCTCGATGCAGTCTGGGGCACCGACAGCGACATCGAACTGCGCACGGTGGATGTGCATATTCGTCGGTTGCGCAAGGCGATCGAAATTGCGGGAATCGCCGATCCGGTCCGTACGGTGCGCTCAGCCGGGTACTCGCTCGAGCCAGTCTAACGAGATTTTCTGGCTCCGGGCAGCGATTGCAACCAGCGAATTACCTGGGCCTCAAGCAAAATCCGACGATCGGACCAGCTGTGGTCGGTCGCGGCATGGAGGCTGGTAATACGCCTGCCGCCCTGTGCCCGTACTGCCGCGATCAGCGCATCGGTTTGCGGGGCCAATCCATCGTCGGAGCTCAGCACCAGCAGCGACTTTTTCGCAAGGCCCGGCGCGGCCTGAAGAAAGTTGAACGCATCGCGCCCGGCGATCAACTCGTCAGCCATGATCTCTGGCGAGGTTCCGGCAAGGGTCTCAGCATTTTCGCTCGAAAGCTTGATCAGTCCCGGCCGGTCCAGCCCGCGCATTACGCCAAGGTTCGCCGCTGAAATCAGTCCCGCGCCGAGCAAGCCATCATCCTGACCCGCCACCGTAGCGGTGACCCAACCTCCCATCGAGTGCCCGATCAGGGCCATGTGGCTGGGGTCAACGCCCAGTTTCACCGCATTGGCCGGATCGCGAAGGTAGGCGAGGACAGCTGCGGCATCTTGCGGGTTTTGCCCAAATCGGAAGTTACCGGGGCTGCCCCACGATCCGCGATAGTTGAAGGTAATTGCGTTCCAGCCAGCGCGGCGCACCGCTTGGGCAAGATCGAGGTTCTTCTCGTTACCCGGCCAGCCATGACAGATCACCAGGGTCGGATGCGGCCCCGGACCCGCTGCGAGATAGGCAACTCCGTTGATTTGCACCCCGCCACTTGGAATGTGCAGCACTTCCATACGTGCGGGGTGGAGCTTGTCAGGCGCGGGATCGGTGTAAATCGCAGTCGGCAGGGGGAGTTGCTTCGCTGGCGCAGCCATCGCTGTGACCGACTGTGCCGCAAGTGCAATCGTGAGCACAACTGTGAAGGCAGACTGTTTGCACATGAGTTTCTCCCTGATTTTAGCCCTTGTAGGTCAACAGCTAGTGAAAATCCCGCGATTTCGGGATCACCCGGACATTGCGGGGGTGGCCCCGGTTGCCCTGAACCGGGCGGTTGACCTCGTCCGCACGGGCAATGCTTGGCTCCAGCAGATCCTCTGACAGCTGATGCAGCGCCGCAGTGGCATCGGTCAGATTGGCGGCGATCACGTGGATCACCTCGTCGTCATACTCCACCCGCCCGCGCACTTCCATCAGCCGCGCGCCCATGATCACGCGACGCTGTTTTTCCATCAGATCGGGCCAGATAACGAGGTTCACCACCCCGGTTTCATCCTCCAGCGTGATGAAGCAGACCCCCTTGGCGCTGCCCGGGCGCTGGCGGATCAGCACCACACCTGCCACCTGCACCATGGTGCGGACCTTGCGTTCCCTGAGGTCTGCCGCACGGACGAAGCCCCGCTCGGCCAGGTCCGCGCGCAGGAAGGCCAGCGGATGCGCTTTGAGCGACAGTCGCTGGGTCTGGTAATCGGTCACCACTTCTTCGCTCAGCCGCATTTTCGGCAGCTGTGTCGCTGCACGCTCGGCCCCTTCATCGCGCGCCGCGGCATGAGCGAACAGCGGCAGGTCGGGCGCGGCTATCAAGCTGCGCGCATCCCACAAAGCCTGCCGCCGGGACAGACCCAGCGAGGCGAAACAATCCGCCGAGGCAAGCCGCTCGGCCAGCGCAGGAGAGAGCCCGCCCCGGTCCTTGAACTCGCGCAGATCGCAAAACATTCCGCCCTCCTCGCGCGCAGCAACCAACCGCGCGGCGGCGGCTTCGGGGAAACCATCGATTTGACGGAGTCCAAGACGGAGCGCCGTCCCGCCCTCCTCCAGCGTACAATCCCACCCGCTGTGATTCACATCGACCGGCAATACCCGCACCCGGTGCTCAGCCGCATCACGAACGATCTGGGCGGGCGCATAAAAGCCCATCGGCTGCGAATTGAGCAGTGCGCAGGCAAACGCGGCCGGGAAGTGGCATTTGAGCCAGCTTGAGACGTAAACCAGATGGGCAAAGCTGGCGGCGTGACTTTCCGGGAAGCCATATTCGCCAAAGCCTTTGATCTGGTTGAAGCAGCGCGCGGAAAAATCGGGATCATAGCCGCGCGCGATCATCCGCCCGACCATCATCTCTTCCAGTTCGGCCACCAGCCCGCGTGAACGGAAGGTCGCCATCGATTTGCGCAGCCGGTTGGCCTCCGCGCCTGAAAACTTGGCCGCGTCGAGCGCAATTTTCATCGCCTGCTCCTGAAAGATCGGCACACCCAGCGTGCGCGCAAGGATTGAGGTCAGCTCATCCGGGGGGCCGTGCTCCGGGCCCGGTGCGGGGATTTCCACCCGCTCCTCACCCCGCCGGCGCTTGAGGTAAGGGTGAACCATGTCACCCTGGATCGGCCCGGGGCGGACGATCGCCACCTGGATCACCAGATCATAGAACTCACGCGGGCGCAGGCGTGGCAGCATATTCATCTGGGCGCGGCTTTCGACCTGAAACACGCCGAGTGAATCACCCTTGCGGAGCATCGCGTAGGTTTCGGGGTCTTCGCGCGGAACGGTCGCCAATGTCAGCTCGCGGCCGTGGTGTTCACCCAGCAGATCAAGGCATTTGCGGATGCAGGTCAGCATCCCCAGCGCCAGCACATCGACTTTCAGGATACCCAGCGCATCGATGTCGTCCTTGTCCCATTCGATGAAGCTGCGTTCCGGCATGGCGCCATTGCCGATCGGCACCGTCTCGGTCAGCGGGCCCTGGGTGAGGATGAAGCCGCCGACATGCTGCGACAAATGCCGCGGCATGCCGATCATCTGCTCGGTCAGCTTCAGCACCCGGCGCAGATGCGGATCGCTGAGGTCCATACCCGTTTCGCGGACATGCTTTTCGCCTATTTCACGCCCGTAACCACCCCACACAGTCCGGGCCAGCGCCGAGGTGACGTCCCCGCTCAGCCCCATTGCCTTGCCCACCTCGCGGATCGCCATGCGCGGGCGGTAATGGATCACTGTCGCGCACAGGCCCGCGCGGTGGCGGCCATAGCGGCGATAGATATACTGGATCACCTCCTCACGCCGTTCGTGTTCAAAATCAACATCGATATCGGGCGGTTCCTTGCGGTCTTCGGAGATAAAGCGATCGAACAGCAGGGCGTGCTTGGCAGGATCGACCGCAGTAATTTCGAGAACATAACAGACCGCCGAATTGGCCGCACTGCCGCGCCCCTGACACAGAATAGGCGGATCCTGATTACGCGCAAAATCAACGATATCCTTGATAGTCAGAAAGTAAGTTGCGAGGTTCATTTTGGCGATCAGCGCCAGTTCGCGCACCAGCGTATCGCGCACGCTTTCGGGTGTGCCCGAAGGATAGCGGCCCGCAGCTCCCTGCCAGGTCAGCTTCTCGAGCCAGGCTTGCGGATCGAGTCCGGCCGGGCAGATTTCCTCGGGGTATTCATAGCGCAGTTCGGACAGGTTGAAGCGGCAGCCATCCGCCACCTCGCGGGCCGCCGCGATCGCGTGGGGCCAGCGCGCGAACAGCCGCTCCATTTCCTGCGGAGACTTCAGATGACGTTCGGCGTTGGGCTGGAGCAGCAGCCCGGCCCGCGCCACGCTGGTCTTGTAGCGGATCGCAGTCATGACGTCCTGCAACGGGCGGCGGTAGGCGGCGTGATAAAGCACATCGTTGGTAGCAAGGATCGTCAGTCCATTGATGCGGGCCAGCGCATCCAGCGCCTCGATCCGGGCGATGTCATCGCCGGTATAGAGATAGCTGGCGGCGATGTGTTTGAGACTGGCGAGCCGGGCAGCGAGATACGGGAGCAGGTCGGGGAATGGCGCGGTCAACACGTCGTCCCCGCGCAGGCGGGGACCGCTGGCCTCGCCGATGCAAGGCTGCGCCGATGCGGCCTGCGGTCCGGGGTCAAGCCCGGGAGGACGGAGGGGAACCACGTTGCTTTCCGCCTCGATGCTGAACTGCGCCGCCAGATCCCCCGGCGGCAAAAGCACCAGCTGCACCCCCTCACTCCACTGCGCCAGCATCGCCAGCGAAATTTCGCACACCCCCTTATCCTGCCAGCTGCCATCCAACCGCCCCATCCGTCCGGCCGAGATCAGCCGGCACAGGCGCCCATAAGCGGCCCGATCCGTAGGATAAGCGAGGAAGGCCAGCCCCTCGGCCGTCTCGATCCGGCAGCCGATCACCGGGCGCAGCTTCAGCGTTTCGGCCTCGCCGTGCAGCCGCACCACTCCGGCCAGGCTGTTCACATCGGCGATCCCCAGCGCATCATAGCCCAGCACACGGGCGGTAGTGACCAGGTCCACCGCATCGGAGGCGCCGCGCAGGAACGAGAAATTGCTCGCCAGCCCCAGCTCGACAAACGACGCACGGGCGGGGACTGCGAGCCCTTCGGGATCACACTCCGCCCGGCGGCGTTCAGGGGTGAGCGAGGCTTCAGGCACAAAGCCCCTGAAGGAACCATTCGGGATTTCCTCCCCGCTCATCGCCGATGATCCCGTGGCGGTAAATCCAGTAACGCCGCCCTTCGCCGTCCTCGATCCGGTAGTAATCGCGCAGCCGCACGGTGGAGCGTTCGCGCCACCATTCGGGCGCGATCCGTTCGGGCCCTTCGGCGCGGACAATCTCATGCACCGCACCGCGCCAGCGGAACCGGCGCGGCAGGCCATCGGGGGTGGCATAAAGCACCGCTATCGGCTCTGCCCGGTCAAGCAATTTTAAAGGTCTGGCATGGAAAGCCAATTCGCCTTGTGAAGCGCCTTGCGGATCCAGCGGGGGTTGCCAGCGTTGCGCGCGCTCGGGCAAATGGCTCGCCTGCGGGACCGGACAGCGCACTGCACCAGCGCCAAGACGGATGGTCAGCCGGTCGATACAGGCGGCCAGGCTGGTACCGCGCAATTCAGCCGCCTGCTCAAAATCGGCCTGGGCCAGCGCCATCGGCTCGGTCCACGACGCGCGCAGGCGGACCAGTTCGATCCCGAACCCTGCGTCGATATCATCAAGCCGCCGCCCGAACAGCCCCGCAATATGCACCGGATCACGGCTTGGCGCGGCCAGCTCAAGCCGGCGGACCAGCACTTCGCCATCGACCTTCCACAGTCCCAGCTCGAGCCGCCGCGCCCCCAGCGCTTGCCCCTCAAGCTGACGGGCCATATCGGCGGCAAGGTCACTCATCACCTGATCGAGCAGCCCCCGGTGGCGGATCGGCTCCATCAGCCGGCGCTGGACCAGCGGGGCAATCGCGGGGAGCACCGGCAGCAGGGGTTCGGGTACCAGTCCGAGCAACTGATCGAGCCGGACCAGCGGATTGGCAGCGGGCGAGCGGCGATTGCGGAAGCGCCGCGCCAGTGCGGGCCGGGCCACTCCTTGCAAATCGCCGAGCCGCTTCAGGCCAAGGCGACGCAGCACCAGCAGCACATCGCTATCCAGCCGCAGCGCCGCGACCGGCAGCTGATCGAGATTATCGCCGCTTGCAAGGATCGCAGCGGGCGGGCCGTAATGGGCCAGCCCCCAGGCTGCCCCCGCGGTTGGCGCGATAGCGAGCCGCACGGTGAGGCCCCGGCGCGCCAGCAAGCGCTGCGCATCGGCCAGCAGCGCCGCCTCTCCGCCGAACAGATGGCTGACCCCGGTAATGTCGACGATCAGGCCATCGGGCGGATCAAGCGCAGTCCACGGCCCCCAGCGCTGCGCCCACAGCGCCAGTTGCTCAAGAAACGCGAGATCGCCCGCTGGATCACCCGCAACCACCGCCAGCGCCGGGCAAAGCGTGCGGGCATCGGCGACCATCATCCCTGCTCGCGCGCTTTCAGCCAGCGCAGCGGTATTGGCCGCCGCGATGCGCGGGCCATGAGCGGTTTCGGTGATCAACGCGAAGGGAGTGGCAAGCTCTCCTTCAGCCAGCTGCCAGCGATCGATCGCCAATCGGGCCAGCCAGATCGCCATGATCCGGCGGGTCGGTGCAATCGGCGAAGCCAAAACTTTCAGCGAAGAGGGCGTTTCCATCATCGCGCAATATCCATTCTCCAGGGGGGTAAGCGCGGGCTCGAAACAGTTCGGCTCGCCAACTGGGTAAACCCGGTGCAACAGGGTTGCAGTGCGGTTGCAGTGAGGGAGCAGAACGCGCCTCCCACCGCATTCGCGCCGAGCTTAGATCGCGCCGGGCATCCAGCCGGACCAGCCACAGCGGCGTGCCATGCTGCTCTGCCATCAGGCTGAGCCGGCGCGAGGCGGTGAAGCCCAGCGCGCGGGGATTGCCGGCAAGTTCCCCGATAACAAAAGCCAGCTCGCGGCAGCGCAGCCCCTCTTCCAGCGCAAACAGCGCATCTTCTGAAGTTTTCGCGGCGACATGGATCAGCCGGTCGCGCAAAGGCGCGGGCAGTCCGGGGCAATAGGGCCGCCCGCCCAGGCGCAGCGCAGCGGCGTCCTGCACCCACAGCCAGCGCCGCTGGTCGGGCGTATCGGCAGCACAATCGGGCGGGATGCTGCGGATCCGGTCCAGCGCCAAGGCCAGCGCCAGCGCCGCGCCAGCGCCTTCGCTGGCAGAAGCAAACACCTCACTGTGTCGCGCAGCGTGGACCGCCCCGGCGGCAGGCAGGATGAAGTTTGCGACGGAGGGGGAGAGCATCATGCGAATCGGCCTTATATGTTGCCATTATGTTCTGTTTATTCTGGAAGACAAGGGGAACCGCTGCGCGCCGACAACGTTCTATCAATGCAATCCCACAGGAGAGAGACCCCATGCAATACAACCAAGGCGACCCCACGGAACTCAAGGACAAGTTCTGGCAGGCAATGAACCAGTCATCGCTTATCATGCTGCAACTCGATACCGATCCGGACAGCGCCGCGCCGATGACCGCCCAGATCGATAAAGATGCCAACTCCGCCATCTGGTTCTTCACCGCCCGCAGCAACCGCTTTGCAGCAATGGGACCGGCCACAGCAACCTTCCAATCCAAAGGCCATGACGTTTTCTGCCGGTTTTCAGGGCTTCTCAGCGAAGAAACCAGTCCCGAGCGGCTCGACAAACAATGGAACAACTTTGTCCAAGCCTGGTTCCCGGGCGGCAAGAACGATCCCAATCTGCTGATGCTTCGCATGGACCTTAGAGAGGCCTCGATCTGGGCCGGTACACTCGGCGTGGTCAACACCGCCCGAATGATGCTCGGCATGGATGTCACCGACAAGATCGAAGGCGGTTACGCCGAAGTAAAACTCTGACAAACTAGTGAGAAGGGCCGCTCCCTTACCGGGAACGGCCCTTTTCAAACCAACCGTCAAACCCGGTCAGTCGAGCTTGATCCCGCCAGGCAGCGGCGCAACTGGCTGCGGCGGGATGCCGGGATCATCCTCATGCACCTCAACCAGACCGCGACCGACATGGCTGCGACTGCGGCTGTAAACATAATAGACAACCAGCCCGACCACCGCCCAGCCGGTGAACAAGGTAATCGTTACCCCAGACAGGCTGAAGAACAGGTAGAGACAGCCGGCGATCGCCACCGGTGCGGTGAACATGATCGCAGGGGTGCGGAACGGACGGTGACGCCCTGCATCGGTGCGGCGCAGCACCAGAACCGCGATCGAAACCGCGGCAAAGGCAAACAGCGTGCCCGAGTTCGAAACGTCCGCCAGCAGCCCGACCGGGAAGAGCGCCGCAAACAGCGCCACGAAGATACCTGTGATGATGGTGATGACATAGGGGGTGTTGTAACGCGGATGGATCTTCGAAAAGACCTCTGGCAGCAAGCCATCGCGGCTCATCACGAAGAAAATCCGGGTCTGGCCGAACATCATCATCAAAATGACCGAAGGCAGGGCAAGGCCGGCCGCAAGACCGATCAGATTGCCGATCTGCGGCCAGCCGATTTCCCGCAGTGTCCACGCGATCGCTTCTTTCGAGCAGACCACGGCCTGATCACCGATAGCGGCACATTGGGCGGCCATTTCCGGGCTGCCCGGGCCGAACGCCTTGCCAGCGGCATCCATCAATGGCTGCGCGCCGACCGAACCGATTACTCCGGCTGCGACCAGCAGATAAAAGACGGTGCAGATCGCCAGACTGCCGATCAATCCGATCGGCATGTTACGCTGCGGATTTATGGTCTCCTCCGCCGCGGTCGAAACCGCATCGAAGCCAACATACGCAAAGAAGATCGAAGCCGCAGCAGCACCAATGCCGCCGAAGCCAAGCGGCGAAAACGGCTCAAAATTCTCCATCTTGATCACTGGCACGGCCAGGATGATGAACAGGGTCAGCGCTGACACCTTAATCGCCACCAGCACCGCATTGACTGACGCGCTTTCCCTGGTGCCAATAACCAGCAGCCAGGTCACCAGCCCCGCGATCAGCATCGCCGGCAGATTGATCATCCCGCCATCGAATGGACCGCGCACCAGCAAATCGGGGATGTCGATGCTGAACGCGTTTTCGATCAGCCCGACCACATAGCCCGACCAACCGACGCTGACTGCGCCTGCGGCAACCGCGTATTCAAGGATCAGCGCCCAGCCGACCATCCAGGCGATGAGTTCGCCCATCACCGCATAGCTATAGGTATAAGCAGAACCGGACACCGGCACCATCGACGCCATTTCGGCATAGCAGAGAGCCGCGACCGCACAGACAAACCCGGCGATGATGAAACTTAGCATCATCCCCGGACCAGCTTTTTGCGCCGCTTCGGCCGTCAGCACGAAAATACCTGTGCCGATGACTGCGCCAACGCCGAGCATCGTCAGCTGGAACGCACCAAGCGATCGGTGGAGAGATTTCTTCTCTGCTGTCGCCAAAATGGCATCGAGTGATTTTACGCGACCGAACATGCGGTTCCCCAAATCCTTAAGGCTGGCATTTATGCTCAGCTGGATAGTTGTGACTGTCGGGGAAGCTAGCAACCGCGCCCGGCAAGGCAAGCCTTAACTGACCACCCTTCCCCAGCTTTCGTCTTGCCGCTACAAGCTTGGCCCATGTCTACCACTTTCCAGCTCGATACGGCCACCAGCCGCGCCACTCCCACCCCCGCGCCGATGAAGCGGCTCACGGTCCCGGCGATTCGTCAGCGCAAGCTGAACGGGGTCACCGCCGAGCCAGTGGTTATGCTTACCGCATATACTGCGCGGCAAGCCCAGCTGCTTGATGCACATTGCGATTTGCTGCTGGTGGGAGACAGCCTAGGTCAGGTCATCTATGGCCTGCCATCCAGCGTACCGGTGACGCTGGACATGATGGCAGCGCATGGCGCGGCGGTGGTTCGTGGCAGCTACCACGCTCTCGTAGTGGTAGATCTGCCGTTCGGCACGTATGAAGCATCACCGCAGATCGCCTTTGCCAGCGCCGCGCGCCTGCTGAAGGAAACCGGCTGCACCGCGATTAAGCTGGAAGGCGGAGCGGCCATGGCGGAAACCGTCTCCTTTCTGACCGAACGCGGAATTCCGGTGGTTGCCCATGTCGGCCTAACTCCGCAGGCAGTGAATATTCTCGGCGGCTACAACGCGCGCGGACGCAGCGACGCCGAAGCGAAGAAGATTGTCGCCGATGCAATCGCGCTCGACCTGGCCGGCGCCTTCGCCATCGTGGTCGAAGGCGTGGTTGAACCGATTGCAATCGAAGTGACCAAGGCCGTTTCCTGCCTGACCATCGGCATCGGCGCTTCTGCCCAGTGTGACGGGCAAGTGCTGGTCACCGAAGACATGCTCGGCATGTTCGAGCGCGTACCGCGGTTCGTGAAACGCTATGAGGAAATAGCCGAGACGATTACGGGCGCGGCTGCGCGCTATGCCGGAGAGGTCAGGGCACGAACCTTCCCCACCATCGAGCAAACCTATCAACCAAAGTGAACCCTGGCCCGCCAAGCGAACCCCGGATTGGCCAATTGAGCCATTGCGCGGGCGGCACGGAACGCTAAGGCCTGCCTGACCAATTTAGGGAACCAACGTGCTGCGCTTTTACAAGGGTTCGATCCTGTTTACCGTCGCCTGCCTTGCTATCGCCGTCTGGTACGGCTGGATGCAAAGCGGCACGATCAGCGGCACGCTCTCGATGCTGTGGATTGTCTTCGTTCTGGCCATCCTCGAAATCTCTCTTTCGTTCGACAATGCGGTCGTGAATGCTGCCGTGCTGGAAGACATGGACGATATCTGGCAACGCCGGTTTCTGACCTGGGGCATGCTGATCGCCGTATTCGGGATGCGGATCGTGTTTCCGCTCGCGATCGTCGCGGTCGCGGCTGGATTGGGGCCGATCGATGCGATCAATTTGTCGCTCAACGATCCGGAACGCTATGAAAGCATCGTCAGCAGCGCGCATGTCGGCATCGCCGGGTTCGGAGGGGCATTCCTGGCGATGGTTGGCCTCAGCTTCTTCTTCGATGGTGACAAGGACGTCCACTGGATCGGCTGGCTCGAAACCAGGCTGAGCCGCGTCTCAAGCATCAAGGCGGCTGAAATCGCATTGCTTCTGGTTGTGATCTATCTGATCTCTCTGACGCTGACACCCGCAGATGCCTTGACCTTCATGGTTTCTGGCACACTGGGCCTGGTCACTTTCATCGCGGTGGAGGCACTGGGGACTATCCTGGAAATGCGTGAGGAAGCACTCAAAGCTCAAGGCGCAATCATTCGCTCCGGCCTAGGCGGCTTCCTTTACCTCAATGTCCTCGACGCCTCGTTCAGCTTTGACGGAGTGATCGGCGCCTTTGCCCTGTCCAACAATATGGTCGTGATCGCGCTGGGGCTGTCGATCGGGGCGATGTTCGTCCGCTCGATGACCATCATGCTGGTCAAAAAGGGCACATTGGCGGAATATCGCTATCTCGAACACGGTGCCTTCTGGGCGATCATTGCCTTGGGGGTGATCATGTTGCTTTCGGCCAAGTTCCATATCCCTGAAACGATCACAGGACTGATCGGTGCGGCGATGATAGCCGCGTCGCTGTGGTGGTCGGTGCGGCATAACCGCAAGCTGCCCGATAGCGAACTGGAAAGCGCTATCCGGTCTGATTGAGCCGCGCGGCCAGAGGCGCCGAAACAATCAGCTGGACCAGATGATAAACCAGCACCGGCAGCAGGATTACTCCCGCAGCGGCGGGCGCAAACAGCACCGTGGCCAGCGGTGCGCCCATGGCGATGCTTTTCTGTGCGCCGGCAAACAGCATCGCGATCCGATCCCCGCGCGGCAGGCCCAGCAATCCGCCGAGCAACCAGGCTCCGCCGTAGCCGACCACCAGCAGCGCCGCGCAGCCGATCCCCAGCGCCAGCCAGCCCTCGCCATCGACCCGGCCCCAGATCCCCTGCTCGACTGTGCCCGAGAAGGCGACATAGACCGCGATCGCTATAGAAATCCGGTCCATCCATGTAACCAGACTGCGATGCCCTTTAACCCAGCCGCCAAGCTGGTTCTGCATTATCTGGCCCAGGAAGAACGGCAGTAGCAAGATCGTTGCAACCTTGGCCAGCCCATCGCTGTCAAAGCCCGACCCCGCCCCGCCAGCCAGCGCCGAAAACAGCGGTGCGGTGATAAAGACACCGAGGATATTGAGCAGGGCCGCAGCCACCACCGAGCTGGCGACATTGCCGCCCGCCAGCGAGCTGTATGCCGTTGCGGACTGAACCGTGGAAGGCAGCGTGCCAAGGAACAGGAAGCCCAGTGCGACCAGCGGCGGCATCCAGCCCGCGCCGAGCTGCCACAGCACCCAGCCAGCGGCCGGCATCACGGCGAACACCCAGATGGTCAGCGGCCAGAGCAGGCGATGATTGCCAAGGCCAGCCAAAACCTCGTGCCGGGGCAGTCGCAATCCGTTGAGAAAGAACAGCAGGAACACCGCGGCATTCGAGATGAGTTGCGCCGTTTCGCGCATGCCCCCGCTTACCGGCAGCAAGCTCGCCAGCAGGATCGCAGCAATCAGCAGCCGCACCATGGGATCGATGCGGCCCATTTGGTTAGCGACCAGCGAGCTTCACCGGTGGCGCTGGAGTGACGGAAAAGCGCGGCGCGAGCGCTGGCTGAATGATCCCGCCATCCTCGACAAAAGTGCCGCGCGCAACATTGTGCGGATGCTGCGGCGCTTCGGTCAGGCTGAGCACCGGGGCAAAGCAAATATCGGTGCCGTCCATCACCGCGCACCATTCGTCGCGCGTTTTGGTCAGGAACAGCGCAGTCAGGCGCGCGCCTAGCTCATCCCATTTGGCGGGGTTCAATTGCTGGGCAAAGTCGGGATCGCCCGTCAGACCTGTCTTTTCCAGCAGAAGCGCGTAGAACTGCGGTTCGATCGAACCGATCGAGAGCCACTTGCCATCAGATGTCTGGTAGGTGTTGTAGAAATGCGATCCGCTATCGAGCAAGTTGACCCCGCGCTCATCGCGCCACTGGCCATTGGCGAGGAAGGAATAGGTCATTGCCGATAGAATCGCCGCGCCGTCCACCATCGCGCAGTCAACCACCTGGCCTTGGCCGGTGCTGCGGGCATTGAGGATGCCAGCGACAATGCCGAAAGCCAGCATCATCCCGCCGCCGCCAAAATCGCCGACCGCATTGACCGGAAAGCTGGGCTTTTCGCCCTTGCGGCCATAGCTGTGAAGCGCGCCGGCTAGCGAAATGTAGTTGATGTCATGCCCGGCAAGCGGCGCCATCGGCCCGTCCTGGCCCCAACCAGTCATCCGGCCGATGACAATCTTCGGATTGTTCGCCAGCAGCACTTCTGGCCCAAGGCCGAGGCGTTCAAGCACGCCTGGGCGAAATCCTTCGATCAATGCATCGGCCTTGCAAGCCAGTTGCTTCAGCTCTGCAATCGCTGCGGGGTCTTTCAGATCAAGCTCGATCCTGGTCCGATTGCGACCCAGGATATCGCGGTTGCCGGTATCGCCAAACCTGCCAGCGGCGGCGGGGCGTTCCACCCGGATGACCTGGGCGCCATGATCGGCGAGCATCATGCCCGCAAACGGTGCCGGCCCGATCCCGGCCAACTCGATCACGGTTACTCCATCGAGAACACCGGCCATTTGTTATTTCCCCGCTCAGCTTGAAGGACGGCCTCTATTTCAGTTTGGCGCGGCTTTCTACTAGCAGCGGATTATCCCCGCCCGCTTTTCGCGCTTTTTCCAGCAATTGCCGGGCAAGCGGCAGGTGCTCACCCGCCGCGACCAACGCCATGCCAAAGGCCTGCGCTGCAACCGGGCTGGCCCGTTGGAGCTGATAGGCCCGGCTCCCGCTTTCCACAGCGGCCGAAGCATCCCCGGTCCTGACCTGCGCCAGCGACAGATCGGCCAGCAGCCTGAAGTCGCGGTTGCCTCCCCGCGCCCGCAAATTCTCGAGCAGCAGGCGGCTCCGCCCCCAATCGCCGGCATAGGCCGATTGATTGGCCGCAATCCGGGCGGCCAGGCGGCTGCCGGGATATGCGCCAAGATAGGCTGAGACCAGTCCCGGCGCTTCATTGCTGCGCCCTTGCGCGTCCAGCGCATCGACCATCCGTTGCAGCAGGCCTTCGGGGAAGCGGATGCGGGATGCCAGGCTATAGCGTTCAAGCGCCGGGCCGCCTCGGCCCAGTGCCAGCTGGACATCGCCGGCCAGCGCCTGGGCATCACCCGATCCGGCCCGGGCCCCGCGATAGTGTTCGGCGACCTGCTCAGCTCCCGCAAAGTCTCCCACCGAAATCAGGCTGCGGACGAAGGGAACCGCAGTCCCCGCGCTCGCCGGTGCATCGCGCCAACCCAGCACCAGAACGCCGGGCGGATCACGCTCTGCAATCGGCATGATGGCAGGAGGTGCCGCCGCCGCTACCCGGTCCAGCAGCGGTGCAGCCTCCGCACGCTCGCCAATCTCCTCGTGCGCCTTGGCAACCAGCGCCACCAGATAGATCGGAGCATCGGGGCGCGATGCCGCTGCCCCGAAGCGATCGATCAATCGCCGATAGTCACCAACATCGTATAGCGCCCGCGCCAGCAAGGCCTGGGCCCGCATATTGGCAGGCTGGCGGCTGGCAAGTCGATCCAGAATTTCGACTGCCCGGTTGGCATTGCCGGCGCGCAGTTCGAGTATTCCCTGCAGCATCATCGCCGCGGGAACCTCGCTCAGCCGCTCACCGGTCCGGCCCAGCAGCTTGCGGGCGAGCTCAGACTTGCCAGCCCGCGCCGCCACCACGGCCTGAAGATAAAACGCCTGCGGATCGCGCGGGGAAAGTTCGATCATCTTGCGGGTGACGACAAGCATTTCGCTCGCCCGCCCAAGTTCGCCCAGCGTAGCGGCATAACCGCCCAGCAAGGCAAGGTCATCGGGGGCTTCCTCGAGCGCGCGCTCATACCATGGCATCGCCACCTGAAGGCCGAATTGATCGCGGATCAGCTGGGCACGAAACTCCAGGGCGCGGACATTTGCAGGAGCGGCAGCAAGCGCCCGCTCGGCCGCATCGACTGCTTGTACCTGCTCGCCGCCAACATAGCGCAATCGCCCGATATCGACCCACAGCAGCGGGTCATTCGCGCTGAAGTTCAGGGCGGTGTCGAACGCCTGCCCGGCCTCCGCGAGCCGCCCCTGCAACTGCTCAAGTTTGCCGAGCATCCGGAAACCATAGGCCTCCTGCCCTTTGGCGAATTTACCAGGCGCGAGCCATTCGCGCGCTTTGGACAATTGCCCCTGCAGCAACAGCGCTTCGCCCATCGAGGCGGCAACATCACTCCTGCTCGCCCCGGTCTGCAATGCCCGGCGCAGTTCGGCTTCAGCGGCTATACCATCGCCGTTGCTGAGCGCCGCCTGGGCCTGGCCGACGGGCACTCGGGCAGCACCGGGCGAGGCACCGCCCGCACCAGCAAGCACCAGACCAAATCCGGCGATTGCCAAGCCCAGTTGCTTCGGCCCCACTCGCACCAGCCTGCGCCAGCGGCGCTCAGGCTTGCATGTCATATTGCTTGAGCAGGTCATAAAGGGTTGGCCGGCTGATCCCCAGCAGCTTGGCTGTGCTGGAAATATTGCCTTCGCTGCGGGCCAGCGCATGGCGGATCAACTTGCGATCAGAGACTTCCCTCGCCGTTTTGAGGTTGAGCGCCTGGCACTGCTCCTGGTCCAATTCGGCCAGATCGAGGTCCGCTGCCCCGACCAGCTTGTCGTCCGACATGATCACGGCGCGCTTGACCCGGTTTTCCAGCTCTCGGACGTTTCCGGGCCATGGCCAGCTGTCGATTGCCGCCAGCGCATCGGCGGAAAATCCCTTGACCTGCGGGTTCATCTCGCGGGCGAACTGCGCGAGGAAAACCTTGGCCAGCAACGTCGCATCTCCGGGCCTTTCAGCCAGGCTGGGGATTTTCACGACGATTTCGGCGAGCCGATAGAACAGATCTTCGCGGAACCGCCCATCGGCGATCATGGCCTCAAGATCCTGGTGGGTGGCGCAGACGATCCGCGTATCGACCGCAATCGACTTGCGCGACCCAATCCGCTCGATCACCCGCTCCTGCAAAAAGCGCAGCAGCTTGACCTGCAGCTGAAGCGGGATGTCACCCACTTCATCAAGGAACAGCGTGCCGCCGTTGGCCAGCTCGATCTTGCCCTCGGTGGTTTTCACCGCTCCAGTGAAAGCGCCCTTCTCGTGCCCGAACAGCTCGCTTTCCAGAAGGTTCTCGGGGATTGCGGCACAGTTGATCGCAACGAACGCGCCGCCGCGCCGGTCGCTCGCTTCGTGCAGACCTCGGGCCAGGAGTTCCTTGCCGGTCCCGCTGGCGCCCAGCAACATCACCGAGACATTGGTATTGGCCACCCGTTCGATTGTCCGGGCAACGCGGACCATTTCGGGCGCGCTGGTGATGAGCCGGCCCAGCACCTTGTTGCCATCGTCGCTGCGGGTAGCAAGCTTGCGGTTTTCAGCCTCGATCGCGTGAAGCTGGAAGGCCCGCAGCACAATCAGGCCCAGTGCCTCGATGTCCACCGGCTTCGGGTAGAAATCATAGGCCCCCTTGGCGATGGCCTGCAGCGCGCTTTCGCGGGCGCCGTGGCCGGATGCCACGATTACCTTGGTATCAGGCTTGAGCGCCATGATCTCATCGAGGATGGCAAAGCCCTCGCTGGTCCCATCAGGGTCCGGCGGCAGGCCAAGATCGAGCGTAACCACGGCGGGTTCCTCGGCGCGCAGCGCGGTAAGCGCGCTCGCCCGGTCGCCCGCAATAATCACGGAAAAGTCGGGATATGCCCATTTGAGCTGGGCCTGAAGGCCAGGGTCATCCTCAACGATGAGCAGCTTGGGTTTTGTATCTGACATCACGCTACTTTCTGATCATCTCGATCAAGAGTTTTGAGAATTCCGGAGGCAGAGACGAGCGGGAGGCGCACGGTAAAGCGCGAACCAAGCCCCTCGCGGCTTTCGACGTCGAGCCGCCCATGCATCGCCCGGACCAGCTCACGCGCCTCATAGGCGCCTATTCCGAAGCCACCCGGCTTGGAGGAAACGAACGGCTTGAACAGCCGGGTCCGGATGAAATCGGGACTCATGCCAGCCCCTGAATCGGTCACTTCAATCGCGCCATGCAACCCATCCGAACTGATGCTCAGGAAGACCGGCGAGTCCGCTGCGCTAGCGTCCACTGCGTTTTGCACCAGATGGACCAGCACTTGTTCCAGCGTTTCGCGCCGCGCGAACATTTCGCACGGCGTGCAGCTGACCAGGACGACTGGATGACTGCTGCGGAACTGCTCGATTACTGCCTTTACAACTGCTTCGGCTGGAACCGGTGCCAGTACATCGATTTGCCCGGGCCCATACCTGGAGAGCCGCGCCAGCAGCGCGTTGAGTTTGTCGGCCGAATTGCGCAGCGTCAGCAGCATATCGGATCGAAACTCGGGATTTTCAGCGTGTCGCTCGGCATTTCTGGCAAGCAAGCTGAGCTGGCTGGCCAGGTTCTTGATGTCATGCATCACAAACGCGATGCGGCGATGAAAATCGTCAAACCGGTTCGCTTCGGCCAGGGCCTCTTGCCCGGCGTGTTCGGCCAGATAGCTGGCAAGCTGCTGCCCGGCGACCCGCAGCAAATCGAAGTCTTCCCAATCCAGCCGCCGCGCATGGGACGGGCGGGCGAGTACCACCATCCCGACCAACCGCTCAAAGTGGAGCAGCGGAACCAGCACCCAGGCCCGGGGTTCGCTCAGCAGCCATTCCGGTACATGAGCGTCTTCAGCCTTGCTCACCCGGCCGCCGCGCAAATCATCAAGGTCGGCGATGAAGCCGTCCTGTTCAAAGAACCGCACATCCTCGACCGCAAGCGCTTCTGCGGGAACATCTGCCGTTGGCCACGACCATCGCGCGGCCAGCACCAGCTGACCGTGATCGCCGGTGGTGAGCAGCAGGCCGGCGGGGCTGTCGGCAATATCGGCAACTGCCTGTATAATCCGCTCCTCAAGCGGCGCGGTTCGGGCGCTGCCCTGACCGATCGTGCGGGTAAATCGCAGCCACTCCGCCCGGTAGTCATAGCGGTGCTGGAAGAAGTGCTTGGCCAAAGTCACACGCAGCCAACTGCGGATGCGGCGCGAGGGGAGTACGGCCACCGCCGCGACCGACGCTGCCGCCACAAAGGCCAGTTGCACAAACCCGGCGAAATCACCTCCGGCGTATGACAACCATTGCGCAATCGCGACCATTGTCACCAAATAGCCGCCGATCAATAGCAACGAGACAGACTGGAACGCCACCGCGCGTGACGGGCGGAACCGGAGTTCCTCACTCCTTTGGCCCGCGCCCAGCACCAGCGCCGCAGCCATGCCCAGTGCCACTATTCCCCGGAACGAGGCCAGCACGATCGGCGATCCTGCTGAAAGATACGCTACGGTGAAGTAATTGAGATCGAACAGCCACATCAGGCCCAGCGCTGTGGCCGGCCAACGCAATGCCAGCCGCGCCTGCGCCGATGCCCCGACGTACAGATTATGAACCAGAACGAGCCCGCCCACAGCCACCAGGAGGCGGAACAAGGCGCTTAACTGGAACGCCAGCTCCCGCCCTGCATCATTGGAATCGTATTGTGCGAGCAAGGCCTGCAAAGCTGGCTGGAGCAACTCGACAAATGCCAATGCCGCTACCATCGGGCGAACCTGCTTGATGCTGGCATGCCGTCCATCGCTGGAAAACAAGCGGTAAAGCGCAAACAGCCAGGCAAGGTTTCGCAAGGATTCTGCAAGTGGCAAGACAATCAGGCCGAGGCTGGCAACTTTTGGATCAGCGAGCATCAGCCCGGTCGCCGCCCACAGCGCCGTCATTGCCATGGCCGCGACCAGCGCAGGACTTGCCTCGCCGAACTTCTCGCGGCGCATATGCAGCCATAGCGCGCAAGACAGCGCAGCAGCCGCGCCGCCGCCAAAGGCCAAAGTCGCAACGATGGACCAGACGCCAACCATGATCAGCGTGCCCCCTCGTGCCACAGCACGACCCGGAGCGTTTGCAGCAGGATCAACAGATCGAGAAACGGCGTGTAGTTCTTGGCGTAATAGAGATCATATTCCAGCTTGTGGCGCGAATCTTCGATCGAGGCGCCATAGGGATAGTTGATCTGGGCCCAGCCGGTTATCCCGGGTTTGACCATGTGGCGCTCGGCATAAAACGGCAGGTCTTCCTCAAGCCCTGAGACAAATTCAGGTCGCTCGGGCCGCGGACCGACGAAGCTCATCTCACCCTTGAGGACGGTCCAGGTCTGCGGCAATTCATCTATCCGGGTCTTGCGGATGAAGCGGCCGACCCGCGTGACGCGCGGATCGTCCCTGATCGCCCATTGCGCGCCGTCAACCTCGGCATCGAGGCGCATCGAGCGGAGCTTGATCACATCGAAGCAGGTACCATAAAGCCCAACGCGGCTTTGGCGGAAGAAAGCCGGGCCTTTGCTGTCGAGCTTTACGAGCAGTGCGAAGAGCAGGATGACCGGCGCAGTCAGAGCCAATAGGATCGAGCTGGCGGTGACGTCAAACACACGCTTGGCAGCACTGGAAAGTGCGCGACCCGAGGAAAATCCATCGGAAAAGATCAGCCAGCTGGGATTGACCGTGTCCAGATCGACCCGTCCGGTCTCGCGTTCGATGAAACTGGAGAAGTCGTTCACATGAACGCCGGCGGTCTTGATCCGCAGCAAGTCCTTGAGCGGCAGGGCATTGCGGCGCTCCTCAAGGGCAAGAACCACTTCGCTGACCCCAAGGTTTTCGACAAAGCGCGCCAGATCGTGGATGGCCGAGCGGTTGATCGCTTCTTCGACCACGTGCACGCTTTCGGTCATGCCGACATAGCTAACGATGGCAAATCCGCTTTCCTCCTTCTCGCCCAGCTTGCGCAACCGGTCTGCCCGCGCCCCCGCACCCAGCACCATGACCCGGCGCCGAAAGGCCGATGCGCCAAGAATTCCGCCGACAATCAGCCGGTTCAGAACCAGCAGTCCGATCGACAGCAGCATCGTGTAAGCCAATGTCGAGCGCCAGAAATTATGCCCGCCAAGCACGAAATCCACAAAGGCCAGCGCGATGATGCCGATCGAAACCGAGACCAGCAGCCGGGCCGTGGCGAACCGCATCGAACGCAGCGAATCCGCGCCGTAAACCCCGACTGCGATCATCGCCGACAGCATCAGCGCGGTATAGGCAGCCAGCTGCCAAACGCGCTCGGTAACGCGGCCCGGCTCGAGCCCAAGCTGCCCAATCCTGAGCCGCCAGCCAAGATCGCCGGCAAGTAACAGCAGGCCGATATCGATCAGCCCCAGCAGCAGCACCGCATGCGGGATGTAGTGTTTGAAAAGGCGGATCATTGTTCCGTCGGCCGTATCCCTGATGGCAGTCAGGCTCCGGCTTAATCGGGATAAATGAAATGTCGGTAAATTTTACAGAAGATGGTTGAGACGAAGGAAACCATTTTCCCCCGACGCGCGGTTTGGACATAGCTGAGGAGTTAAGGATGGTGCCCCTGGCCCGACTCGAACGGGCACGTCTCTCAACACTCGATTTTGAGTCGAGCGCGTCTACCATTCCGCCACAGGGGCGCACCAACAGGCTGGGCCTTTAGCGGGCCGCGCCCAAATCTTCAACCGGCCTTGAGCGCTCCTGCCAACAACTTGTGCAGCTTGGAGTGGAGCACATCATTACCGGCCAGAACTTCATCATCGCAAATCGGCTGCGAGCGGCCGCGAAAATCGGTCACGAACCCGCCTGCTTCGCGCACCAGCAAGCAGCCGGCAGCGGTATCCCACAAAGCAAGATCGGTTTCCCAGAAGCCATCATACCGTCCCGCTGCGACCCAGGCGAGATCGAGCGCGGCCGAACCGAAGCGGCGGATCCCGGCCACTTCGGGACCGATCGCGTTGTAGATCTTGCCCCATTCCGCGCCATTGCCGCGGCCTTGAAAAGGTATCCCGGTAGCAATCAGGCTTTCATCGAGATGGCGGCGGCCGGACACGCGTAGACGGCGATCCTGCAGCCAGGCACCGCGGGTCTTTTCGGCCCAGAAGCTCTCGTCAGTAATCGGCTGATAGACGATCCCGGTGGTAACATCGCCCCAGCCACTGCCATCCAGCCGCGGCTCCTGCACCGCAATCGAGATGGCGAAATGCGGGATGCCGTGAAGGAAGTTGGAGGTCCCATCGAGTGGGTCGACGATCCAGCGCGGCTTGTTCGGATCGCCTTCGATTTCGCCCGATTCTTCCAGCAGGAAACCCCAATCGGGTCGGGCGGCCTTGAGTTCCTCCCAGATCGTCCGCTCGGCGGCATGATCGGCTTTGGAGACGAAATCCGAGGGGCCCTTGCGGCTGACCTGCAGATGCTCAACCTCGCCAAAGTCGCGGCGCAGGCGCTGTCCGGCCTTGCGGGCGGCTTTTTCCATAACGCGGACGAGGCCGGAGACAATTGCCATGATTTAGCTCAGCCTACCTTTCCGACGTAGCTGCGCTCGTAGACATCGACGATGATCCGTGTACCTGCGCCGATAAACGGCGGGACCATCACGCGCACGCCATTGTCGAGAATCGCAGGCTTGAAGCTGGACGAGGCGGTCTGGCCTTTGACGACGGCATCGGCCTCGACGACCGTCGCTTCGATCTGTTCAGGCAATTCGACGCTGATCGGGCGTTCTTCCCACAGTTCCAGCACCACATCCATGCCATCCTGCAGGAACGCCGCCGCATCGCCGAGCAAATCGGCGGGGAGCGTGATCTGCTCGTAATTGTCCTTATCCATGAACACCAGCGCATCACCATCGGTGTAGAGGTATTGGAAATCCTTGGTGTCGAGCCGCACCTTTTCGATCGTATCCTGGCTGCGGAAGCGGACGTTGGTCTTGCGGCCATCGATCAGGTTCTTCATCTCGACCTGCATGAAAGCCCCGCCCTTGCCGGGCTGGGTGTGCTGGATCTTGGCAACTTTCCAGATGCCTTTTTCATATTCCAGAATGTTGCCGGGACGAATGTCCACGCCGCTGATCTTCATGGGGAGAGCCTTCAGTTTTGAAAGAGCGGGAGATAGGAAAGGCGGGCCCTTAGCGCGCGGGCGCCCGCGCGGCAAGCAATGAGCAATCCGGCTTGGTAGCGCGGACGTTCACTTGCTGCTAAGCCGCGCGCGAGCAAGGACTATCCGATGAAGCGAATCCTCCCACTCCTGGCAATTCTAGCCGCTGGTCCGGCGCTCGCCGCACCGGGCGGGCCGATCGCCACTTTGCAGCTGGGCAGCTATGTTTGCGAGCTGCCGGGCGATGCCACCGGCCCGGCAGGAGTGCGGGTGCCAGCGCAGGACTTTTCGATTTCCAACGCCTCCAGCTATAGCACCATCAGCGGTCGCGGCTCTTATCTACTAACCGGCGATATGGTGGCGATCACCAGCGGTCCCAAGAAGGGTCAGAAGTTCCGGCGCATGTCGGCCAGCTTCCTGCGCCTAATCGCGCCGGATGGAAGCGAAAGTTCGCTGCGCTGCGTTCGCCAGGTAACCAACAACCGTTAGTTGATCGGTAGCGATGCCTTGCGGCGGGTCCAGCTGTAGAGCCAGGCGATGGCGCCGCCAAAAGCCAGCAGTCCAAGCGGCGGCGACCAGAAACCCGGCTCGATAACCGCCAGGACATCGATATTACCGGTCGCTGCGACAATCCCGGCAAAGCCGACATTGAACAGGCTGTCACCAACAATCAGCCCGGTTGCCGCCAGCACGCCCAGTCGCTCGGCAAACCCGGGATCGCGCTGGCCGCTGGCCCATCGATTGTAAAAATGGCCAAGCACAGCGCCGACCACGATCATCGCGGTTACCGCCAAGGGCAAATACATTCCCATGCCCACCGCCAGCGGCGGCAGCGAGCCCAGCTTGCGGGCCCGAAGCACTTCATCGATTGCAATGACCACAGCGCCGATAATCGCCCCGCGCCCGATCAATCCCCAATCCAGCGTTCCGCCCAGAACCCCTTGCGCAATCGCCGAGATCAGCGCGGCTTGGGGTGCAGCCAATGCATCCTTGCCGGCACCCGGCGCGCCCTGGAATCCGAAGGTGAGGTTGAGCAGATCAAGGATTGGGGGGATCACGACCGCACCAAACACCACACCCATAATGAGCGCCACCTGCTGCCGCCACGGCGTCGCGCCCACCAGCTGCCCGGTCTTGAGGTCTTGGAGATTATCGTTGGAGATCGTTGCGATGCCAAACACGATGGCGGTGACGAACAGAGCAAATGCAACCAGCGCCCTTGTGTCCTCGGCGCTGCCGCCGCGCCCGAACAAGGCCACCAGTATCAGCGAGATGCCAAGCACTGAAATGATCCCGACGCCGGAGATTGGGCTGTTCGATGCGCCGATCAATCCGGCCATGTAGCCACAGACCGAAGCGATCACGATCCCGGCGATCAGCACATAAATAACCGATGCGACCAGCGTCAGCCCCAGCATCCCAGCAACCGGGCCGCCCATCCCGAAATCAGCGAGCAGCAAGGCAATCGGCAGCATCGCCAGCACAATCGTGCCGCCGACTATCCCGATCGGGATATCGCGCTCGGTCAGTTCCAGTCCGGCGAAACCGCCGCCATCCTGGCGGGCGCGATTGGCCGCCAGTGCGCCGCCGATCCCGCGAATGATTGGCCCGATCACCTTGAGCAATGTCCAGATCGCAGCAACCCCGATGGTGCCCGCGCCGATGAAACGGATCTTTTCGCGGAACACCGTTCCTACGAAATCGGCCAGTTCGGTTCCCGCCGGAGCGCCGCTGACGGTATATAGCGGTAGCAGGATGATAAAACTAAGTACGATCCCGACCAGCATGGCCAGACCCACGGCCAGCCCGATCAGATGGCCAACTCCAATATAGGCCAGCGACAACCCGGCGGCGAGGCTGGTTGCCCCTGCGCCGATCTTGAAGGTCAGTGCAGCCTCTTCGGCCAGCAGCTTCATCTTGGCGAGCAGCGGATAGCCGGCCGCGACCAGCGCGCCGAATATCACCGCCGCCAACCCGCGCTTGTTTTCCTCGGCCCCGCCCACGCCTGCGCCAACTTTGAGCACTTCGGCGGCGGCGACCCCTTCAGGATAGGGCAGATCCGAGCCGGTCACGAGCGCACGGCGCAGCGGCACCGAATACATCACCCCCAATACGCCGCCCAGCCCGATCACAGCAACCGACTGCCAATAGGGAAAGCCTGTCCACCAGCCGACCATGATCAACCCCGGCAGCACGAAGACTATCGCTGAAAGCGTGCCAGCCGATGAGGCAATCGTCTGGACGATGTTGTTTTCCTGGATCGTCGCACCCTTGAACGAGCGCAGCACCGCCATCGAAATAACCGCAGCCGGGATCGAGGTTGCAAAGGTCAGCCCTGCGCGCAGGCCCAGGTAGACATTTGCCGCAGTGAACAGGACAGTCAGCACCGCGCCGAGCAGGATACCGCGCAGGGTCAGTTCACGGGTGGGAATTGCAGTCATGGGCACGGCTTCCAACTGGTTGGCATTGCCGCGGGGTGTGGCACATCAGCGCAGACTTAGGAACCGTCCGAAATATAACTCACTCCGCCTCATCCATCCCAGGCAAAGGCTCGCCCAGTTCGTCCATGATCAAGGCCAGATCGGCTTCGGCCGGATCGAACGAGCGGACCTCTTTCATCAGCCGGACAAAGCCCGCCACTGCCGTTTCCGGCCCTTCGGGATGCTGCCATACGCCCGCTGACACCGCCAGAAAATCGGCCCCGGCCTCGATCAGCGGAGCGGCGTTTTCGAGCGTGATTCCCCCGATCGCGACGCACGGCAGTTCGGACCAGACGTGCCACCAGCGCAGCAGCGCGACCTTGGCGGTGTGGCTGACTTCCTTGGTGGTGGTGGGGTAGAACGCTCCGAAAGCGACATAATCCGCCCCGGCCTCGCCCGCTTCCAGCGCCAGATGGCGGCTACCGTGGCAGGTAACACCAATCTGGACATCCTTGCCCAGATATTGCCGCGCCTCACGCACGTCGCCGTCGTGCTGGCCCAGATGGACTCCATCTGCGCCCAGCCGCTTGGCCAGACTGACCGAATCATTGACGATGAACGCCACGTCACGGGCTTGGCAAATCCGCTGGAGCGGCTCGGCCAACAGAGCCGCAGCATGGTCGTCGATGCCTTTGACGCGGAACTGGAAGGCCGCGACGGGTGCAAAAGCCCCGTGGGAATCCAGCGCGCGGGCTAGCACTTCGGGAAAGGCACCGTCCACTTCGAGCGGCGAGATGAGATAGAGTTGGCATCTGGACATGGGACCAAGCCCTAGCGCTCATCTGGGCAGACTGGAACCATTCATCGCGTCGTGCGTTAGAGCGATATGAAACAGTTTGCCCTCATCCCGCTCGCCGCGCTCGCCCTTACGGGCTGCGTCACTCTCGGTCCCGACAGCGATGGCATGAGTCGCGCCCGATTTGGCGAGACGGCGAAGATCGATGATGTCCGCATCTCCCCGCTCAAGCTGCTTGAAGACAGCCGCTGCCCCAAGGACGTTCAATGCGTGTGGGCCGGGCAAGTACGGATTACTGCGGTGGTCACCTGGCAAGCCCGGGTCCAGCAAGTCGAGCTGACCCAAGGCAAGCCAGTTCCGGTAGCCAATGGCACGCTGATCCTCGTCGAGGTAACACCTGAAAAGCGCAGCAATGTTACGATTAGTCCGCGCGATTACCGGTTCGGCTTCAAGTTCATGCGCGGCTACTGAACAAGCGGCTAGCCCTGCGTTCCTACCAATCTGTCAATTTTCCTGTCCCGCCATATTCCAACGGAATATCCAGGTAATGCCGCAGTTAGTCCGCTACAGGCGCCAGCGCGAACCGGCAGTGCAAATGCATTGAAGGTTCAAATTCGCCCGGACTGAAGTTCCCGGCGTTGACTCCGCGATACGGATGCTCGGCGTGTTCGCCGTAAAGATGTGATCCGCATTCAGCACAGATGATCATCGTCCGGACCCGGTTGATCCAGCTTGCAGTGCGGCCCTTCACCACCCTTACCGAATCGCGTGGATAAATCGCGCGCGGCACATAAGCTGCGCCGTGGGCACGCTGACAATCGTCGCAATGGCAATAGACCTGACCCAGCGGCTCGCCTAACAGCTCAAGCCGGACCGAACCGCAGGGACAGGTTGCTTGCCGGTCCACGGTTATTATTCGGCGCCTTTATAGATCGCGATGATCTTGGCCAGCATCGCCATTGCCTCGCCGCGCTCGCGCTGGAAGGTGTTGCGGCCGATGATCGAGCCGTTGCCGCCGCCATCGCGGATATCCCGCGCATCCTGATAGACAGCATCGGCACCCTTGGCCGCCCCGCCCGAGAACACCACGATCCGGCGGCCGCTGAAGCAGCTCTGCACCACATGGGCAACGCGCTTCGCCTGGGTAGAGCTGTCAAAACCCTCATAGGCCTTCTTGGCATCGGCCTGTTCGATGTGATCGGACGGCAGCTTCACCTTGATGATATGCGCGCCCAGCAGTGCCGCCATATGCGCCGCATAAGCCCCGACATCCAGCGCCAGCTCACCCGATTTGGGCAAGCCGCCGCCGCGCGGATAGGACCAGATCACCGTGGCAATCCCGACCGATTTGGCCTCTGCCGACAATTCGCGGATTTCTTCCATCAGCTCAAAACAATCATCGCTGCCCGGATATATGGTGAAGCCGACCGCCGAGCAGCCCAGCCGCAGTGCATCGTCGACCGAGCCGGTGACTGCCTGATTGGCACCGGTCGCCCAGCTGTTCGAACTGTTGAGCTTGAGGATCGTCGGGATCTGGCCCGCAAAGGTCGAAGCACCCGCCTCCAGCATCCCCAGCGGCGCGGCATAGGCGGAAAGCCCCGCGTCGATCGCCAACTGGTAGTGATAGTGCGGATCATAGGCCGGCGCGTTGACCGAAAAGCTGCGCGCGGGGCCATGTTCAAAGCCCTGATCGACCGGCAGGATCACCAGCTTGCCAGTGCCGCCCAATTGCCCCTGCATCAGGATGCGGTGAAGATTGGCTTTCACCCCCGGGCTGTCGGCTTCGTAGTTGCTGAGGATCTTCTGGACAATCGGCGTCGTGCTCATGGTCGTTTCCTGTATTTGCATACGTATGTAATTGCGGGCCATAACCAGCGGGGCCGCTCACCGCAACCTTGCTAACCAACAAGTTTCAGGTGATTTCCAGCGCCTTCACGCCCGGCAATTCCTTGCCTTCCATCCATTCGAGGAATGCGCCGCCAGCGGTTGAAACATAAGTGAAATCATCAGCTGCGCCTGCAAGATTGAGCGCGGCAACCGTATCGCCGCCGCCTGCGACCGAGACCAGCGAGCCTTCGCGGGTCAGCGCGGCTGCCGTGCGGATCAGGGCGACCGTAGCGACCTCAAACGGCGGGGTCTCAAACGCCCCCAGGGGTCCGTTCCAGACCAGCGTGCGGCAGGTCTTCAGCACATCGGCGAGCGCCTCGATCGCTGCCGGCCCGATATCGAGGATCATCTCATCATCCGCGACTTCATGGACGTTGACGGTGCGCAAGCTGGGCGGATTGGGCGCGAATTCCTTCGAGACCACCACATCATAGGGCAGATGCACGGTGCACCCGGCCTTGTCTGCCGCTTCGAGGATGGCCTCGGCAGTCGCGGCCAGATCATGCTCGCACAGCGATTTTCCGACACCCACCCCGCGCGCGGCGAGGAAGGTATTGGCCATCCCGCCGCCGATAATCAGATGATCGACCTTGGTCACCAGATGCGTCAGCACATCCAGCTTGGACGAGACTTTCGCCCCGCCGACGACCGCAGCGACCGGCTTTTCCGGCTGGCCCAGCGCCTGTTCCAGCGCCTCAAGCTCGGCCTGCATCGCGCGCCCCGCATAGGCCGGCAGCAGATGCGCCAGCGCCTCGGTAGTGGCGTGGGCGCGGTGCGCTGCAGAGAAGGCATCGTTGACGTAGAAATCGCCGTTAGCGGCAATCGCCTTGGCCAGCTCCTGATCGTTGGCTTCCTCGCCCGGCCAAAAACGGGCGTTTTCAAGGATCGCAATGTCGCCGCTGCGCAGGATGCCGATCGTCTGTTCAACCACCGGCCCGGCGATTTCGGGGACGAACATCACTTCGCGGCCCAGAACATCCTGAACCGCATCGATCACCATGCTCAAGGACAGCTCGGAATGGCGCGCGCCCTTCGGTCGGCCGAAATGGGCGAGCAGCAGCACTTTGGCGCCCTTGTCGGCCAGTTCGAGGATGGTAGGCATCGAGGCCCGCACGCGCGTAGCATCGGTGACCGACAGATCCTGCATCGGCAGGTTGAGGTCGACCCGAACCAGCGCAACCTGGCCGGAAATGTCACCTAGATCATCGAGCGTGCGGAACTTCGTCATTGCATTCGCCTCAGATGAGCTTGCCGATCACCCCGGCAGTATCGACCATCCGGTTGGAAAAGCCCCATTCATTGTCGTACCAGCTGACCACGCGGACCAGCTTGCCATCGATTACCGCAGTCTCGAGACTGTCGATCGTCGAAGAATGGGCGTCGTGGTTGTAATCGATCGAAACCAGCGGCTCATCCGAATAAGCCAGAATGCCCTTCATTGCGCCTTCTGAAGCGGCCTTGAGCAGCGCGTTGACCTCTTCCTTGGTGGTATCGCGCTTGGGGGTGAAGGTAAGATCGACGATCGACACATTGGGGGTCGGCACGCGGATCGCCGAACCATCGAGGCGGCCCTTCAGTTCGGGCAGCACCTCGCCCACCGCGCGGGCAGCACCCGTGGTAGTGGGGATCATCGACATGCCTGCAGCCCGGGCGCGGCGCGGATCTTCGTGGATCTGGTCGAGGATCTTCTGATCGTTGGTATAGGCATGGATCGTGGTCATCAGCCCGCGCTCGATGCCGATGGCGTCGTTGAGCACCTTGGCGAACGGGGCAAGGCAGTTGGTGGTGCACGACGCATTCGACACGATCTTGTGATCGGCCGTGATCTTGTCATGGTTCACGCCGTAAACCACTGTCAGGTCGACATTCTTCCCCGGGGCAGAAATAAGTACCCGCTTGGCACCAGCCGCGATGTGCTTTTCGCAAGAGGCGCGATCGGTGAAGAAACCGGTGCATTCCAGCGCGATGTCGATGGCATGGGCGGCGTGCGGCAGGTTGGCGGGATCACGCTCAGCGGTAACATGGATCCGTTTGCCGTTGATAATCAGATCGTTCCCATCAACTTCTACGGTCCCGCTGAAGGCACCGTGAACCGAATCGCGCTTGAACAGCAGGGCGTTTGCCTTGGCATCGGCCAGATCATTGATCGAAACCAACTCGAGCCCGCAATCGGGGCGCTCAAGAATTGCGCGGGCGATATTGCGGCCGATGCGTCCGAAACCATTGATTGCAACTTTGGTCGCCATGTGAAGAACTCCTGCTAACTAGCCAGTCTGGCTTCAATTTTTGGAACAATGGACTCTACCGAGAAGCCAAAATGCTTGAACAGCTGATCCGCCGGACCCGACGCTCCGAAGCTGTCGATCCCGATGGTCAGGCCATCATGGACATACTTCTGCCAGCCCAGCGTCACGCCCGCCTCAATCGAAACGCGCAACGTGCAGCCGGGCAGCACAGCGGCGCGATAGGCCGGATCCTGCTCGTCGAACAACTCGGCGCAGGGCATCGACACAACATCTGCCCCAATTCCCTTCGCCTCAAGCGCTGCGGCAACATCGACCGCCAGTGCGACTTCCGAACCGGTTGCCACCAGCACCACTTTGCGTTCGGCAATTGCGCTGCGCAGCCGGTAACCGCCCCGTGCGGTCAGCATATCGGCATCGGTCCGCAACGCGGGCAGGTTCTGGCGGGTCAGCGCCAGCACCGAAGGCCGGTTGGTCTGCTTGAGCGCCAAGGCCCAGCTTTCGGCGGTTTCGATCGCATCCGCGGGACGGAAAACCAGCAGATTGGGAATTGTCCGCAAGCTCATCACATGTTCGATCGGCTGGTGAGTCGGGCCATCTTCGCCGACACCCAGGCTGTCATGCGACATGACATAGACCACGCGGGCGTGCTGGATTGCCGAGAGGCGGATCGCGTTGCGGCAATAGTCCGAGAACACCAGGAAGGTGCCGCCATAGGGGATGATCCCGCCATGCAGCGCCATGCCGTTCATTGCCGCCGCCATGCCAAACTCGCGAATGCCGTAATAGACATAGCGCCCGCCATAGCTGTCCGCCGTCAACGGGCCGGTCGAGGCGGTCTTGGTCAGGTTCGAGCCGGTCAGATCAGCCGAGCCGCCGACCAGCTCGGGCATGACAGCGGTGATTGCCCCCAAAGCCATCTCGCTCGACTTGCGGGTCGCCACCTTGGGCGGATCGGCCAGCAATCCGGCCATGTAGTCCTGCATGGTGTTGCCGGCCGGCAGTTCACCATTCATCCGCCGCATGAATTCGCCGCCGTCGGCAGCTGCTGCTGCGCGTGCTTCCCACGCATTGCGCGCCGATGCGCCCTTGGCACCAAGCGCACGCCAGTCAGCCAGCACGTCTGCAGGGATTTCGAATGGAGCGGCTGTCCAGCCTAGTGTTTCGCGCACAGCGGCGATTTCTTCAGCCCCAAGCGGTGACCCATGGACATTATGCGTGCCTTGCTTGTTCGGAGCGCCTTTGCCGATAATGGTGCGGCAAGCGACCAGCGAGGGGCGTGGATCTGCAGATGCTTCCGCCAAGGCCCGGGCAATGTCGGCATAGTCGTGGCCATCGCAGGCGACCGTATGCCAGCCAGAGGCATTGTAACGGCCAAACACGTCTTCGCTGGTCGAGAGTGAAGTCGCACCATCAATGGTGATCCGATTGTCATCCCACAGTACGTTCAGCCGGCCCAGCTTCAAGTGCCCGGCAAGGCCGATTGCTTCGTGATTGATGCCTTCCATCAGGCAGCCATCGCCGGCGACTACCCAGGTATTGTGATCGACCAGCGCATCGCCGAACTGGGCATTGAGGTGCCGCTCGGCCAGCGCCATGCCCACCGCCATCGCCAGTCCCTGACCCAGCGGACCGGTGGTGCATTCAACCCCGGCCAGCTCGGTGTTCTCGGGGTGCCCGGCACAAGGGCTGTGCAACTGGCGGAAATTGCGGATGTTATCCATCGTCGGCGCGGCATAGCCGGTCAAGTGGAGCAGCGAATAGATGAGCATCGAACCATGCCCGGCCGACAGGATGAACCGGTCACGATCAGGCCATTTCGGCGCTGCAGGATCGAATTTGAGAAACTGCGAATAGAGCACGGTTGCCACGTCAGCCATGCCCATCGGCATGCCGGGATGGCCGCTGTTGGCCGCTTGCACCGCATCCATCGACAGTGCCCGGATGGCGTTGGCCATCGGGGCCAGACGGGAGGTGTCGAGACTCATCGGCTTGGGCTCCCGGAAAAGCTGGATTCGCGCGGTCGATTCGACGCCGGGTCTCCTTTGCGGACCCGCCTCGCCTCGTCAAGCGCGGGGGGGAGCGAACTTGCGGGCGATCTTGGGATATATCCCCGATCTGGTGACAACATCGTGCTGCAAGGCTTTGCCGCGCGACATTTTTGCGCTAACCTTATGCCATGAACGGAGACCGTAGCGAACAGGCGCTGGCACGGATCGAGGCAGCACTGGCCCGGATGGAGGCCGCTGCCAAGCAGCCGCGCGGCCCTGCCCCGGGTGCAGCCGAGGGCGCCGACATCGCCCAATTGCGCCGCAAGCATGAGCAACTTCGCCAGGCAGTTACCCAATCACTCCATCAGCTTGATGCGCTGATCGGTGGAGGCGGGGCATGAGCGGAGCGCAGCCATGAGCAACGTCACTCTGTCGATTTGCGGCCGCGATTATACGGTGGCCTGCGCCGAGGGCGAGGAAGCCCATGTCACGGGCCTGGGCAGATTGATCGATTCCAAGCTGGGCGCGATGGGCAACATGGCTGGGCAAAGCGAATCCCGCCAGTTGCTGTTCGCTGCACTGCTGCTGGCCGATGAACTGCACGAAGGCGGCCCGGCTCCTGCGGCCGGACCTGCTGCGACGGGGACCGCAGTATCTGCCGATGTTTACGCCGACCGGCTGGAAGCAATTGCTGCCCGGCTCGAATCTTGCGCATCGCACCTTGAGGGTTGAGGCCGGAACGCCTAGATAGGAGCCGACGGGTACTGCCCGGTGCGAGCCGGCGAAAACCCCTGAGGCTATAAGCAAATCCTTGGGGGCTGTCTCTGGTTGGACCCTGGTCCGGCACATATGGTCCCCACCTGACGTGAACGCGTCAGTGGATTTCCCGGCAACGGCCCATGGTGGTCCCGTCACATTCATTCCGGATTGTCTGCAGATCG
>JBKJTN010000210.1:0-2577 GCA_046590275.1 Novosphingobium sp.
CCATGAAGAAGTTCATGCCGATCCCGAAGAAGAAGCGCAGCCGCCCGGCGAAGGCATCGATATCCAGCCCCGCCTCCATCGCGCGCACGGCATATTCCTTGCCATCGGCGATGGTGAAGGCCAGCTCCTGCACCGCCGTCGCCCCAGCCTCGTGCATGTGATAGCCCGAGATCGAAATACTGTTGAATTTCGGCATGTTGGCGCTGGTATAGGCGATAATGTCCGAGACGATCCGCATGCTCGGCTCGGGCGGATAAATATAGGTGTTGCGGACCATGAACTCCTTGAGGATGTCGTTCTGGATCGTGCCGTCAAGCTGCGCCGCTGGCACGCCCTGCTCTTCCCCGGCAACGATGAAGAACGCCAGGATCGGGATCACCGCGCCGTTCATCGTCATGCTGACCGACATCTGATCGAGCGGAATTCCGTCGAACAGGATCTTCATATCCTCAACGCTATCGATCGCGACGCCAGCCTTGCCGACGTCGCCGACCACGCGCGGATGATCGCTGTCATAGCCGCGGTGGGTGGCGAGATCGAAGGCGACCGACAGCCCCTTCTGCCCTGCCGCCAGATTGCGGCGGTAAAAGGCGTTGCTCTCCTCGGCGGTGGAGAAACCGGCGTATTGCCGGATCGTCCAGGGGCGTCCGGCATACATACTGGCGCGCACGCCGCGGGTGAACGGCGCAAAGCCGGGCAGGCCGGGGTCCGTCCGGGCATCGTCTGCGGTATAGAGCGGCTTGATCGGGAACCCCTCGGGCGTGTTCCAGGTCAGGTCGCGGCCTTTGACCTCTTTGGCGGCGGCGGCTTGCCAGTCTTCACGGGTCGGTTTTGTCATAAGGTCACCATTCAGGCTGCGGCGCTCGGCCGGGCGGAAACCCGCGCGTGCCACTCCAGCAGGTTGTAACACTCGGTCGGAATTTCGAGGCCAATGAACTTGGCAAAATCAAACGTGGTCAGCATGAGAATATCAGCCATCGAAAAGCCTTCACCTGCGATGAACTCGCGGCCTTGGAGCGCGGAGTCAAAATAGCGCAGCGCCTCCAGCGCGCGCGGGCGATTGGCCTCACCCCATTCCGCATTGCGGCCCGGCAGCGCTGCGGTGAAGCGGTGGGTGTGAACCCAGACCGCTCCGACCGCCTGCATCAGGATCATCTCGACCCGGCGGCTCCACATCTCGATATTGGCCTGTTCAAGCGGGCCTGTTCCGAACAACGGCGGCTGGGGGTGCAGCCCTTCGAGATAGCGGCAAATCGCCACGCTTTCGGTGATCACCGTGCCGTCATCGAGGACCAACGCGGGAACCTGGCCGCGCGGGTTGATCGCGAGGTACGCATCGGCCTTGTGCTCGCGCGCGGGGATCGAGAGATCGCGCATGGGTAGCGCGATGCCTTTCTCCGCCGCGAATATCCGCACCCGGCGCGGGTTTGGCGCAGGATTGGGACTGTTGTAAAAGATCACGCTTTGGTTCCGGTCATTGGCCCTTGAACTCCGCCTTGCGCTTTTGCAGGAAGGACAAGCCCCCCTCTGTCGCATCCGCACTGGCCCCGGCGATCCGCTGGGCCTCGGCTTCGCGGGTCAGCGCGCTGGCGTAATCCATCTCCAGCGCGGTCGCGATATTCTGGCGCATCAGGCCCAATGCCAGCGTTGGGCCGTTAGCAAGCCGGACGGCCAGTGCATGCGCCTCAGCCTGCAGATCAGCATCCTCAACGCATTTATAGATCAGACCCCAGCCGGCTGCCTGCTCGCCGCCAATTTTCTCACCCAGCATCATCATCTGGGTGGCGCGGGCCTTGCCGATCAGGCGCGGCAGCATCCACGAAGCACCGCCATCGGGAACCAGTCCGATATTGACGAAGGCTTGAAGGAAATAGCCAGACTTGCCGGCAATCGCGAAATCGGCGCACAGCCCAAGGCTGCAGCCGATGCCCGCCGCCGGGCCATTGACTGCCGTGATGATCGGCACACTCAGCCGCGATAGCTTGACCATGGTCGGGTTGTAGCTGCGCGTAAGCGCGCCGTAGGAGCCACTCGCGCCCAGCGGAGCCGCTCCGCCGCGCGCCTGCAAATCCGCGCCCGAGCAGAACGCGCGGCCTGCGCCGGTAATCACCAGCGCGCGGGCACCGGCCAGATTATCCAGTGCATCGCTGATCTCATCGGCCATTTGCGGGCCCATCGCGTTGAGCCGTTCGGGCCGGTTGAGCGTAATCGTGGCGATGTTATCGGCGATTTCAAATTTGATCGTTTCATAGGCCATCAGTGTGCCCCTCCTTTTGGCGTTTCCATGATTTCAGTGAGCACCCCCTGCATATCGCGGGGGTGGACGAAGAAGATCAGCGTGCCATGCGCGCCGATCCGGGGATCGCCCAGCACGCGCTTGCCCAGCGCCTCGAACTCGGCCTTGGCGGCGTAGATATCGGGCACTTCGTAGCACATGTGATGCTGCCCACCGGCGGGGTTCTTGTCGAGGAAGCTCTGGATCGAGGTGTTGCCGGGCAGCGGCTCGATCAGTTCGATCTGGGTGCCGTTTGTGCCGCCCTCACCGGGCGTATCGACGAAGCAGACCTTCACCCCCTG
>JBKJTN010000140.1:0-5073 GCA_046590275.1 Novosphingobium sp.
CCGATCCGTGCCGGCCATTTCGCCACAACTCCTTCCGCTGATGTTTCGACAATCGTTTCGGTGAAACTGTTGATGGTGGTGAATTCGGCGAGAAACCGTTCTACTACCGCCGAAAACAGAAACATCTGTCCGTTCTCGTATGAACCATCATCGAGCGTCAGCGTGATCCTACTGCCCCTCGCTATAGCCATCTGGCCGCGTCCGGGAATCCTGCGCACGATCGGTTGCGAGTGCACGCCAACGATTCCATCGATCTGGCGCCGCATCGCAGAATCTTCCTGTCGGCCGTAAAGCGCCAGATGATCACGCAGCATTGAGGGATCATTGCCGTCCTCAGGTGCGAGCGAGGCGTAGTTCGGGGTCAGGTGTGCGATTACCCGCCAAGCACCATCGTTAAGACCCAGCGGCGGTCGCGGTTTGCTTGGGCTGCGTAGTACCGAAACGCCACTCACTGGTCCGCCCGGCACGGTGAAGTGCTTGGTCCCGCGAAAGGTGAGCTCCGCGGCGAGTTCGCGGTTGGTCGCCAGTGCTTTGATCGCGAGCTCCTTGATCTCGGAGATGCGTTCCGGATTACCCGGGGCGGACAGCGAGATCCAGGTCTCGGTGCCAATGTAATCGCCGCGCCGCTGCAACCGCTGTTGTTTGGTCGAAAGCCGCCGCATAGTGAGACGCGGCACATAGAAGATTGCATCGCGCCAGTCGTAGAGAAGCGCGCCAAGTGCATAGAGAGGCGCAACCGGGCGAGGGTCCATCTCGTCACGAAGCTGCGCCCGTACATCGAGGATACGAAAAACCTCGAAATCAATCGGGCGCGTGCGGTCGGGTACGACATGGAATTCGTGATCGGTTGCGTTGATCTGGACACGGCCGAGCTGTTTCTCGAACAGGTTAATCGCTGGCGTGGCGAAGAGCCGGAAGTTTGCTGGCGAAAGCGCTCCGGCCAGCATCGGCGATGGCCGCGAAAACAGCACCACAATATCGCAGGCGCTACCCTGCGCCTCGGCAAAGGCTTTGCCCAACTCACGAAGCTTGATAAACAGGAAGCGCTCAGGACAGGCGAAAAACTCGCTCAGCAGGCGATATCCGCGAAATGAGCGCTCCTCGGGCGGCAGGAGTGCCTCGTCGTCGGCAAAGCCGACCTGCTCAGGCAGCGGCAGCGCGACAGGTTTTGCTGAGGCCGATGCGGCTGGCTTCGCCAACACCGCGACGGCCTCGCCAATGAACTGGCGGTAAAGCTCACCCGGGATTGCTTCCGAACCGTCGAGATAGATCGGCAAACTGTCAATTTCGAGCTTTTCCAGCGCGATTCCGCCCGTCGATTCAAAACGCAGACGAATGCCGCTTTCGGCACGCACATTGGCAGCGGTAGCGAAGCTGGCAACGGCAGCGCGCGAGCCGAGGAATTCAACTTCGGAGATCTTTAGCGGATAGAGGTTCACCGCGTGACCGGTGGTGAAGATTACTGGCGCATTTCCGTGCTCTGACGCAGTTGCGGTCAGAGCTGTGCCGCGCGCGATTTCATAGCCTGCGGCCAGCGCTGGATCGTTTGGCTTGGGCTCGAACCCTGCGACGCAGATCGACGGCATCGGCGCCAGGTAATGCGGCTGGACGGCGGAGAGCAGATGTTGGGTGAACTCAGGATACTGGTCGGCGAGCTTCAGTTGAACGCGGGCGCCAAGGAAGGCAACGCCTTCCAACAGGCGTTCGACGTAGGGGTCGGGATCAGTCGGCGTCTTGAGGCCGAGGCGCGAGGCCACGGTTTCGTGTTCTTCACCGAATTCGCGCGCTCCTTCACGCAGATAGGCGAGTTCCTCGTTGTAGAAACGCAGAAGACGCGGATCCATCGCGCTATTCCCGAACTGTCACGGCGGCGGTATCAACTTCCACATCGGTTCGGAACTTGACTGGAATTGCCCGCACCGCCGAGCGAACGTCGCCGTGGATGACAAAGGTTATGGCGTTCTCGCGCTCGAGCTGTTCCGAGACTTCCACCACAAGGGATTTTTCGTCCATCCTCGGCTCGAAGGCGCGGATCGCCGTGCGGATGTCGCGGGCCCGCTGAATTACCAGACGACTGTTGAGCGCTTTGCCGGCTAGGTCCGGCACGCCGAAATTGAGGACACTTGTCTTAACCTGGGGGAATAGGTCTAGGTCAACTACGGATTCAAGGTTCGTGGTGTTGAGCAACCAGGCCATATCGCGTCGGACAGTCGCACGTAATGCCGATTCATTGAACCGCTCGATCTGGGGGACCGAAAAATAGTGGAGCGTCTCGCGTTTCTGTTCGAGGTCCTCTATCTCTGCGCCGCGCATCCCGCCGATCTGGTTGCCCGCCACCAGCTTGTCAAACAGGGTCGGATTAAGCCGACCGGTACTCGCCCCCTCGGCCATCAATCGAACACTAGCCTGCGAAGCTCAAGCAGGCCGCGATCGTCACCGTCCGAAAACGACCACAAACGCTGTCCGGAGCCTTCCTGGCCCCATTCGCGGTCAGTCCAGTTCGTAACCCGGCCCATCTGTTCGGCAACGTCAGTAGAAGCCTCGCTCCCGGGATATCGGACGGGCAAGAATGCCGCCGCTGATTGCCCGTTGCGGAAAGCGATCTGCACTGGATACCAAACCGTGTCGCGCAGATCCTGCGGCCCATCGGACTTGATCGAGACAATCTGGTCAAATGGGATGAGGCCGTAGCGCCCGCCAAGAATCGCCTCAAATGTGGGGCCGAAGCGGCTGTCAGCGTCGGCCAGCCATTCGAAGTGCTCCCCGTCAATCGTGCCGGGCATGTCAGGGGCATTGTCGAAGGCCTCATCGCGCGCCGCCTCGGCACCGGCCACGTCTCCCCTTGCGAGCAAGGTGATGCCACTGGCAACACCTTGTGCCCAACCATCCTCACCGATCAGCAGCGGCATGTCCACTGCCCCATCGAAGACAGCCGCGCGCTGTTTCTCGGCCTCGATCGCCTGTCCATAGGCGACTGAAAGCATCTGTGCTTCGGGGGAAAGCGACGCTAGACCCTGGACCTGCGTCCGCGCCTTGTCCCACTCGCCGCGAACGGCGAGGAGCTGAAACAGGAACATGCGCGCCTGCTCATCATCGGGACGTGTCCGGACGATCTCAACGAGCGCAGTACGAGCACCGTCAAGATCGCCGTCACGCAAAAGATCGTCAGCAAGCGCCAATTATACGTCCCTTACTACGACGCCCTAGTCCGGCTTCCCAGTCTTGATGTTGAACTTGCCAATCACTGCACCTTCGAGCGTCCCGTCGGCTTTCTGAGCCGCATAGGAGAATTCGATCTTGGTATAATTCAATGAGAAGGAGTCCATTGGCGGGCCGCCGCCATCTGATCCGCCGGACTGAAAGCTGGAAACCAACAGGTCTGTGAGCGTGATCTTATAATATTCCTGCTGGTTTTTTCCGGCCTTGCGAACTGTCAGAAGCGCTTTCTTGATGTGCTCCCCAATCGCGCACTTTTGAAACAGCACCGGGGATGCCTTCGAAACAGGGGCAACAAAATGAAGGTCGTTGAAGGAGGCTTTGCCGGCACCCCCGCCGCCGCCAGCTGACATGCTGCCTTGCTGTACCGCCCCCCATGAGAAGGACCCAACTTCGATTTCACCCTTATGCTTGTCTTGATTGGACTCGCCAGGGATCCCGTCAATCTTTAGCAAGAAATCCGATGCCATTTCTTTTCTCCTTTTAAGAAAACACAGCCCATTGTTGACTTATGATTGGTTATGCCGCGCCCTTAGGCATGCGTGAAACCATGCTCAACGCAACGTCCATTCCTTCGAGCTGGTAATGAGGAATGAACATGAATTTCCCTTTGTAATAGCCCGGATTTTCTTCGTCCGGAACAATCTCGATTTTCGCATCCTTTAGCGGAAGCCGCGCCTTGACTTCTTCGCTCGATGTTTCGGGCGAGCCATCGATATACTGAGAAATCCATGTGTTGAGATCGAACTGCAATTGCGGCGCCTCGCGGTTTCCGCCTACCCAATCACGCACCATGCACTTGAGGTAATGCGCAAAGCGACAGCTAGCGAAGATATACGGCAGTCGCGCCGACAGGTTGGCACTTGCGGTGGCCGCAGGATCAACGAACTGGGCGGGATTGTGAACCGTTTGTCCGCCGATGAAGGTCGCCTGATCGGTATTCTTGCGATGGATCAGCGCCATAAGCCCGGAGCTGGATAATTCCGCTTCACGCCGATCCGATATGGCGATTTCGGTCGGGCATTTCATATCGACACCGCCGTCATCGGTCGGGAACATGGCGGTGGGCAGGCCTTCCACCGTGCCGCCGCTTTCAACACCGCGAATGCGCGTGCACCAGCCATAGGTGGCGAATGCCTCGGTAATCCTTGTGCCCATGGCATAGGCCGAACTCACCCAGAGGTGGTTGTCGTGATCGCCAGATGTATCCTCTTCGAAATCGAACTCCTCAACCGGGTCGCTTTTCGCGCCATAGACCGGGCGTCCGAGAAAGCGCGGCATGGTCAGCGCCAGATAGCGGCTATCACTGGTTTCGCGGAAACTGCGCCAAGCAGCATAATCAGTGGCATCGAACAATTTTCCCAGATCGCGCGGATTGGCCAACTCCTGCCAGCTCTCCATGCCCATCAGCCCAGGTGCAGCCGCCGAAATCATTGGCGCATGCGCTGCAGCGCCGATCTTCGAAAGCCCCTTCATAACCTCAAGGTCGGGTGCGGAATGGTCGAAGGCATAGTCGCAGACGAAGGCACCGTAGGGCTGCCCGCCAAGCTGACCGAACTCAGATTCATAGATCTTCTTGAACAGCGGGCTCTGGTCCCAGGCTGCGTCGCGGAACTGGCGAAACATCTTGCGCGTCTCGTCCTTCGAGACATTGAGTACGCGGATCTTCATGTCCTTGCCGGTGGAGGTGTTCATCACCAAATAATTCAGACCGCGCCAAGCACTTTCCAGCTGCTGAAAATCAGCGTGATGGATAATCTGGTTGACCTGCTCGGTCAGCTTGCGGTCAAGCGCCGCTCGCATCGCGTCCATCGTGCTGAATACATCGGTGCCGACCACATTGGCATCGGCCAAAGC
>JBKJTN010000063.1:0-3211 GCA_046590275.1 Novosphingobium sp.
CGCGCAGGCTTCGAAGTCCGCGACGTCCACCCGACCCACTACGGCCGGATCTGCCCGATCGAAACGCCGGAAGGCCCGAACATCGGCCTGATCAACTCGCTGGCCACCTTCGCCCGCGTCAACAAGTACGGCTTCATCGAAACGCCGTACCGCCGCGTGGTCGACGGGAAAGTTACCGGCGAGGTCCGCTACCTCTCGGCGATGGAAGAACAGAAGCACGTCGTCGCGCAGGCCTCTGCCGAACTTAACCCCGACGGCAGCTTTGCCGAGGAACTGATCTCGGCGCGAGACAGTGGCGAATTCGTGATGAGCCCGCGCGATCTGGTCACGCTGATGGACGTCAGTCCCAAGCAGCTGGTCTCGGTCGCCGCGTCGCTGATCCCGTTCCTGGAAAACGATGACGCCAACCGCGCGCTGATGGGCTCGAACATGCAGCGCCAGGCGGTGCCGCTGATCCGCGCCGAAGCGCCGTTCGTGGGCACTGGCAGGGAAGAAACCGTGGCGCGCGATTCGGGCGCCGCGATTTCGGCGCTGCGCGGCGGAATCGTCGATCAGGTCGATGCGACCCGCATCGTGATTCGCGCCTCGGGCGATGTCGAAGCCGGCAAGTCGGGTGTCGATATCTACACCCTGCAGAAGTTCCAGCGTTCGAACCAGAATACCTGCATCAACCAGCGTCCGCTGGTGAAGGTGGGTGAAGTGATCGAGGAAGGCGATATCATCGCCGATGGTCCCTCGACCGAGCTGGGCGAACTGGCGCTGGGCCGCAACAGCCTGGTCGCCTTCATGCCGTGGAATGGCTACAATTACGAAGATTCGATCCTGATCTCGGAACGGATCGTCAAGGACGACGTCTTCACCTCGATCCACATCGAGGAATTCGAAGTCATGGCCCGCGATACCAAGCTTGGGCCTGAAGACATCACCCGTGACATTCCCAACGTCGGCGAAGAAGCACTGCGCAGCCTGGATGAGGCGGGCATCGTCTACATCGGGGCCGAAGTGCATCCGGGCGATATCCTGGTCGGCAAGATCACGCCCAAGGGCGAATCGCCGATGACTCCGGAAGAAAAGCTGCTGCGCGCAATCTTTGGCGAAAAGGCCAGCGACGTTCGCGACACCTCGCTCAAGCTGCCGCCAGGCGTTTCGGGCACGGTCGTCGAAGTGCGGGTGTTCAACCGTCACGGTATCGAGATCGATGACCGTACCCGCGCGATCCAGAACGAGGAAATCGAACGCCTCGCCAAGGATCGTGAGGACGAACGCGGCATTCTCAACCGCGCCACCTATAACCGTCTGCGCGAAATGCTCGAAGGTCAGGTGGTTGCTGCCGGCCCCAAGGGCGTCAAGAAGGGTGCGACCATCGATGCCGCGCTGCTCGAAGAGGCCGAAAAGCACGAATGGTGGAAGTTTGCTGTCGCCGATGACGCGCGCCAAACCCAGCTCGAAGCGGTCAAGACCCAGTATGACGAGACCGTCAAACTGATCCAGGAGAAGTTTGAGGACCGGAAGGAAAAGCTGGAGCGCGGCGACGAGCTGGCTCCCGGCGTGCTCAAGATGGTCAAGGTGTTCGTGGCGGTGAAGCGCAAGCTGCAGCCGGGCGACAAGATGGCTGGCCGTCATGGCAACAAGGGTGTCATTTCGCGCATCCTGCCGTGCGAAGACATGCCGTTCCTGGAAGACGGCACGCATGTCGACATCGTGCTCAACCCGCTGGGTGTGCCGAGCCGCATGAACGTCGGACAGATCTTCGAAACCCACCTTGGCTGGGCTGCTCGCGGTTTGGGGCAGCAAGTCACTGCGGCGCTTGAGGAATGGCGCCATGCCAACCCCAACCCCGAAGCTGCTGCGCCGCCGACCGCGCTGGTCGACAAGCTGAAGGACATTTACGGGGAGCGCTATCACGAAGAGATCGATGCTCGTTCGGTGCCCGAAGTTGTCGAACTGGCCGAGCATCTCAAGAACGGTGTACCAATGGGAACGCCGGTCTTCGATGGTGCGCGTGAACCGGACGTCTCGGCGATGCTGGCCAAAGCCGGGCTCGATACCTCGGGCCAGGTGGTGTTGTATGACGGCCGCACCGGTGAAGCCTTCGATCGCAAGGTTACCGTTGGCTATATCTACATGCTGAAACTGCATCACCTTGTCGACGACAAGATCCACGCGCGTTCGATCGGGCCTTACAGCCTCGTCACCCAGCAGCCGCTGGGCGGCAAGGCCCAGTTCGGTGGTCAGCGCTTCGGTGAAATGGAGGTCTGGGCGCTCCAGGCCTATGGCGCGGCCTACACGTTGCAGGAAATGCTCACGGTCAAGTCGGACGATGTCGTCGGGCGGACCAAGGTTTACGAAGCGATCGTCAAGGGTGACGATACTTTCGAGGCCGGCATTCCTGAGAGCTTCAACGTGCTCGTCAAGGAAATGCGCAGCCTCGGCCTGAATGTCGAATTGAACTCGGTGATCGATCACGACGATGCCGATGACGATGCGATCAACGCCCAGGCAGCAGAGTAAGCGGGGTCGGGCGGTCCCAAGGAGTAATCCAGCGGATCGCCCTCCCGTCGCCACTTAGATTTTACGTCCAGATGGCCCCGGATAGGGGGCAAGGGAACGGCAGAAAATGAACGACCTGACCAAATTCACCAACCAGATGGCCAAGCCTGAATCTTTCGACCAGATTCAGATCGGTCTGGCGAGCCCCGAGCGGATCCGCAGCTGGTCCTTCGGCGAGATCAAGAAGCCGGAAACCATCAACTACCGGACCTTCAAGCCCGAACGCGATGGGCTGTTCTGTGCCCGCATCTTCGGTCCGGTGAAGGACTACGAATGCCTGTGCGGCAAGTACAAGCGGATGAAGTACAAGGGCGTCGTCTGCGAAAAATGCGGCGTTGAAGTTACCGTTACCAAGGTCCGCCGTGAGCGGATGGGTCACATCGAACTGGCCGCGCCGGTTGCCCACATCTGGTTCCTGAAGTCGCTGCCGTCGCGCATCGGCCTGCTGCTCGACATGCAGCTCAAGCAGCTTGAGCGGATCCTCTACTTCGAGGCCTATGTCGTCATCGAGCCGGGTCTGACCAACCTCGAGAAGTATCAGCTCCTCACCGAGGACGAGCTGCTCGCCGCGCAGGACGAATATGGCGAGGACGGCTTCCAGGCCGGCATCGGCGCCGAAGCGATCCGCAAGCTGCTCGAGGAAATGGACCTCGAAGGCGAG
>JBKJTN010000133.1:0-3771 GCA_046590275.1 Novosphingobium sp.
ATTTCGATCTCCTGACCAAGCCCGGTCCGTTCACGCGCAAACAGGGCCGCCATCACCGCATAGGCTCCCGTAAGGCCGGCCACCTTGTCCGCCACGGCGCTTGCGACATAGCCCGGATCGCCCCCGGTCAGCCTGCCCTGCAATGACGCGAGGCCCGATGCTGCCTGCACGATATCATCATAGGCCGGGTAATCAGAGTATGGTCCGCCGCGACCGAAGCCATACATGTTGGCATAGATGATCTTGTCGTTCGCGGACTTGAGCACCGGATAGCCGAGCCCGAGGCGGCCAATCGCGGCGGCGCGCATCGAATGGATGAAGACGTCCGAATTCCGTGCCAGCCTGATGACCACATCGCGCGCTGAAGGCAGCTTCAAATCGAGCGCCAGGCTGCGCTTGCCGCGATTGATATTGAGGAACATGCCGCCGCGGCCTTTGTCGATGACCGGCGGCAATCCGCGCGTTGTATCGCCGTCCGGGCTTTCTATCTTGATCACGTCCGCGCCAAGATCCGCGAAAATCTGGGTCGTATAGGGGCCCATCAGCACGCTTGTCAGATCAAGGATCGTGACCCCCGCCAAAGGTCCCTGACGCTGACCGCCCATGATAATCAGCCCTTTGCCGATAGAGGTTTCAGCGCCTCGATCTGACGCTCAAGATCATTGAGGATGGGCTCGACCATCCGTTCGTCAAGCCCATGCGTCAGTCGGTTGATTGCCATGCCTTCCAGCACGTTTTGCGACAGCGCGAGCGCCAGATCGAAGCGTGCCCGATCGCCTTGCCATTCCGGAAAGAGCTCGATCGCTTGCCGGTACCAGCGCAGGCGGAACTCGTCCTGGGCCGGCACCAGAATGCTGGCCAAGCCCTTGTCGGTCCGCGATGCGAGCGCCAGCTCGTGAAATGCCGTGAAGGTCTGACCGGAGATCTGCTTCCAATAGGCTCGCACCAGCGTGTGAACTTCATGGACCGAGGACCCTGCGCTCTGGCGAAATGCCCGCAGCCGCTTTTCGTGCAGTTCCGCAATGGCCGCCTGCATCAGCGTGCCGCCATTTTCAAAGTGGTGCAGCATGGCCCCACGTGACATCCCCGCCTCTTCGGCTACGCGCGGGGTCGTCGTTCGGGAATAGCCGTACTTGATGATGCAGCGGATGGTTGCATCAATCAACCGCGCCCGCGTCGCCGCGCTTTTTGCAGCCTGCAAGTTCAATTCCAGAGCCGGGGCAGGTTTTGATGATTTGATCGCGATGCGCGCCATCCGGATTGAGACCTTCAATATTAAAGACAATCATGATTGTTTTTGCTTTGACAGGCAACCAATTCCAGCGCCTAGACCGTCGAAGCCGATAAACGGAGTGTTTGGCAATGGGAAGAGTAGCGGGCAAGGTCGCTTTAATTACAGGCGGAGGCTCGGGATTGGGCAAGGCTGATTGCCTGCTGCTGGCAGCCGAGGGCGCATCGGTTGTGGTCAGCGACATCAACCTCGCGGCGGCCCAAGCGGTTGCTGCCGAGATCGGATCCAGGGCAATTGCCGTTGCACATGATGTTGCGTCAGAAGCTTCGTGGAAAGACACGATTGCCGCAACCGAAGCGAAGTTCGGCCGGCTCGACATATTGGTGAACAACGCCGGCGTGGTCGTGCTTGCCGACCCGGAAGAAACAACTCTCGAACAGTTCCGCAAGGCCAATTCCGTCATGTCGGAAGGGGTATTCCTAGGCTGCAAATATGCCATGCCGCTGATGGCAAGATCGGGCGGCGGTTCGATCATCAACATGTCGTCGACCGCGAGCCATTTGGGCTATCCCATTTTCTTTGCCTACACAGCGGCCAAGGGCGCCGTTCGGGCCATGACCAAATCCATTGCCATCCACTGTCAGGCCAAAGGCTATGGCATTCGCTGCAATTCGATCCACCCTGCGGCAATCGAAACACCGATGATCCAGTTTGCCGAAGGGCGTGCCGGCAATGAACACGCGATCCCGGAAGGGGTATTGCCGGCGGGCGCGGTTGGCGCACCCAAGGATGTCGCTGCGCTGGTGCTCTATCTTGCGTCGGACGAATCTCGCTTCGTCAACGGCGCCGAGATCATGATCGACAATGCGTTGATCATCAGCCCATAAAACAATCATTTGTGATTGTTTTATGGCGTCGTGCCGGATAACGAAGCTGGACACAGGAGAGAGAAATTGGACCTCGGACTCAGCGGAAAGAAGGCCATCATTATCGGTGCGGCACGAGGCATCGGCATGGCAACTGCCGAAATCCTTGCGCGCGAAGGATGCGATCTGGCAATCACGGCCCGTTCTGAGGACGGCGTGAAGGAAGCGGTCGCCAACCTGCGGAAATACGGAACCAAAGTGTTCGGTTCGGCGGTCAATGTGAAAAAGGAAGATACCTACAAGGCCTGGCTGGCCACAGCCATCGCGCAGCTTGAAGGCTGTGACATCCTGATCCCGATCACTTCGGCCAGCGGCGGGATCGGCAGCGAGAAATACTGGCACAACGCCTTTGAGGTCGATGTGCTGGGACCAGTTCGCGCGGTGGAGGCGGTGCTGCCGATCATGACCGAGCGCAAGACCGGCTCGATCGTGCTGATCAGCACCACTTCGGCAGGCGAAGCGATGGGCGGACCCCAGGCTTACAATGCGATGAAGGCGTCGCTGATCACCTGGGGTAAGCAACTGGCGCTGGCGCACGGCAAGGACGGTATCCGGGTCAACGTGGTCTCGCCCGGTCCGATCGAGTTCGAAGGCGGCAACTGGGATATGCTCAAAGGCACGATGGAAAAGTTCTATGCGGCGACGCTCCGCCAGCAGCCCAGTGGCCGGCTGGGCACGCCCGAGGAAATTGCCCGCGCGATTGCGTTTCTCGCCAGTCCTGCGGCCAGCTGGTGCAACGGATCGCACCTCGTCGTCGATGGCGGCTTCACCAATCGCACGCATTTCTGAAGGCACAGCGATGGACGTCAAACGCCAGGTTGATATAATCCGGGTCAACCCGCAGGATTGGCCCAAGGGCACACCTGCCGAGAAGGCGGAAGACCCGGATTTTGGCAATGCCCTGATCCCGGCCGAACGCTATTATTCACCCGACTTCATGGAGCTGGAGTGGCAGAAAATCTGGAGCAAGGTCTGGTTGCTCGGCGGACGCTCCGACGACATCAAGGAGGCGGGCGATTATATCTGCACCGACATCGGCCGCGAATCCGTTATCATCGTGCGGCAGGCAGACGGTTCGGTGCGTGCTTTCCCCAATGTGTGCCTGCACCGCGGCAACCGGCTGCGCCCCGAGGGGCTGGGCACCGCCGAAAACTTCCGCTGCATGTATCACCACTGGACCTATGACCGCGAAGGCAAGATCGCCCATATTCCCGATCTTGGCTCCTTCCCGCAAGGCGCCCCACCGGACGCGCGTTTGCCATCGCTCCCCTGCGCTGAATGGGGCCATTTCGTGTGGTTTTCGCTCAACCACGATGCCGGGCCGCTTGAGGATTATTTAAGCGTCATCCCGCAGCATCTGGACCCTTATCATTTCGAGCGGATGGCGTGGAAGCGCGATGTCACGATCGAATGGGATTGCAACTGGAAGACCTCGGTGGATGCCTTCCACGAAAATTACCATGTCCAGGGGATCCACCCGCAACTGCAATGGTATCTCGACGATGTGAATGTGCAGATCGATTGCTACGACAAGCATTCGCGCTATCTGGTTCCCTTCGCGACGGTCAGCCCGCGGGTTACGCTGCCTTCGACTATTCCGCCAGCGATCGACTT
>JBKJTN010000069.1:0-15363 GCA_046590275.1 Novosphingobium sp.
GCCAGATCGGCTTCGACCCGGTAGCCGAAGTTACCCGGGATTGTGCCATCGAAGCCGATATAGGCGCGGCGAAATTCGTTGGCGATCCCAAGACTTTTGCCTGGAATGCCTGCAGGCGCATCGACCCCGGCAACATCGACCTGGAGCCGCCCGCGCGGTTTGAAGCTCCAGCTTCCGGCAGCGGGATTCCTGGGATCGGCGGGAGATGAAATGCGTGGTGCTCCTTCCCACGCGATCGTCGTTCCGGCGGGGGCGATTACGCTGGGCGGGGGTGGGGTAACTGACGCAGGAGCCGCCTTGGCGGCGGCCAGCTGGCTTTCCAGCGTATCGATCCGCTGTGCCATCTGGCTCATCTGGGCGCGCATCGCGGCCAGCTCCTGCTGGATCGCGGCGTCTTGGGCGGCATCGGCATGGGCCGGAAGCGCCCAGCCGACAGCCACGGCGATGGCTATAGCAGAAGTGCGGAAATTGCTGGTCACGTGAAGACCTCCCAAGGGGTAGATATTTTGATTCGCAGTCCCGTTATGACGGAACCGCGCCAGTTGTTTGACAATTTTACGCCCGCTTGCCGCTACGGCATTGTGGCTGGTGCGTTACAAGGTTGAAAGCCCGTGTCCACCATGCCATTCCGCGCGCGCTTTCCCCCTATCTGCGCGCGGGGAATTACCCTTTTAATCAGCGGAGCTGCACCATGACTATTTCATTCAAGGACCGGGTTGCGATTGTTACCGGCGCTGGCGGGGGCCTGGGCCATGCCTATGCGATCGAACTGGCCAAGCGCGGCGCCAAGGTGGTGGTCAACGATCTGGGCGCAGCCCGCGATGGCACCGGCCATTCCGATGCCGCACTCAAGGTGGTCGAGGAAATCCAGGCCATGGGCGGCGAGGCGATGTCGAACGGCGGCAGCGTCACCGAATATGACCAGATGGTTGAAATGGTCGCCAAGGCCAAGGAAAAGTGGGGCGGGGTTCACATCCTGATCAACAACGCCGGGATCCTGCGCGACAAGAGCTTCGCCAAGATGGAAATGCCCGATTTCAAGCTGGTGGTCGATGTCCACCTGATCGGCTCTGCCAATTGCACCAAGGCGGTGTGGGAAACCATGCGCGAGCAGAATTACGGCCGGATCCTGATGACTGCCTCGTCAACCGGGCTGTTCGGCAACTTCGGCCAATCCAACTATGGCGCGGCCAAGCTGGGGCTGGCTGGCCTCACCAAGTCGCTCTATCTGGAAGGCGCGAAGTTCAACATCAAGGTCAATACCCTCGCCCCGGTTGCCGGCACCCGGATGACCGAAGACCTTGGCATGCCAGAGGCGCTGTTCAAGGCGCTTTCGCCCGAAAACGTCGCGCCCGCCGCGCTGTTCCTGGTCAGCGATGATGCCCCCACCAACATGATCATCGGCGCGGGCGCAGGCGCCTATCACGCCGCCTATGTCACCCTCACCCCGGGTATCGCCCTGCCCCAGGACGAGCGTACCCCCGAAGGGATCGCCGCCCACTGGGCCGCAATCATCGACCGCACCGGCGAGATCGTGCCGCAGTCTGGCAGCGAGCAATCGGGCGTGGTGATGACGGCGCTGAGCAAGATTGGCGGATTGGGGTGATTAGGAGCGAGAACGAGGGCTCACGAACGAAACCGCGCGAGAGGGACAAGCTCTCGCGCGGTTTCGTTTTAGCGGTCGGCTGGCAGATTGTGAGCAAGGACCCAGTCACTAGCGGGGACCCGCTCCGCCTGAGCCAGTGTTGAGAGTGACCGGAATGTTGTGGATTCTGGTCAGGCAGGTTTTAGCACCAGAAACGGCAAAGCGGACATTCGCGCATTGGCGCAAATTGGGCCCAAGCCGTCATCAGCTTGCGGCGCTCGTTGAGCGCATGGCCCCAGCGGTAAGTACGCTCCACCTCATTCCCGACGGCATGGGCTAGCGCTGCTTCGGCCACCTCGCGCGGGAACCTGGTAGTCTCACCCACCCAATCCCGGAAGCTACTACGGAAGCCATGCACGGTGGCATCGGTGACCTCCATCCGCCGCAGCAGCATCGCCATCGTTCGTAGCCAGACTGACCGTCTTCGCAACCGCAAGGACGAAACCGGGGATATGTTCTCTCCCAGTTGTCAGCCTCATTGCGAACGTTATCATCGCCACAAACAAGGAGTGGGTGCATGGACCGGCGAAGCGCAGTGGCGACGATCTTAGCAAGCCTCACCGTTTCTGGTGTCGCCTGGGGTAGACCCGCCGCAGGTTTCGCAATCGACAAGCTGAAGATCGACACCGCGCTTCTCCAGATGGTCGCGGCGAAGCGTGTGGCTGGCGCGTCGGCGCTGGTCTGGCAAGGCGGCGCGGAACGTTATTTCGGCGCCTTCGGCGATGCCGACCGCGAAGCGAAGCGGCCGATGGCGCGCGATACGCTTGTCCAGATTTTCTCGATGACCAAGCCGGTCACCGGTGTCGCGCTGATGCAATTGTGGGAACAAGGAAAATTCGGGCTCGACGACCCGCTGTCGCGCTACCTGCCCGCGTTCGGCGACGTGAAGGTGATCAGCGAGCCCGGCCCCAACGGCAACCCGGTGCTGCGCGCGCCGGCGCGTCCGATCTCGATCCGTGACATCATGCGTCACACGGCGGGATTTTCGTATGGTATGCGCGATACTGCCGCCGATAAAATCTTCCATGACATCAACCCAATCGCTCTGACCAACAGCCTGGACGAGTTCGGCGACAAGCTGGCAAAGGTGCCGTTGCTGTTCGATCCGGGTGCGGAGTGGAGCTACAGCACCGGGGTCGATGTACAGGCGCTGCTGGTCGAGCATTTGACCGACGAAACCTTCGAGCAGCACGTCCGCAAGGCGATCCTCGACCCGTTGGGGATGATGGACACCGCCTGGACGCAACCCCCGGATCGCCTGCCGCGCTTCGCCGCGAGTTATACAAAACAGTCCGATGGAGCGCTCGCGCGTGTCCCCGACGAGAAGGCGCGCGCACTCAATTTCGGGTCACGCAGGCTGACGATGGGCGGTGCTGGGCTGGCCTCGACACTCGACGATTACATGCGGTTCGCACGGATGCTGCTGGGACGCGGGACGCTCGACGGTACGCGCATCGTCAAGCCGTCGACCATCAAGCTGATGGCAACCGATCAGCTCGACCCGAGCATCACCCGGCGCTTCTTCCTTCCCGAGAAGGGCGCGGTTGGGTTCGGCCTCGATTTCGCCGTCCGCACCGCGCAGCCGCGCACGTCGGGCGAGAATCGCGGTTCGGTGGGTGAATTCTTTTGGGACGGGGCGGAAACGACGTTGTTCTGGGTAGATCCGGTCAACGACATGACAGTCGTCTTCTTCGTCCAAGTGGCGCCGTTCGACGGGACCCTGCACCACGACATCCGCACGGCGGTCTATGGTGGGGACTATAGGGGGCCAATGGGCGATTGAGAGAAGGGTCCAGCACTGCAATGCGCTTCTGATGGCACCGCCGCCAACCACGCGTGGGACATACAAGAAACGTGCAACCTAAGGTCAACCGCAACAAGGTTATGCTGATCGGCGCAGTAGCCGCCGTCGCTGCCCTGTTGGTCAAGCGCGCACTTGGCCTCGACCCCAACCCGAACGACACCTACGCCTATTGGTTCAGCGTCCTACTTGGCGGCGCGCAAATCGGACTGGGCGTGGCTGCGCTTATCAATCGCAAGCCGGACTAGATTTTCAAACTGAGACACTACCCGGCTCTAGGTTCGGGGTCTCGTTCGCGACCAAATCCGGCCTTCTCTGGCACGGCTTTGAATGCATAAGAGCTGACGTCCCCTACTACCGTGAAGTCGGGGGTACTAAGGTGTAAGGGATTTCGAAACGGACGAGGGGCAATCAAGCGAAAAAGCGAACACTCCCAACCGCAAAGTGCCGGTTAGCCTTCCTCAAAGTGGTCGGGGCACTGATATTTTCGATCAGAGGCGCGCCATGCGAAGCCAGCTTTTGTCGCCCAACCAAGCCTTAGAGAATGCCCGCTTTGCTGCAGCGGCTTCGAGCTGGTGCCCTTGCGCCGCCTCGCTGCGGGAAAGTCCGTAGAGTATCCAGCCGTTGTTGGGGGTCTGCACGAGGGCTGCACGGAATGCTTGGCTCGCCTCGCTGTAATCACCGGCGAGAAAAAGCGCTGCGCCAAGAGACTGTCTGACGGGATAGTACCAGTACGCGGGTTCTTGATATGGAATGCGGGCCTCGATTGCGGCGGCTTCGCGAAAGCGGGCGACCGCCTCGGCATACTGGCGCTGGGCAGTTGCGTGCTTACCACGGGCGACTGCTTCCGCCAGCGTCAAGAGGTCGGGTGCCGGAACACCTTGCTCGATCATCCCTGCAAAGGCATTCGAATCCTTGAGCTGCGCAATCGCAGATAGCTCTGCATCGAAGCCAGTTTGGTCGCCAAGCTGGGAATGAGCGATCGCCCTCGCAAAATGGCGCATCGCGGTAGCGTAGGGCAGGCGCGCGTCGGGTGCTGGCATTGCCAGAATCGTTGCCGGTCTGGCGAACTGGGCCATGGCCAGAAAAGGCGCAGCGTCAATCGCCTGGATCCAGGCAATCTTGGCGGAGGTCTCGGCATCGAGCACGTTGCGAAGCCGCTGTGCCTCTCGGACGGCGGTGTGCATGTCGCCCGCCATCTGCGCCGAGGTCACGATAAAGTGGATGTTATGTGGATAGTAGCCGTAGCGGACCAGACTGTGATCGTTGGAGCTGCGAATGAAAGCTTTGTCCGCTCGAGCCGCCGCTATGTTCACCCGTATAGAATCAGCATGGCGTCCGAGCCGCTCGTAGATGTGTCCTGGCATATGCACGAGGTGACCTGCGGTGGGTGCTGATGGGACGGATAGCCGATCTGCGGCGGCCTCGGCGCGCTGCGGATCGCTCGCTTCCAGCAGATGAACGTACAGATGTGCGGCCTGTACATGTGCGGGATTGCGGCGGACGACGCCTTCGACGAGCCGCACCGCGTCGCCGCTGCGGCCGATCGGAGTCTTCTTGTCGCTTTCCCAGTAATTCCAGGGACTGGTGTCCATTGCAGCCTCGGCTGCTAGAACCGCCACATCGTCATCATCAGGAAAACGATCGGCGGCCGCGATCATCGCACCAGCATATGCTGCATCCAGGGCAGCACGATCTGCCTTCATATCCCGCGAGTAGCGGAGCGCAGCTGCCTCGATCAGTGCACGCTCGAGCGGTGATACGCGGCCGCGCAGCGCCATTGCGCGGTCCATGGCGTCGAGTGCGGCCGGGCCCATTGGCGCGTTGATATTGGGTCCTAGAGCGACCGCCTCACCCCACCAGCACATCGCGCAATCTGGATCTAAACGCTGCGCCTCACGGAATGAGCGAACAGCACCGGCGTGGCTGAAGCCGTAGGTCAAAAGCAGGCCTTGGCTGAAGTAACGCTGTGCTTGTGGAAAATTCGTGGTGATACGGAATGGCGAGCGGGTTAGATCGTCATAGAGCGGAATCGGTGCGGTCCGACTTGCTGGGGCAGCTAACGCTGAGGCGATAAACAGTTCGCGCACCAAGGTCATGCTGCCCTCGCGAGAACCGCAGACAAGTTTGGCGATTTTACTGGGATCGAGTGCCGCCAATTCCGAAGAAGAATGGCGCACAGCGGGAGTGAAGCTGGCCAGCGACAATCCAAGGCCAATCAACGTAGCGGATTTCAAGTTGTGACTCACAGCAACTCCCTTTCGCAGAAGGACTTTGGAGCAACTGATCAAAGGTATCACATTATGAAGACAATTCCAACTGGACGGTGACAATCACTACCGTTGAACATACGGCCGGTTGAGAGAATGTGCGAACTGACGCAGATGTCCGCTATGTTGGCGCGAAGCGGCCGCGCCTAAGTAAGATGAATGTCAGCAAGGTATCTGGTGAATATGTTTGAACACCAAGCGACGGCAATCTCGCCGTTAGTCGCCATTCATCCCGACTCAACCATCCACCACCTTCAACAACTTCCGCTCGATCACGAACAACACCCCGGCCAACTCGTGCCCGCGCTTGAGGATCTGCCCACCCTCGCCGAACAGGGTCCACATGCCTTGCTTGCTGCGCAGCGCCGGGCATTTGACGATCCGCGTCTGCGGGCGATCGGCGGTGCGGCGGAAGGCGCAGAAGGCGGCTTCTTCGCGGGTAAAGTCCATCGCGTAATCGCGCCACTCGCCCGCGCTGACCATGCGGCCATAAAGATCGAGGATGCGTTGCAGTTCGGGCCGCTCGAAGCCCACCTGCAGGGGCCGATTGGCGATATTCGGAAAGGGCGTGATAATGGCGCTCAAGCCGACTTGGTGCTCCGTTTGCGACCTGCCGATTGCTTCGCAGCGGCGGCATCACGCTCTTCCAGCAGCTGCGAAAGGCGCTTCTGCATCGTTTCCATTTCGCACTGGAGCAGCTCGAGCTTCTGGGTTGCCGGATCGAACCTATCCGAGCAGGGCGTACCGTAGGGCACGAAATTCTGCGTTTCGGGCTTAACCTCGACCAGCATCGGCTTGGCCGGTATGCCCACCATCGTCGCGCCTTCGGGCACGTCTCTGGTGACGACCGCGTTGGCCCCGATCCGGCTACCCGCGCCGACGTTTAGCGGGCCAAGGATCGCCGCGCCCAGACTGATGATGACATCATCGCCGATCGTCGGATGGCGCTTGCCGCCAATGCCGTTGGTCGGGTTGGTCCCGCCCAGCGTAGAGCCCTGATACATCGTGACATTATCGCCGATTTCGGCGGTTTCCCCGATCACCACGAAGCCGTGATCGATAAAGAAGTTGCGGCCAATCCTAGCGCCCGGGTGAATGTCGATCGCGGTCAGGAAACGGCTGATATGGTTGATCATCCGGGCCAGGAAATAGAGCTGCGCCTCAAACAGCCAGTGCGCTATCCGGTGCAGTCCGAGGGCCAGCACACCGGGATACAGCAGCACTTCCCAGCGCGAACGCGGCGAAGGATCGCGCTGGGCGATCGAATCCAGATAGGAAATCAGGCCACCAAACATCGTCCCCCCTTTTCCCACTAAAGGGCGATCAGATCAAGCGCGGCTGGCTGGCCCCCATGACAACTTCAAGCGCATCGCGCCAGATTGCCAAGGTTGGAGCCAACTTGCGCTCAAGGCTCAAGCGGTCGATCGTCTCGACCAGCCGCTCCACCCCAATGTGGCTACGCTCGCACCGGGGCACAAGATAGGCGGCGGCGTCATCGCCCAGAATAAGGCCCCGCTGCTCGGCATGAAGCGCGATCAGTTCGCCCAGCATGGCATCATCAGGCGCGCCGATGGTAAGGTGAAGTGCGGCACCGAGCCGCGAGGCCAGATCTGGCAAGCTGACTGCCCAAGCACCCTCGCCTGCGTTGCTGACGAGTAGCAATGGCGCTGCGCTTTCCTGCGCGCGGTTCCAGCGGTGAAACAGCTCGGTCTCGTCCAACGCGTCAGCATCGTCGATCGCCTCGCCCGCGCCGATGCCTTCAAACCAGCGCGCGATCAGCGACTTGCCCGAGTGCGGCGGGCCAAACAAAATTGCGGTGCGAAACGGCCAGCTTGCCGCCGCCGCGCAGGCCTCAAGCACCGCCGAATTGGCAACGCCGACCACGATGCGGGATGAACCAAAGGCCCCGCCAACCGCGAAGGGAAGCGCGATCTGGGACATTAGCGCCGGATGCTGAGTGCGTTGCTACCGACAGTAACCTGCCAGCCCTTGGCCCGCAGCGCCGCAGCCAGCGCCGACAACTCGCCGGCATAGCTGACCCGCATGACCGAGGTTCCGCCCAGCGCCAGGCTGGTCGTGGATGCCCCCTGTACGCCCGAGGTGCCGCGCACCGCGCCAAGGGCGGCATCAACCGCCGCCGCATCAGGTGAAGCAAACTGCACGGTAAAGCTGCTGGCCGATGCCGCAGCCTGGGTCGCATCGGTGCCAGGCGCGGCTGAAGCGGCGGCCTCCGGCGTCTTGGCAGCAGCGGCGGCATCGGCTTTCTGGCCTTGCGCAATCAGTGCTACTAGCGCCGGATCGAGCAGCGGCCGATCGGGCATCAGCGTCGGATCGGGGCTGAGCAGCCCATCGGCGAGCGCCTGGGCATAGATCTGATCCAGCCGCACCACGGCCTTAGCCAGCATGGCTGGAACTCCTGTCTCGTCATTGGCGGTCAGGTTGAAACTGGACAGGAAACTATTGTCGGGACCATAGCGCGCGGTAAAAGTGCCACGCACCGGGCCGCCCGGCCACTGCCGCTCCAGCCGCGCGACCGGCGAGATCACATCGGCCGCGCCAAACTGATCGATCACATTGCGCCACCAGGTTCGGCTGCGCCGTCCCGCTTGCCCAGCCGTGAGCAACAGCGATTCGCCGCCTGAACCTGCCGGGCGGACATAATCGATCGAGCTTGCCCCGGCGCGGAAACCCGCCCAGGCCCTCTGCCACGGCGAGCGCACTTCAAAAACCTGCGCCGCGCCGCCGGAATAGAGCACAGGGATCACCAGCATCGGCGCCGAATGCGCCCGGGTCCCATCTGCGCCGCCCAGAAACTGCCCGGCGCGCGCGCGATCGAAGATCACGCCCAGCGTGGCGATATAGCGCTTCGGCCCGATCTGCTCGCGCTCAATCACCACGGCGGAAACCATGCTGTCGATCTGCCCGTCACTCATCTCGGGGCCGCCGGCCTTCTGCCAAGCAAGCTTTTGCGCCAATTTCCAGCCCGCCAGCCGCGCCTCCTGCGCATCCTTGCCGGTGGTGTTCACCGCGATTCCGTTAATCTCGATGTCCGATGAGCTGGCCACCGGCAGGATTCCACGTTCACCTTCAACCTGCGCAATCAGCCGGGCCGGACCGATCAACGCCAGCGCCGCAGCCAGGCCGAGCGCCAAGCCGCACAGCAGCGAAGCGGCCGGACCAGGGCGGTAAGACCGCAATGCAAGAGAGGGAGCTGTAATGGTCATCGGGGAAATCACCGGCCTTTTGCCCAAACGGTCATGGAAATCCAAGCTGTAAAGCGTTAGGCGCAATTTGATGTCCAATAACCCTCCCCCAAACAGCTACAGCTATGCCCAGGCGGGCGTCTCGATTGCGGCTGGAAACGCGCTCGTCAAGGCGATCGGACCATTGGCCAAATCGACTGCCCGGCCTGGTGCAGACGCGGAACTCGGAGGCTTTGGCGGGTTCTTCGATCCGCGCGCCGCCGGTTACAGGGATCCGCTGCTGGTTGCCGCCAATGACGGGGTCGGTACCAAGGTCAAACTGGCGATCGATCATGACCGGCATGACCAGATCGGGATTGATCTGGTCGCCATGTGCGTCAACGATCTGATCGTGCAGGGTGCAGAACCGCTGTTCTTCCTTGATTATTTTGCGACCGGCAAGCTCGACAATGGTGTGGCGACCCGGGTTGTCGCCGGGATCGCCGAGGGCTGCCGAATCGCTGGCTGCGCGCTGATCGGCGGCGAAACGGCGGAAATGCCGGGAATGTATGCGGCCGGTGACTACGATCTGGCGGGTTTCTGCGTCGGCGCGGTCGAACGCGGCGAGCAATTGAGCGGTGACAAGGTAGCATCCGGCGATGTGCTGCTGGGGCTGGCCAGCTCGGGCGTCCACTCCAACGGCTATTCACTAGTCCGGCGGCTGGCGGCCGACAAGGGCTGGAAACTCGACCGTCCGGCCATGTTCGATGCGGACCGGCTGCTGATCGACCATCTGATCGCGCCGACCCGGATTTACGTCAAAAGCCTGTTGCCACTGGTCCGGCCAAATGGCGCAGAACCGGCCAAAATCCATGCGCTCGCCCATATCACCGGGGGGGGCCTGCTGGAGAATATTCCGCGGGTCCTGCCCGCTGGCCTGCACGCCCGAATCGATGCCGGCGCCTGGGAACAACCCCGGCTGATGGCGTTCCTGCAAGCGCAGGGCCACATCGAACCGGCGGAAATGGCGCGGACTTTCAACTGCGGGATCGGCATGGTGCTGGCGGTTGCCGCGGATGACGTGGCCGGCGTGATCGCCGCGCTGGAGGCAGCTGGCGAAACCGTGCATGTCATCGGTGCGATCGAGCCGGGTCCGCGCGGCTGCACCGTGCAAGGCAGCGCCGAAGTGTGGAGCACGCGGGAGAGCTGGGAAGCGGTGCATGTCAGCTGATCTCGATCCTCTCCATTTTTGCGAAGCACAAATGGGGAGGTGGCAGCCCGTTTGGGCTGACGGAGGGGAAACTGCGCTGACGTCGACACCCCTCCGTCAGTCGCAAGGCGACTGCCACCTCCCCATTTGCGCTGACGCAAAAATGGGGAGGATCTGATGGGCCAAGCCCGCGCCCGCGTCGCTGTCCTGATCTCGGGCAGCGGCACCAATATGGCGGCGCTGCTCTATGCGTCGCGCGCCGCAGACTGCCCGTTCGAGATTGCTTTGGTCGCCAGCAACAACCCGGATGCAGCCGGATTGACGCTGGCCGCAGCTGAGGGCGTCGCGACTTTTGCCCTGTCCCACAAGGGCATTACCCGCGCCGATCATGACAGCGCGATGGACGCCGCGATCCGCGAGCACGGCGCAGAATACATCGCGCTGGCTGGCTATATGCGCATCCTCACGCCGGTGTTCGTGACCCGCTGGGAAGGCCGGATGGTCAACGTCCATCCCTCGCTGCTGCCGAAATACACCGGGCTTCATACCCACGAACGCGCGCTGGAGGCGGGCGACAGCCACGGCGGCTGCACGGTCCATCTGGTCACGGCCGAGCTCGACGATGGCCCGGTATTGGGCCAGATCCCGGTTGCAATCCTGCCGGGGGACACCGCCGCGACGCTGGCCGCGCGGGTGCTGATTGCCGAGCATCAACTCTATTCCCGCTGTCTGGCCGCATTGGTCAGTCAGGAACAATCGCCTGACCACCTGATCGGCCGGGTCCGCACGCTCGCCCTTGCCCTGCCCGAGGCGGATGAAGTGCTATCCCATGGGATGCCATGCTTCGGGATCGTCAAAGGCAAGAAGTTCGCCTATGTCTCGCAAGACCACCACAGCGATGGCAAACTGGCGCTGCTGGTCAAAGTCAGCGGGCTGGACGAGCAAGCGCAGCTGATCGAGAACGATCCAGCGCGCTATTACCGCCCGGCCTATTTCGGCGACAGCTGGATCGCGATTCGGCTCGATCTTGGCGACAACGACTGGGGCGGCATCGCCGAATGGCTGGCGCGCAGCTGGCGAATGTCCGCGCCGAAAAAGCTTACCGTGCTGCTGGATGTGGCAGACGCGTTCTAACCCCGCTTACCCAGCCCCGGAATCAACATGCCCACCTTGGCCCGATATTCGCCATAGCGATTGCCAAAGCGAGCGATCAGATCGCGTTCCTCATAGCTGATCCCGATCAATATATAGGCGGTCATCCCGGCGGCTAACACCAGATGTCCCAGACTCATCATTGGCGTTGCCCAGAAGGCCAGGAAGAACCCGGTATAGATCGGATGGCGGACATAGCGGTAAAAGCCCGGCGTTTTGAAGTCATCGGCAGGCTCTGCCCCGCCGCTGAAATTGCGCCAGGCCTGGGCAAGGCCGAACAGCTCGAAATGATTGAGCAGCCAGGTGCTGATGAACAGGATTGTCCAGCCCGCGCCAAACATTGCCCATAGCGCCATCCCCAGCCCACTGCCGCGGACATCCCAGATCACCTGCGGGATCGGCAGCCAGAACAGATACATCACCGCCAGCGCCAGCGCCGAAGCGAGGCAATAGACGCTGCGCTCAATCGGCGCGGGAACGATCCGGGACCAAGCCGCCTTGAAGCTCTTCCGCGCCATCACACTGTGCTGGAGACCGAACAGTGCGATCAAGGCCAGATCGGTGACCACCGCCATAGCCACCGGCGCTTCCGGCCCGCGATCAACCGTGATCGGCAATCCGGGAATGTTCCCCACAAAGCCGACAAGATAAGCAAACGAAGCGAAAAACGCGAAATAGCAGAGAATTGCTATCGCCATCAGGACCGCACGTGTCATTTTACTCTCCCCCAATCACGGTTGCGACGCGGCCCACCAGTTGAACCGATGAACCGCGCCGCCACCAAACACTTAGTTGCCAGCACGCACTGGTGCGAAATTGGCATGGACCAGTTGCCACTGTCCGCCTTGCCGGACATAGACCCGGGTCGATTTGGCGGTGTTGGGAGAAATCTTGCCATCCACTGCCTTGCTCACGCCCGCAAAATTATACGTCAGGATCGCGGTGTCGCCGTAAACCTGCACGCGCGGGTTCTGCATCTCGGAAAACAGCGGCGTGGTCGGCTGCGCCACACTCGTCATCCTGAGCGCCATGGACTTGCCGACCAGCAGCGTCGGGTAATCGGCATTGAACTCCGTATAGTCGTCCGCGACCGAGGCCAGCTGATCGCTCGCGCCCTTGCCAGCAATCTCTGCTGACCATTGCGCGCGGGCCAGCGCCATCACCTCATCGGCGATTTTCGAATCGTCTTTGGCCAGCGCCGGTGCGCCTGCAAGCGCCACCGCGCCAACAAGGGCGAGCCCGCAGGTGCGGGCGATGTTCGTTGGAAATGTCATCGGTTCAATCCTCCAAGTGGTGCGACCCAGAGGGGCAGAGCCAACAAGTCAGAATTAGCCCCCAAACATGCTTGTCAGCATAGTGCAAGGCATCCGCCTGTTGCGGCAAAGAGTCAAATTGTCTTGCGCTGCGCAAGGCCGGTCGTCTTGTGCTGCGCAAGGCGGGGATCAGATATCGCTGCCATCCACCATCGGCCGATCCTCGCGCGTCTCCTTGTACCGCGCGTCCGGCTCGCTCGGCCCGGGTGAGATCACCACGTGATCGGCGTGGACTTCGACCAGCGTTCCAACGAACGGCCAGTCGTCCATCGTGCTGACCCGGTAGCTGACCGTATCGCCAACCTTGAAGCTGGCCGGATCGAAATTGAATGCGAACGGGCAATCCTCGCCCCCTTCGCCGCCCATGCCTTTCACCGCTTGTCTCCTTTGGAGCGAAGATACAACAACCGGCGCGCATGCAAAAGGGGGAGGGATTGCTCCGGCGGCGTCTTGAAGATCGCTGTGCGGGCCGGTCAGGAGAAACCCAGAAGTCTTGGCGCGGTGGCTTGCCACCAGTCGGAACCCCACAGCTGATGGACCACAATCGAAGCGGGAAGCCACAGGGCGAGCCAGACGATATAGGCCCGGTGCACTCGCCCAAGCCGGAACAAATCCCAGACAAACATCGGTGAGAGCCACAGCAGAGTATAAAGGTCTGCCGATAGCGGGCTTTGCGGCATAGTGTGCTGCAACCAGGTAATCCGGTCGATCGAGGCGGGCAGCGGGACCACTGTGGCAAGGATGATCATTCGCTTGTGAAAGCCCGAATCCACGCGCCGGGCCCGCACTGCAAGGAAAACGCAGGCCGCGAACAGCACACCGGCCCGCAATTGCAGCAGCATGATATCAGTCCTGATGGCAAGTCCGCCGCGCATCTGATCGACCATATCAGGCGGAGCCGAAGCAGCCGCGTTCCAGACTTGCGCGTACATCGTCGGCACCAGCACAATCCCGGAAACGATGATTGCAGGAGCCAGCAGGAACGAGGCAATCCCCAGCTTCTGGTGGTGGGCGCTATTGCCAGTGGCCATCAGCGTGGTCTGGGTCAGAAGCAGCAGCAGCCATGATCCCATGAGCACGGCATGGACATGCAGCACAGGCGGAAAAGGCGCGCGCTGCCCCGCCTCGACCGCAGCTATTTTGACCAGCGAATCCGGGACAAAGCCGGCCAGCGTTGTGGCCACGAACAACGCTGCCATGAACACGTAAATCCATCGGTCGATCAGTCCGACCAATGGAGAGTCGGTTTTGCTTGCCTGAGAAAGACTATCCGTCGCACCAGCCATATCATGCCTCCAGATGAGGCGACCCATTGGTGAGGCTAGCACAACAAGCAAGGGTGATGAAACGATTTTGGCAGACAGCAATAGGGCCGCCTGATCGCTCAGGCGGCCCTTTGAAATACCTCGCTTTTAATCGATCAGCCGACGATTTCTTCCGGCTTGAAGAAGTAAGCGATCTCGATCGCGGCGTTTTCATCGCTGTCGGAGCCGTGGACAGAGTTGGCTTCGATGCTTTCGGCCAGTTCGCCGCGGATCGTGCCGGGGGCGGCATCCTTGGGGTTGGTGGCGCCCATGATATCGCGGTTGGCCTGCATCGCGTTTTCGCCTTCGAGCACCTGGACCACAACCGGACCGCTGATCATGAATTCCACCAGCTCGCCAAAGAACGGGCGTTCCTTGTGGACCGCGTAGAACCCTTCGGCCTGGGCGCGGCTCATGTGGATGCGCTTTGAAGCGACCACGCGAAGCCCGGCTTCTTCCAGCATCTTGGTGACCGCGCCGGTCAGATTGCGGCGGGTAGCATCGGGCTTGATGATCGAAAAGGTGCGGGTAACCGCCATGATTATGTCCTTGCGAAGATTTGTGGTTGTCGGAGGGTTGGCGAGCCCCTAGCCGGGAAAATGCTGCACTGCAAGGTTGGACGAGCTCACGGACCCTCGACCCATTTGCCGCCGTCCTGCTTCCAGAATTTGCGCTCCACCCCGTCGCGGTCCCCCAGCATCCGCCAGGTTGCGCGCGCGGCATCGAGGGAAGCTGCATCGAACAGCAGGAACGCACGAGCAAAGCGATCCGCTGCATCCCGCCATACCCCGTCAGCCATCGCGAGATAGTTGGCGCCATTGGCGGCTTCGGTCTGATCAGACAGGAGGATTGGCTGACGGGCCTGCTGCAGGCTTCCGGCAATCCCGTGGGCCAGAAAGCTGTCAGGCAGTTTTGCCCACAAAGCTTCGCTGATCCGGAGCAGTTGCGCATCGTCGGCCGAAACCACCAGCAACCGCTCGCCCGCCGCCAGGGTAGCGCGCGCGATAAGCGGCAGCGCCCCCTCGGCAGGATCGCGGCTGAGCTGGTAAAAATCGACCCGCAAGCTCGTCAGCCTTCAAGATTGTCCCGCACGAACCGGTCGAGCACGCGCACGCCATAGCCGGTCGCGCCCTTGTCCCAGGTTGCGCCGGGTTTGTCGGCCCAGACCATCCCGGCGATGTCGAGGTGCGCCCAGGCCACGCCCTTGTCGATGTAGCGCTGGAGGAATTGCGCCGCAGTGATCGACCCGCCGTTGCGCGGACCGACGTTTTTCATGTCGGCGATCGGCGAATCGATCAGCTTGTCGTAGGCCACGCCCAGCGGAAAGCGCCACAGCTTGTCGCCGCTTGTCTTGCCCGCCGCCATTAGCCGCTCGGCCAGCGCATCGTCGGCCGAAACCACCAGCAACCGCTCGCCCGCCGCCAGGGTAGCGCGCGCGATAAGCGGCAGCGCCCCCTCGGCAGGATCGCGGCTGAGCTGGTAAAAA
>JBKJTN010000199.1:0-25069 GCA_046590275.1 Novosphingobium sp.
CGCGGACCGGCGAAAGAAACCGGGTTTTGTTGCCACCATAGTTGACGCCCATCTTGACCCCGTCGATGCGCGGGCCGTTGGATGTCGCGCCCAGCGCCGGGATCAGCGACAGGGTCAGGATGGGCGTCAACTATGGCGGCAACAAAACCCGGTTTCTTTCGCCGGTCCGCGCCGGCAAACGCGTGCGCGCCCACACCAAGCTGCTCGAACTGATCGAAAAGCGGCCGGGCCAGTGGCAGCAGACCAACGAAATCACGATCGAGATCGAGGGCGAGGACAAGCCTGCGCTGATCTGCGAATGGATCACCCAGTTTTTCGTTTGAAACCACCGAGCTATTCCAAAATCCGCACGTGCTCAGCCTGTTGAAGCATCTGCGCGACGCAAACCAAGGATATGACCATGCGTGACGCCCTTATCGTCTCTGCCGCCCGTACGCCGATCGGCCGTGCCTATCGCGGCGCTTTCAATGCCACTACCGGGGCAACCCTTGGCTCCTATTCGCTCAAGGCTGCAGTCGAACGCGCCGGGATCGAAGGCGGCGAAGTTGACGACGTTTTGTGGGGCTCGGCGCTCCAGCAGGGCTCGCAAGGCGGCAATATCGCTCGTCAGGTCGCATTACGCGCAGGTCTGCCGGTCACCGTTTCGGGGATGAGCATGGACCGCCAGTGTTCATCCGGTCTGATGAGCATTGCCACCGCATCCAAGCAGGTCGTGATCGACCGGATGGATGTGGTCGCCGCAGGCGGCCAGGAATCGATCAGTCTGGTCCAGACGGCCGAAATGCGGGTCGCTCCCGACCGCGAACTGATGGCCATGCATGGCGCAATCTACATGCCAATGCTGCAAACCGCCGAAGTGGTTGCCAAACGTTATGGCATTGGCCGCGATGCGATGGATGAATATGCGCTCCAGTCGCAGCAGCGCACCGCCGCCGCGCAGGCCGCAGGCAAGTTCGATGCCGAAATCGTGCCCGTCAGCACGGTGATGAACGTCACCGACAAGGCCACCGGCGAAACTTCGCAGAAAGACGTGACCCTGACCAAGGATGAAGGCAACCGCGCCGACACCACGCTGGAAGGGCTGCAATCGCTCAAGACCGTGCTGCCCGATGGCACGATCACTGCCGGCAACGCCAGCCAGCTGTCCGATGGTTCGGCAGCGGTTATCGTGATGGAAGCAGGCCTGGCCGCGAAGAAGGGTCTTACCCCGCTGGGCCGCTATATGGGCATGGCGGTCGCTGGCACCGAACCCGACGAAATGGGCATCGGGCCGGTGTTTGCCGTTCCCAAGCTGCTGAAGCGCTTTGGCGTGAGCATGGACGAAGTCGGCCTGTGGGAACTGAACGAGGCTTTCGCGGTGCAGGTGCTTTATTGCCGCGACACGCTGGGGATTCCCAATGACCGTCTCAACGTCAACGGCGGGGCGATCTCGATCGGGCACCCTTACGGAATGACCGGGGCGCGTTGCTCGATCCATGCGCTGATCGAGGGCAAGCGGCGCGGCGCCAAATATGTCGTCGTGACGATGTGCGTCGGCGGCGGCATGGGCGCAGCCGGGCTGTTCGAGGTTCTCTGACGCGCCACATATTGCCATGGTACGAATTGGCGCGCATCCTCAGGTCTGACAGGCCGGGGGATCGCGCACCATGACTGAACATCTGGGTATTGTCGAAATTCTTGGGGTCGCCGGCAGCGTCAGCCTGCTTGCGGGTTGGCGGCTGTATCTGTGCGTGCTGGCGACGGGCGCTGCGATGAAATTCGGCGTGCTGCCGCTGCCCGAACATCTGGCTTCGCTGCAAATCCTCGCCAACCCCTGGGTGATGGGTGCGGCCGGGTTTGCCGCTGTAACGGAATTTTTTGCCGACAAGGTCGCTTGGCTCGATAGTGTCTGGGATACGGTCCACACGCTGATCCGGCCACTTGGCGGGGCGCTGCTGGCGCTGGCGGTGGTCGATCCGGGCGATCCGGCGACCCAGGCGATCGCCTTTATCCTGGGCGGCGGCGGCGCGCTGCTGGCGCACAGCGGCAAAGCGGGCGCGCGGGCGGTGGTCAACGCCAGCCCCGAACCGTTCAGCAACATCCTGGTTTCAACCGCCGAAGATGTCGTGACCGGCGGATTGCTGTATGTTGCCTATAAATACCCGCTTGCGGCCGCGGCGATTGCTGCAGGGCTGGTAGTGCTGGCAATCTGGCTGCTGCTGATGGCGCGGCGAGTGCTCAAGCGGTTCTTCGGTCAGCCCGCACAACCGCCGATCGAAAGTTAGAGTTCTTTCGGTTTAGACGGCACCAGCCCGCTCCCGGACCGACATAAGTCGGAAAAACTCTAAGCCACCACCTTGAGCCGCGCCTTGGCGTGGGTTGCCATCCAGTCATCGACGATCGGTGCAATCGAATCGCGCCATTTGCTGCCGTTGAAGATGCCGTAATGACCAACTTCAGGTGCCAGGTGGTATTTCTTGCGGGCTTCGGAAAGCCCGGTCGCAAGATGCAACGCGGCCTTGGTCTGGCCGATCCCCGAAATATCGTCGCGCTCGCCTTCAATGGTCAGGATTGCAGTGTCGCTGATCTTGCCAAGGTCGATCAGCTTACCGCGATGGGCGAACTCGCCATTGGGCAGCGAGTGCTTCTGGAACACTTCTTCGACCGTCTGGAGGTAATAAGCAGCATCCAGATCGCAGACCGAGCGATATTCGTCGTAAAAGGCCTTGGTCGCATCTGCGCTTTCATCGGCGCCTTCGACCAGATGTTTGAACATCTGAAAATGGCTCATCATATGATTGCCCAGATTCATGCTCATGAAACCGGCCAGCTGGAGGAACCCGGGGTAAACTTTCCGGCCCGCGCCCGGATATTGCATCGGGACTGTGGCGATAACGCTGTTGCGGAACCATTCGATCGGGCGCTGCATGGCCAGATCATTGACGCTGGTCGGGGCCTCGCGCGTGTCGATCGGGCCGCCCATCATGGTCAGCGTGACCGGGCGGCAGGGGTGCTTTTCCCCGCCCATGAACGCAGTTGCGGCCAGCGCCGGGACCGAGGGCTGACACACTGCCATCATATGCGTGCCAGGGCCGATGAATTCGAGATAGTCGATCAGATGGTCGATATAATCATCCAGGTCGAACGATCCGGCGCTGAGCGGCACCATTCTGGCATCGGCCCAATCGGTAATGTAAACCTCTGCATGTTCCACCATCCGCTCAACCGTGCCGCGCAGCAGCGTCGCAAAATGCCCGCTCATCGGGGCGACGAGCAGCAGCTTGGGCGCATCCTTGGGCAGTCCCGGATGGTTGAAACGCAGCAGATTACAGAATGCACCGTGCTTGACGATTGCTTCGGTGACCGGAAAGCTGGTGCCATCGACCGTCACCGCCTCGATATCGAAAGCGGGCTTGCCATAGGGTGCGGCGGCATGAGCGAACACTTCCAGCGCCGAAGACATGATCGATCCCATGCCGATATAGCCGAACGGCAGGGCCGGGTTGTTCAGCAATCCGGCGCCAAGCGAGGCCCAGGTGCTGGCGGCATTCAGCCAGGAACGCTGCAATTCATGCGCGGTGTATAGCAACTGCGGTTCCCCTGTTTGCAGCTATTTTGCTGCGAATGGCCTGCATGGTGGCGGGTTTTGCCCTATGTTGCAATGCGGCAATAGTGATTTGGTTCCACACTGGGTGCGTATTTGCCACTTTATGCCCATCGTGGTTGTGCTAGGGGCGCGCCATGACTGCGACGCCCCCGAGCACTGCTCCCGCCGAAGCCGAACCCGCCGTTTTGGAGAAGCCTGCCCGCGGCCTTGGCCCGCTCAGGATGATCTGGGACGCGGCAATTGCCTATCCGGGCCAGCTGGCGATGGCCGGTGTGGCACTGCTGATCACCGCCACCGCCACGCTGGCGATACCATCGGGTTTCAAGCTGATCATCGACAAGGGCTTCGCTGCTGGCGGAAATCCCGATGATATCGGCCGGTGGTTCCGCTATCTGTTGATAATCGTCGTGGTGCTGGCGATCGGCACTGCGCTCAGGTTCTATTTCGTTTCGTGGCTGGGTGAACGGGTTGTCGCCGATATCCGTCTCAAAGTGCAGAATAATCTGCTGCGCCTGGCACCCGGTTTCTTCGAGGAAAACAGCCCGAAAGAAATCTCCAGCCGGATGACGGCTGATACCACACTGATCGAACAGGTCGTCGGCACCACCGTATCGGTGGCACTGCGCAACATCATCATGGGGATCGGCGGGCTCGCCTATCTGTTTACCCTGGCTCCCAAGCTGACGCTTGGTCTGGCGCTGTCTATCCCATTGATCGTGCTGCCGATTGTGTGGTTCGGGCGCAAGTTGCGCAATGTTTCGCGCTCCAGCCAGGACCGGGTCGCCGACATTGGCGCGATGGTTTCCGAAGTGCTCGGCGCGATGAAGATCGTCCAGGCATTCAACCAGGAAACCCGTGAAGGGACCCGCTTCTCCAGCGCTGTCGAGGCGACATTCACCACCGCCAAGCGGCGCATCCTGCTGCGTGCGGCGATGACCGCAATCATCATTCTGCTGATTTTCGGGGCAGTCACCATGCTGATGTGGGAAGGCGCGCTGGGGGTTGCCAAGGGCACGATCAGCGGCGGCACCATCGCTGCGTTCGTGCTGACCGGCGGGCTGGTCGCGGGCGCTTTCGGTGCGCTGACCGAAGTCTATGGCGATCTGCTGCGCGGGGCCGGCGCGGCGAGCCGGTTGAATGAGCTGCTCAACGAAAAGCCAGCAATTGCGCCGCCGCTCCGGCCACTGGCGTTGCCAGTGCCGCCGCGCGGGCAGATCACTTTCGATCATGTCAATTTCCGCTATCCGACCCGGCTGGAAACCCCGGCGCTGGCCGATTTTTCGCTGACCGTGGAGCCGGGTGAGACGGTGGCGATCGTCGGCCCTTCGGGGGCCGGAAAATCCACGCTGTTCCAGCTGGCTGAGCGGTTTTACGATCCCCAGTCGGGCACGATCAAGCTTGACGGCGTGCCGCTCACTTCGGCCGATCCCGCCGAAATCCGCCGCCGGATGGCGCTGGTCCCGCAGGAGGGCATTCTGTTCGCCGCCGATGCCCGCGACAATCTGCGCTATGGCAATTGGGAGGCCTCGGATGAGGCGATCTGGCAGGCCGCGCGCGACGCCAATGCCGAGGATTTCCTGCGCGATCTACCCCAAGGCCTCGATACTTTCCTCGGCGAAAGCGGTGCACGGCTGTCGGGCGGGCAACGCCAGCGCATCGCCATTGCAAGGGCATTGCTTCGCGACGCACCGATCCTGCTGCTCGATGAAGCGACCAGCGCGCTCGATGCTGAAAGCGAACGGCTGGTGCAGGACGCGCTCGACCGGCTGATGGCTAGCAAGACCACACTGGTGATCGCCCACCGCCTTGCCACTGTCCGGCAGGCGGACCGGATCGTGGTGCTGGACAAGGGCCGGATCGTCGAGACCGGGACCCATGACGCGCTGAGCCGGGCGGGCGGGCTCTATGCGCGACTTGCGGCGCTGCAATTCGACGACCGCGCCGCTGTACCTGTCGAGGTCAGTTGATGGATCTTATATTCACCGCAGTGCTGCTCGGCATTGTCGAGGGGCTGACCGAATTCATTCCCGTTTCCTCGACCGGGCACCTGATCCTCGCGTCCGAGATCTTCGGCTATGATGCCGAGACCTGGAAGGTGTTCAATGTCGTGATCCAGCTTGGCGCGATCCTGGCGGTGGTGGTGCAGTATTGGCGGACTTTCTGGGCGGTCGGCTGGGGACTGCTGCGGCTTGAGCCGATGAGCTTTGCCTTTGTGCGCAATGTTCTGCTCGCCTTCCTGCCGTCCGCCGTGCTGGGGCTGGCGCTCAAGGACCAGATCGATGTCATGCTGGGCAGTCCGATGGTCGTCGGCTGGGCCTTGCTGGCGGGCGGCATCGCGATCCTCGCGGTTGAGCGTTGGGCCAAGCCCGGTCCGGCCAGCGGGGTCGCCCAGCTGCCCGCAAAGCAGGCGCTCGGCGTCGGGCTGTTCCAGTGTATCTCGATGATCCCGGGGATCAGCCGGTCGGGGGCAACGATTATGGGCGCGCTGGCGATGGGGATCGAGCGGCGCACGGCGGCCGAATTCAGCTTCTTCCTGGCCATTCCGACCATGATGGGCGCAACCACGCTGGAGCTGTGGGATAACCGCTCGGGCCTGATGGCCGGCAGCGGCGCTGTCGGGTGGAGCGAAATCGCGGTGGGCTTCGCCGTATCGTTCGTCGTTGCGCTGGCGGTGATCAAAGCATTCGTTGCCTATGTCAGCCGCGCCGGGTTCGCCCCGTTTGCGTGGTACCGGATTGTTGTGGGGATCGCGGCGATCTGGTTCCTGTCGCGGTGATAATAGTCTGACGTTAGGCGGCCTACCAAGGCCGCGGAACAAAATTGCTGATCGAGAATTTACCCTTGCATCTCAATCAAGGGAACTAACTCATGGGCATCATCATTCTTATCCTTATCGGCGGCATCCTGGGCTGGCTGGCCAGTCTCATCATGCGCACCGATGGCCAGCAAGGCATGATCCTCAATGTTGTGGTCGGTGTGGTTGGCGCGTTTCTCGCCGGCCTCATAATCAACCCGATGATCGGTGGCGGAAACATCATGAACGGCGATTACAGCGGCAGCTCGCTGCTCGTTTCGCTGTTGGGTGCGGTTGTCCTGCTGGCGATCGTCAACCTGTTCCGCAGCGGTTCCATGCGCTGAGCGTCCAACAGGACCAACTATCCGGTTTCAATTCTATCTAAAGCAGAAAGCATTTTATGAAGACATTTTTCAAAAGCACGATGATCGCCTCGGTTGCGGCCATGGGCCTTAGCCTGGCGGCGTGCGACAGCACTGCCGAAAACAAGGCCGAAGAAAACGCCGAAGCCGTTCGGGACAGCGCTGACGCACTGGCCGACAAGATGGAAAACAAGGCTGACGCGCTCGATACCAAGACCGACGGCATGGACACACCGGCTGAAAATACCTTGGAAAACAAGGCCGCTGCCGTCCGCGACAAGGGCGATGCCAAGGCCGACGCGATGGACAAGGCTCCGGGTTGATTGGCTAAATAGAGTTCACCAGTTGAACAGCGGAGTGGCCGGCAATCCCCCAGGGGTTGCCGGTCTTTTCGCGTTTATACCGGCTGTGCGCCCGACCCTCGTCCGCCGCGCAGCAGATATTCCTGGGTGCCGCGGTGGAGGACATTGTCGACATCGATCACCGCCGAATTGGCGTAGGTGAAGCCGGGGCCGAGGCTGCGGTAAAGCCGGTCGAAATCGCGTTCCACGGTCTGCCGATAAAGATCTGCGAAGCTTTCGATCACGAAGTAGGTCGGCTGCAGATCGTCGATCACATAATCAGTCCGCATCACCCGATCGACATTGAGGAAAATCCGGTTGGGTGACTGCGCTTCGACCGCATAGACTGCCTCAGCCGGGCCAGACAGGATCCCGGCCCCATAGGCGCGCAGATCGTCGCCCTCCATCACCAGCCCGAATTCGACCGTGTACCAATAGAGCGCACCCAGCGATTTCAGACGGTTATAACGCATCGCCTTCCACCCGGCGCGGCCATATTCCTGCATATAATCGGCAAATACCGGATCGGCCAGCATCGGCACATGGCCGAACACGTCGTGGAATACATCGGGTTCCTGGATGTAATCGAATGTCTCGCGGCTGCGGATGAAATTGCCCGCCGGGAACCGCCGATTGGCCAGGTGCCAGAAAAACACATGGTCAGGGATCAGCATCGGCACCGGCACGACGCTCCATCCGGTCAAGGCGCCGAGTTCGTGCGAGAGCCGCGCGAAATCGGGTACGCCGCCGCGCCCCAGCCCAAGTTTTTGCAGGCCCGCCATAAAGGCGCTGGCGGCCCGGCCGGGCAGAATATCGAGTTGGCGGGCATAGAGATCGTCCCAGATCGCATGCTCGGGCAGTGTATAACTGCGCTGCTGCGGCTCCAGCCAGTCCGTGCCGACATGGGCCGGGCGTCTGAGCGGCGCGCTGAACACATCGCCGCCCATTTCAGGGAGGCGGGTGTAATCGGGATCAAGGGCGAGGATGTCTGACATAGTTACGATTGCAACTTCTATCACCCCGCCTTGAATGAAGCAAACCGCGCGCAGGAGCAAATCTTGCGCTGCCTGCCCGGATCGCGCAAGCTGGCGATCAGCCAAAAGGAATCGCAATGGGCAAGCTCAAGCGCAAGAAATTCGACGAGCTCTATGAGCCGATGGAGGAGGAACTGGTTGCCATGGCCCGCTGGGCCGCGGCCACCGGTGCGCGGGTGGTGGTGCTGTTCGAAGGCCGCGATACGGCCGGGAAGGGCGGCGCGATCAAGGCGTTGGCCGGGCCGATCAACCCGCGCCAGTGCCGCGTCGTGGCGCTGTCCAAGCCAAGCGAGGCGGAACAGGGCCAGTGGTATTTCCAGCGTTATGCCGCCCATTTGCCCGGCAAGGGCGAAATCGTGCTGTTCGATCGCAGCTGGTACAACCGGGCCGGCGTCGAGAAAATCATGGGCTTTGCCAGCGAGGCGCAGGTCGCGGCCTTCCTCAAGGCGGCTCCCGATTTTGAGAAGCAGCTGGTCGACGATGGCATACTGCTGTTCAAATACTGGCTGACCACCGATCAGGCGCTGCAGGAGGAACGCATTGCCGAGCGGCTCGAAGATCCGCTCAAGCGCTGGAAGCTCTCACCGATCGACCTTGCCGCGCGCGAGAAGTATGCTGAATATACCGCGGCGCGCGAGGCGATGCTCAAAGCCACGCATACCAAGCACGCACCCTGGACGCTGGTCGATTTCAACGATCAAAAACGCGGCCGACTGACTTTGCTCCGCGACTTCCTTGACCGGCTTCCCGATACGCAAGTCGATGCGCCCGAACTGGTCCTGGAACCGCTCGGGCATGATCCGCTGCCGGAGGGCTTTGGCGCGCTCAAGCCTATTACGTCATTCGAGGGCTGATCGAGGCATTTGAAAAATCACCCCGTCTTCGTCACCCTGAACTCGTTTCAGGGCCCATTTCTCACCATTTGCCGCCGCTCATATTTCCGAGCTATCTGGCGTAGTTCCACCAAGCATGCCGACCCGGGCCGTGCGGCTTGATGGGCCCTGAAACAAGTTCAGGGTGACGACAGAAGCAAGTTCTGGCGCAAATGCGATTGCCCCATAGCCTGGCCGACTTCGCCTTGACTTTGCGCCACGCTTCGACCAATGGCCCTCCCTTGCAAGGGCGGCGCGGGGTACGTGCCGCTCGAATCATTTCAAAGTTTCAGGACAAGCGCCATGGCGAAGCCCGCAACCGTCAAAATCCGGCTGGTCTCCACCGCCGAAACCGGATTCTTCTATGTGACCAAGAAGAATCCGCGCAACACGACCGAGAAGATGACCTTCCGCAAGTATGATCCGGTGGTGCGCAAGCACGTCGAGTTCAAGGAAGCCAAAATCAAGTAAGGACCTTTTAGGTTCATTCACAGTTCAAGCCTGCAACCTTAACGGAGATAGGCATGAACCACTTGATCAAGATCTCCCATCGCTTCGCAGCCGCCGCCGCCTCGGCGGCGCTTGTCGTTGCGGCGCCCCTTACCCTGATTGCCCCGGCTGCGGCCCAGGCACCTGCTGCTAGCGGCCAACTGTCCGAAGCGGTCACCGCGCTGCGCGCTATTTCGACGATGCGGGCCGATTTTACCCAGACCGATCGCAATGGCCAGCGCCTGAAAGGGACGCTTACGCTCAAGCGTCCGGGCCGGATCCGGTTCCAGTATGCGCCGGGTGTGCCGCTGCTGATCGTCTCGGACGGCGCGGCGCTCACCCTCGTCGACTACGAGGTCCGTCAGGTTCAGCGCTGGCCGATCAAGAACAGCCCGCTGGGCGCCCTGCTCGATCCGAATCGCGATGTCATGCGCTATGGCCGGCTCCAGCCCACTGGCGATCCGAATGTCCTCAGCCTTGAAGTGCGCGATCCAAAGCATCCTGAATATGGGGTGATCACGCTGGTATTCGTGCGCAAGGCGGCAGCCCCCGGCGGGTTCGAGCTGGCAAGCTGGGTGTCGCTCGATTCGCAGAACGCCCGGACCACCGTGCGGCTGTCGAATCACCAATATGGCCAGACCGTGCCGGACAATACGTTCCGCTTCAACGACCCCCGCCGCCAGGGGCGGCGCTAGGGGCTTCGTCGCTCGTCGATAGCTGGCCACGGATCATCGCAAGCCGTGCCGACGATGCGACAAACTGCGACAATTTCGGTGCGATTGTTCATAGGCCAGCAAGCAAAAATCGCGTAAAACTGTTTTCGACGGCACGATTTGAGGCGGGTTTCCCCCCTGTTGCCCTGCCTCAGTACAATCGTTCCGCCGAAGCGTGACGAACGCAAAAAAGGACCCTCGTCCCAATGCCCCCGGGACGAGGGTTTTTTTGTGCGCGGGTCAGGCTTTTGTGCGCGACGACAGGCTCGATTTTGCTTTCGCATCGCCTGATGTAAAAAACCGGTTCCCACTTTTTGGCGCGATGCTCTAACGCCGTATCCATGGTCACCATCGCCACCTGGAATATCAACTCTGTTCGTCTGCGTATGCCGCAGGTTGCGCGGTTCCTTACCGAACACGCACCAGATGTGCTGTGCCTGCAGGAAATCAAGACGGTTGCCGAGACCTTCCCTTACGAGGCCTTTGCCGCGCTCGGCTATGTCCACCACGCGGTCCACGGGCAGAAGGGTTATCACGGCGTTGCCACCGTCAGCCGGATCCCGCTGCGCGAGATTACCCGCCATGACTGGCAGGACAATGGCGAGGCACGCCATGTCGGCGTCGAGCTGCTGGGTGCCGGAGCTGGTGGCGCTCAGGGGCTGATCCTCGAAAACGTCTATGTTCCGGCCGGCGGCGACGAGCCGGACCGGACGGTTAACCCCAAGTTCGGCCAGAAGCTCGATTTCCTCGAGCGGATGACGCGGTGGGCCGACAAGATCGACCGCCCCAGCCTGATCGTCGGCGATTTCAACATCGCCCCGCTCGAAAGCGATGTGTGGAACCACAAGTCGCTGCTCAAGGTCGTCAGCCACACACCGATCGAGGTGGAGGCCCTGGCGCGCTTTCAGGCGGCGCATGGCTGGGTCGATCTGGGCCGCCAGCATATCCCCCCGCCGGAGCGCAATTGGACCTGGTGGAGCTATCGCGCGAAAAACTGGCGCGACGGGGACCGGGGCCGGCGGCTCGACCATATGTGGGCCTCGGCCGATGTGGCGGCCCAGTCACGCAGCCACCGGGTGATCGAGGAAACCCGCGATTGGGTGCAATGCTCGGACCATGTTCCGCTGATCACCGAGTTTGCACTTTGAGCAGCCCGGGTCCCAGCAGCTCGCGACGCGCGGCGCTGGCGATCGATGCGCTGCGTCACGGCTGGCCGATCAGGCTGGAGGGGCGGTTCACGTTGCTGCCCGCTGAAACGGGCTTTGCCCAAGGGGCCACAGCCGCGCGAATGCTGATTTCGTCGGCGCGCGCCGTGACGCTGAAGCTTGCCAATCAACGCGACGCCGCCCTTCCCGAAGCGCCGGTTCTGATCCGCGCGGTCGAGCCGTTCGATCTGGCCGCCGCGCGGGCGCTGGCTGATCCGGCGCTTGACCTGCGCTTTCCCATGAAGGGGCCATTTCTGGCTGAGCCGCTGGCCTGGCCCGAGGCGGCTGCGGCGGCGATGGAGCTGGCGCGGCTGGCGGGAATTCTGCCGGCCTTTCTTTTCGATCCGGAACATTCCGGCGAGGCGCAAGACGTCAGCGCCAGCGATCTTGCCGTATGGAAGGACACGTCCCGGCTCACGATTGCCGCCCGCGCCCATTTGCCGATCGCGGCGAATCCCGAGGCCGAGATCGTTGCTTTCCGTTCAGCCGACGATCTGCGCGAACATGTGGCGCTGGTGATCGGCGCGCAGGATGCGGGCCGGGTGCCGCTGGTGCGGCTCCATTCCGAATGCCTCACCGGCGATGTCCTCGGCAGCCTGAAATGCGATTGCGGCCCGCAGCTTGATGCGGCGCTGGCGGCGATGGCCGATGAGGCGAAGGCAGGCGGCTGGGGCGTGCTGCTCTATCTGCGCCAGGAAGGGCGCGGGATCGGCCTGATCAACAAGCTGCGTGCCTATCAGCTGCAGGATCAGGGGTTTGATACGGTCGATGCCAACAACCGGCTTGGCCTGCCGAACGAGGCGCGCGATTTCCCGGTCGCGGCGCGGATGCTGGCGCTGCTGGGAGTAAGCGCAATCCGGTTGATGACCAATAATCCGGCCAAGGTTGCCGCGCTGGAAGCTCAAGGCGTGAAGGTGGCGGAACGCGTGCCGCACCAGCTTCCGGCCAATCCGCACAATACCCGCTACCTCGATACCAAGCGGGATCGGTTCGGGCATTTTCTCTAGCGTCAGCGCTTTTCGAACCGCGTCAGCCCCGCGCCCAGCGCATTCTGCCCGATCGCCAGCCGGTTGCCTGACCAGTCGGCTACAAAGGCGCTTTCGCGGTCGATGCCCGGCGCAAAGCGCGCGTCGTTGCCCTCGATCACCAACCCATCGGCGCTGTGTTCGCGCGCTTCCGGGGCGACGGTGATGAAGGCGGAGTAATTCTCCTTGTCGCGGCCCTGGACCATCCAGTTATTCGCGATGCGCCCGGCCGATCCGACCGACAGGTCGATCATGTAATTGGTGGCCTTGCCGGCCGAATCATCGAAGCTGTTGCCTGTGATATTGACCTTGATCGCGTGGGTCTTGAGGTAGTGCCCGCCGCGTCCGGCTTCGAACCGGCTGCGGGTGACGGTAACCAGGCCATAGTTGGCGGTGTAGATCGAATGCGCGCAGCTGAGTCCCCGGTCGCACCGGCCGAGCCGCGTGAAGGTCGATTTGTCGATCGTGATCGTGCTGGCGGGATCATCGGCGGTCAGGATACCTTGCTCGCTGTCGCGGAACCAGCTTTGCGAAACGGTCAGATTGCCGCGCTCCAGCCGGATCCCTGCGCCATTGCCATCATCGACCCGCATATTGGTGAAGACCATGCCCTCAACCGACGAGGAGCGCCCGCGCAGCACGAAGGCAGCCTTGCCCTCGCAAGTGACACCGTCGAACACCGACTGGCCCGCAACGGCGGCGACATAGCGGATGTCGCCCCTCGGCTGGACTCCGCAATCGGCATAACGGCCCGGCGCGATCCGGATCGTGCCGATCCCGGCATCGATCGAATTGATCGCATCCTGAAGGCGGGTAAACGACTGCCCGGTTTCGACCACCGTATAAGGCGCGTTCTGCGCCGCTGCGTGAATGGCAGGAAGTCCTGCAGCGGCGAGCGCGGCAGCGGCGAGGGCGGATCGAACAAATTTGCGCATATCGTCGGACCTAGCAGCAGGCGGTTAAGATCAGGCAAAAACGCCGCCGGTCAGATGCTCTTGGGCGGTCGTCCGCGGCGCGGTGCTGGCGCCTGACCCAGCGTGATCCCGCGCCGCGCCAGTGCTTCGCGCAGCAACACCTCGACCTCGGCGTTGACTGAGCGAAAATCCGCCGCTGCGGCCCGCTCCAGCGCTGCATACAGCGCCGGATCGAGCCGCAGGGGGAAGTTCTTTTTGCCCGGATTGGTCACCCGATCGCCTACTGGTACAATGAGCCCGCGTTGACCACCGGCTGGGTGTCACGTTCGCTGCACAGCACCACCATCAGATTGGAGACCATCGCCGCGCGGCGCTCGTCATCGAGATGGACAATCTTCTTCTCGCTCAACATATCGGGCGCCATCTCGACCATCCCGACCGCACCTTCGACCAGAGTCTTGCGGGCCGCGACAACGGCCTCGGCCTGTTGGCGCCGGAGCATTGCTCCGGCGATTTCCTGAGCATAGGCAAGGTGGGTAAAGCCGCATTCGTCGACCGAGATGCCGGCGGTCTGCAATCGCGCGATAAGCTCGGCGCGCAATTCGGCGCCAACCTGATCGTGATTGCCGCGCAGCGTGATCTCAGCGTGGGTGAAATCGTCATAGGGATAACGCGAGCCGATGGTGCGCACCGCCGCCTCGATCTGGACCATGACGAAGGCCTTGTAATCATCAACGTCATAAAGCGCCTGCGCCGTATCGACCACGCGCCACACTACCTGTGCCGCCATCTCGATCGGATTGCCGCGCAGATCGTTGACCTTGATCTTCTCCGAGATCAGATTGTTGGCGCGGACCGAGATCTTGGTCTTGCCCATCCAGGGCCAGACCCAGCGCAGCCCGGTATTGCGATCGGTGCCGCGATAGCTGCCGAACAGCGTAATCGCTGCACCCTGATTGGGTTGCAGCATATAAAAGCCCGCCGAGATCAGGATCAGGCCGAGCACGGACAGCATCGTGGGAATAAGGAAGCCCAGAACCGCGTCATCTTCGGGGTTGCTCGCGGCGAAGCTGAAGACCCGCACGACCGTTAGCACCAGCAGTGCCAGGAACAGCAGCAGCATCAGATAGCCGCTGGTGCTCCATGCGCCCCTCTCTTGACTGGCGGTCATGACAGTATGTTGATTGGACATGATAGAACCCCTGCTTGTTAATCTGATATCATATTAATATCACGAGTCGCATTTTCGTCAAGCCCCCTTGAAATGCGAGCGCGTCGATCCCACCTTTGATTTTGCGGGACCGGGCCCCTCTGGCTTGGCACAATCGCTTCTTTGGAAGCAGTGCCACGCGATGTCGGACCGCATCGGATGTTGCCGATGCTTGGGTCCGGGGTACTGTCCTCTCCCCCCTTCCCGGTACTGCGGCCCAGCGCGGCACATCCGATCGAACTGTCGTTTCGATTAGGGAGTTTGTGTCATGTCCGATCGTGTATTCCGCCTGCTGGAACGCCACCAGAGGCTCGATGAGAAACTGCGCCACGTCCAGGCGATGCGCTGGCCCGATCCGTTTGAAGTGGTCCGGCTCAAGAAACTCAAACTGACCCTCAAGGACCGGCTGTTCCGGCGAGGCCCGGCAACCACCCATTAGTTTGCGGCGAGCCTGACCGGCGCCGCCAGCCGCGGCGCCGGTCCTTTTTCGATTTGCCTGAAGGGGCTGCTCCATGGAACTCCTGTCGGTTGATTGGCTGGGTACGCCGGTCTGGTTCTGGCTGGCCTTTGCCGGCCTCGTTTTTTGTCTGACCGCGTTTGATCTTGGCTTTCTCCACAAGGAGGACCGGGTCATGGGGATCAGCGAATCGCTGAAGCTTTCGGCGGGATACATCACGGTTGCGCTGGCCTTCGGGGTCTGGGTCTGGATCGAGAAGGGCGCCGACCTTGGGATGAAGTACTATACCGGGTTCTTCATCGAAAAGGCGCTGTCGATTGACAATGTGTTCGTCATCAGCCTGATCTTCACGTTCTTTGCGATCCCGCAGAAATACCAGTATCGCGCACTGTTGTGGGGCATCCTGGCGGTGATCGTCCTGCGCGGGGTGATGATTGCGGCGGGCGCGGCGCTGGTCGATCAGGCCTATTGGGTGCTCTATATCTTCGCCGCCTTCCTGATCTACACCGGGATCAGGATGTTCTGGGCAACCGATCACCAACCCGATCTTTCCAAGAACGCGGCGGTGCGCTGGATCTCCGGCCACATGCGGGTCACGCCCCAGCTTCACGCGCAGCACTTTTTCGTCAAAGTTCCGGATGAGAAAACCGGCAAGATGGTGACCGCGGTGACCCCGCTGTTCCTGGCGCTGGTGGTGATCAATCTGGCGGATCTGGTGTTCGCTGTGGATAGCGTTCCGGCGATCTTTGCGATCACCACCGACACTTTCATCGTCTACACCTCGAACATCATGGCGATCCTGGGCTTGCGGGCGCTCTATTTCGCGCTGGCCGCGATGGTGCACCGCTTCCACTACCTCAAATATGCGCTGGCTTCCGTGCTGGTGTTCATCGGCGCCAAGATCTTCGTGGCAGACTTCCTGCTGGGCGGGGCGAAGTTCCCGCCGCTGGCCAGCCTTGGGGTCACCCTTGGCCTGATCGCCGCCGGAGTCCTTTATTCGCTGTGGAAGACGCGGGGCGACCCAATATCCGTTCCCTCCAACCATTCTTGATCAACAACAAAAGGAAGATACCATGAAGTCAGTTTTTGTAGCCGTGCCAATTGTGGCGGGACTTGCTTTCGCGGCAGTCCAGCCGGTCGCTGCAAAGTCCCGCGGTGGAACCTGCGCCATTGCTACCCCGGCCGCGCTGAATGCAAAGTTTGCCGAATTCAACTCTGCTTGGGCGACCAAGAATCCCGACACAGTAACGGCGATGTTCGACGATGATGCCGTGCTTTTGGCGACCCTCGCCAATGGCCCGCGCACTGATCCCTCCGGAATCCGGGACTATTTCGTCAAGTTCCTGAAGGGCAGTCCGGTAGGCAAGATCGATACCGCTACAATCAAGTCTGGCTGCAACTGGGCATTGCAAGCGGGAACCTGGACCGTGACCCTGACTGACGCTGCAACCGGTGCCAAAAACGACGTGAAGGCTCGCTATTCGTTCCTCTATCAGTACGAAGACCGGCAGTGGAAGATCGAGCATCTCCATTCCTCGGTCATGCCTGAAAAGATCTAAGCTAGCTCTGCCTGATCACGCCCAGGAAGGCGTCGCCAAAGGCCTCCAGCTTGCGTGTCCCAACCCCGCTGATTGCACCCATGGCGGCGCGGTCAGCGGGGCGGGCGGAAGCCATCTCGCGCAACACGGCGTCGTGGAAGATCACATAGGGCGGGACCCCGGCCTGCTCGGCCAGCTCGCGGCGGAGGACTCGCAAGGCGTCGAACAGCGGATCGCCAACCGGATTGACCGCGCCGCTGCGATCCGCTTTGCGCCGGCTCTCGCGTTTGGGGGCGAGCGCGATCAACACGCTCGCTTCGCCCGTGAGTATCGCCTTTGCATCGCCGCCCAGCGCGAGGCCGCCATGCTCGGTCGAGACCAGAGTGCCGCGGGCCTGAAGCGCGCGTGCCAGCGGACGCAGCAGATGGGCCTCCTCGGCTGTGACGATCCCGAAAACGCTTAACTGGTCGTGCCCGCGAGCCACAATGCGTTCATCGGGCACCCCGGTCAGCACTTTTTCCAGATAGCCAAAGCCAAAGCTCTGCCCGGTGCGATAGACCGCTGATAGCAGCTTGCGCGCGGTCTCGGTGGTGTCAGCCACGCCGGGGGCATCAAGGCAATTGTCGCAGTTGCCGCAAGCCAGCGGCGGATCCTCGCCGAAATGGCGCAGCAACAGCGCGCGGCGGCATCCGGCGGTTTCGACCAGCATTGCCAGCGCGCCCAGCCGGGTGCGCTCGCCGGCGCGGCGCTGCTCCTCGACTTCTTCGACTCGCTGGCGGGCCAGCGCAAAATCCGCGGCCGCCCACAGCATCACCGCTATCGCAGCGTCGCCATCGCGGCCGGCGCGGCCGGTTTCCTGATAATAGGCCTCAATCGATTTGGGAATCCCGGCATGGGCGACAAAGCGCACGTCGGGCTTGTCGATCCCCATTCCGAAGGCGACCGTGGCGACGACCACGATGTCTTCGCTGGCAACAAAGGCCGCCTGATTCGCGGCGCGGGTCTGCGGATCGAGCCCGGCGTGATAGGGCAGTACAGTGCGGCCAGTGGCGGCGGACAGTTTTTCGGCCAGCTCTTCGACCTTGCGCCGGGTCGGGGCGTAGATGATCCCCGGACCTGGCTGCTCGGTGATCAGATTGCGCAATTGCCTGAGGCCATTGTCGCGGTGGAGGATGGCATAGCGGATGTTGGGCCGGTCAAACCCGGCGATAATCAGGCCATCGGCCGGAATACCCAGCTGCGCCATGATATCGGCGCGGGTCTGTGCGTCCGCCGTCGCAGTCAAGGCCAGTCGCGGAACCAGCGGAAAGGCATCCATCAAGGGCCGCAGCAGGCGGTAATCGGGGCGGAAATCATGGCCCCATTCGGACACACAATGCGCTTCGTCGATCGCGAACAGCGAGATCGGTGTGGTGCTAAGTAGTTCCCGGAAATGGGGCTGGCTGGCGCGTTCGGGCGCGACATAGAGGAGATCGAGATCGCCACCCCGGAACCGCTCGATCGTCTCCTCGCGGTTGCTATCGGCGCTGGTGAGCGAAGCGGCGCGGATGCCGTTGGCCTCGGCTGAGCGAAGCTGGTCATGCATCAGCGCGATCAGCGGCGAGATCACGATGCAAGTGCCATGGCTCATCACCGCAGGGAGCTGATAGGTCAGTGATTTGCCCGCGCCGGTCGGCATCACCGCCAAGGTGGATTGTCCGGCCAGCACCCGTTCCACCACATCGGCCTGGGCCCCGCGAAATGCGGAGAAGCCGAAGGTGGCGTGGAGCGTTTCGAGCGGATCGGACAGGGTGTCGGCGGGAATCACGCCGCCGCTATGGCAGATTGCGGGCAGAGAGGAATAGGGCGCGCGCGCTTCTATACCGTTACGCCCAGATTGCGGCTATTTCCGCTTTTTCTTGCGAGCCGCATAGCGGGCATCGCGCTGAGCCTTCTTTTCTTCGTCGGTAAGTTTGACCTTGGGGGCCGGCATCGCGGCGACTGCGGCGGCCACAGCGGCTTCGCGAGCAGTGATCTTGTCGGCTTTGGCCTGCTCCATTTCAGCCCGGCGGGCAGCGCGGCGGGCTTCTTCGGCGGCTTGCCTGGCAGCCTGCGCGGCCAGACGTTCGGCCATTTGCGCAGGGTCGGCAGCCGGTTTCGCCTGCAGTTTGGCGAGGGCCTTTTCGCGGCTTTGTTGGGCGAGTGCGGTGCGTTCCGCGAAACTCGGTTCCTTGTAGGACGCCATAAGTCGGTTCGGTCTTTCAGAAATAGCAAACGGGGCGGGCAGGCCTAAACCTGCCCGCCCCGTTCACGGTTAGCTTCAGGCTGCCTGGAGGTTCACAGCCGAGGTCTTGCCACGCTGATCGGTTTCCAGTTCGTACGAAATGCGCTGATCCTTATCGAGGGTGCGCATGCCGGCACGTTCCACGGCCGAGATGTGAACAAACGCATCGGTGCCGCCGCCTTCAGGAGCGATGAAACCGAAACCCTTGTCAGGGTTGAAGAATTTTACAGTACCAGTAATCATAGGGAAGTTCCTTTATCCCAGATAGTTCGGACATGTGCCGGTTGACACATTCCGGCTTCGGAAAGACTAGAAAGGGATAAAAGGGGGCCCAAAGGCGGCCCGATATCCGTCGCACGCGACGTCAGCCCGACCGATATAGGGTAATTTTGTGGGAAATGCAATGCGGGTCTCGATCGGGCTTACCGGTTGCGGTTTTGAACCCTGAAAAAATCGCTACAAGCATCTGATTGACCTTGATGCGCAGCTTGGCGCATCAAGCAATATGAACACCACATCCGCAATCGAATCTGGACCCGACCGGGGCTCAAACCGCCACATTGCGCTACTGATCGATGCAGACAACGTCAGCCATACCAAGATTGCGGCGATCCTCGCCGAAATCGCGCGCTATGGCACCGCCAATATACGCCGCGCCTATGGCGATTGGACCGCGATCACGCTCAAGGGCTGGAAGGCCAAGTTGCACGAATTTGCGGTCCGGCCGATCCAGCAGTTCAGTTATTCGAGCGGCAAGAACGCGACTGACATTGCGCTTGTAATCGACGCCCTCGAACTCTTGTACACCCAGCACCTTGATGCATTTTGCATTGCCTCGAGCGACGGTGATTTTACTCCGTTGGTCATGCACCTGCGCGCGGCAGGCAAGAGCGTTTACGGCTTTGGCAAAAGAAATACGCCCGAAGCTTTTGTCAACGCCTGCACCACGTTCCTGTTCCTCGAGGGACTGGACGAAAACGAAGATGCGCCGGTGCTGGTTGAGCTTGCCGCCAAACCTCCTGCCCGGAACGCAAACGCGGCGCCGAAACCAAAGCCGGTCAAGCAGCTCGCCCAAGATACTAAGCTGGTCACAATCCTGCGCGGCGCGGTCGACGCATCAGTCGGCGAAGACGGCTGGGCTCTGCTTTCTGCAGCGGGAAGCGCAGCCAAACGTCTCGCCCCGATAGATCCTCGCAATTATGGCGTTAGCAACTTCACCAAGCTTTTTGAGGCGACTGGCCTGTTCGAGATCATCCGTGGCAAGAACGGTCAACCGCTCATTGCGGACCGCCGGAACAAGGATCGCGCCGCCAAGCCGAGCGACTAAATCGCGTCAATCCAGATTGGGCCGCAGCCACCGCTCGGCCACCGCCAGATCGATCCCGCGCCGCGTCGCATAGTCTTCCAGCTGATCGCGCCCGATCCGGGCGACACCGAAATAGGATGCTTCGGGATGGGCGAAGTAAAAGCCCGAGACTGCCGATGTCGGCAGCATCGCCTGGCTTTCGGTCAGCGTGATTTCGGCGTTTGCCGTGGCGTCCAGCAGCTCGAACAACACGGGCTTCAGGCTGTGATCGGGGCAAGCTGGATAACCCGGCGCGGGGCGGATGCCGCGATATTGCTCGCGGATCAGCGCCTCATTGGTCAGCTGCTCGCCGGGGGCATAACCCCACAGCGTGGTTCGAACATGCTGGTGGAGCCGTTCGGCAAAGGCTTCCGCAAAACGGTCGGCCAGCGCTTTCAGCAGGATGTCATTGTAATCGTCATGGCCCGCCTGAAAGCGCGCCAGATGCGGCTCTATCCCGTGGATGCCAACCGCAAAACCGCCGATCCAATCACCATCTGGATCAATGAAATCAGCGAGGCAATAATTCGCGCGCCCCTGTCCATCCTTGGCCCGGCTCTTGCGCACCTGCTGGCGCAGGAAGGGCAGAAGAACCGCAGGTTCGGGACCCTCAAGGTGGATGACAACATCATCGCCTTCACGCGCGCAAGGCCAGAAGCCGACCACGCCCTTGGCGGTCAACCACTTCTCGCCCTCGATCTGGTCGAGCATCGCCTGCGCATCGGCATAAAGCCCCCGCGCGCTTTCACCGACGATTTCATCATCGAGGATCGCTGGAAAGTTCCCGGCCAGCTCCCAGGCGCGGAAGAACGGGGTCCAGTCAATGCAGGACCTGAGGTCAGCCAGATCCCACTCGGGGAAAGTGTGAATGCCTTGCTGTTCGGGCGGCATCACCTTGTCGCTCATGTCAGCCTTGAAGCTGTTGGCGCGGGCATCCTCAAGGCTGAGGAGGATCGAGGCTTCCTTGCCGGCGCGGACATCGCGGACGTGTTGATAGTCCGCGGCCGTCGCTGCCACAAAGGCGTCGCGCTGGGTATCGGACAGCAGCTGGCTGGCGACGCCCACGGCGCGGCTGGCGTCGAGCACATGGATCACCGGACCCTTGTAAGCCGGCTCGATCCGCAGCGCGGTGTGGACCTTGCTGGTGGTTGCTCCGCCGATCAGCAGCGGGATGGTGAAACCGGCGCGCTGCATTTCCTCAGCCACGGTGACCATTTCATCCAGCGAAGGCGTGATCAGGCCGGACAGGCCGATGATATCCGCGTCCTGTTCGCGCGCGGTTTCCAGGATTCGGGTCCACGGCACCATCACCCCAAGATCGATCACCTCATAACCGTTGCATTGCAGCACCACGCCGACGATGTTCTTGCCGATATCGTGGACGTCGCCCTTGACCGTTGCCATCACGATCTTGCCCTTGGGCCGCGCGCCGACTTCCTTGGCCGCTTCGATGAAGGGGATCAAATGGGCGACTGCCTTCTTCATCACGCGCGCCGATTTGACCACTTGGGGCAGGAACATCTTGCCGGCCCCGAACAGATCACCAACCGTATTCATGCCCTGCATCAGCGGGCCTTCGATCACCTCGATCGGGCGGGGGTAGAGCTGGCGGGCTTCTTCGGTATCATCGACGATATGGGCGTCGATCCCGCGCACCAGCGCATGTTCGATCCGCCGGACAACGTCCCAGCCGCGCCATTCCTCGGCAGCCTTTTCGGCGGCGACATCCTTGCCCTTGTAACTCTCGGCCAGCGCAATCAGCCGCTCGGTCGAGGTTTCCTCGCCCTCCACCGATGGCCGGCGGTGGAGGATCACATCCTCGCAAGCCTCGCGCAGCGCGGGGTCAATCTGATCGTAGATATCCAGCTGCCCGGCGTTGACGATCGCCATGTCCATGCCGGCCGGAATCGCATGAAACAGGAACACGCTGTGCATCGCCCGGCGGACGATTTCATTGCCGCGGAAGCTGAACGAGAGGTTGGAAAGCCCGCCCGAAATATGGACATGTGGGCAATTGGCTTTTATCTCTGCGCAGGCCTCGATAAAATCGAGGGCATAGCGGTCATGGTCCTCGATCCCGGTGGCGACTGCGAAGACGTTGGGATCGAAGATGATATCCTCGGGCGGAAAACCGATCCCGGTGAGCAGCGCATAAGCGCGCGAACAGATCTCGACCTTGCGCGCCTTGGTGTCGGCCTGACCCTTTTCATCGAACGCCATAACCACCACGGCCGCGCCATAGTTCATGCACTTGCGGGCGTGTTCAAGGAACGCGGCCTCACCCTCTTTCATGCTGATCGAATTGACGATCGGTTTGCCCGGCACACATTTGAGGCCCGCTTCGATCACCTCCCACTTCGAGCTGTCGATCATCACCGGCACCCGGGCGATATCCGGCTCGGCAGCGATCAGCTTCAGGAACGTGGTCATGGCGTGGACCGCATCGAGCAGCCCTTCATCCATGTTGACGTCGATCACCTGCGCGCCGTTCTCTACCTGCTGGCGGGCGACCTCGACCGCGCGTGGATAGTCATCCGCCATGATCAGCTTCTTGAAGGCGGCGGAGCCGGTGACATTGGTGCGTTCACCAACGTTTACGAAACTTGAGCCGGATGGGCGAGGAGTGGAAGGTTCGGTCATGCCTGTGCGGCTCGCTGTTCGGCCAATAGGCGGGAATAGATGTAATCGTGGAACTCCGCCGCACCGACGGTGAAGCTGCGGGTGCCAGCCGGTTCGAAGCCCTGCTTGCGATAAAATGCCTGGGCGCGCTCGTTATCGGCGTTGACGCCCAGCACCAGACGCCGGCAACCTTGGGCGGCGGCGATAATCTGTTCCATCAACCCAGCGGCAAGGCCTCCGCCCTGACAGCGCTGGAGCACGTAGATCCGGCGCAGCTCGATGTCACCTAGTTCGGCCCCGGGGAGCTCCGATCGGCACAGCATGGCAAAGCCCAGCGGAGCGCGGGTGCCCTCTGCTTCGGCCAGCCAGATGCTCGCACCTTCGGCAAGGTAATTGCGAAATGCCTCGGCGCTGTTCTGCGCCGCGCCATGCGCCAGCATGTCTACCACCGGAACAAGGCCTGCATAGGCTTCCAGGAAGGTCGCCTGGGCGATCAGCGCCAGCGCCGGAGCATCCGCTTCGGCGGCCCGGCGGATGCGCCATGTTAAGGGGCCGTCGATCGCCATCAAGCGGCCATCACGAACGGTTCGAGCCCCGCCAGCCGGGTCAGCGGATCGGGCTGCGGCAGGCGGCGGGGTGGTAGCCCCGCAGCGGCCTTGGCGATTGCGGCGATATGGGCCGGCGTCGAGCCGCAGCAGCCGCCCAGAATATTGACCTGCCCGGCCTCGGCCCATTCGCGCAGGAACCCGGCGGTCTCCTCGGGCAGTTCGTCATATTCGCCTAGCTCATTGGGGAGGCCGGCGTTGGGATAGACCATGATCAGCGTGTCGGCGATTTCGCTCAGCACACGGACATGTGGGCGCAGCTGGGTCGCACCGAAGCTGCAGTTGAGCCCGATAGTCATCGGCTTGGCGTGGCGCACCGCATACCAGAAGGCTTCCACGGTGTGGCCCGACAGGTTCCGGCCCGAAAGGTCAGTCAAAGTCATCGACAGCATGATCGGCACTTCGCGGCCCAATTCGCCTTCAAGCCGCTTGACCGCCATGATAGCGGCCTTGGCGTTCAGCGTGTCGAACACGGTCTCGACCAGGATGAAATCCGCTCCGCCTTCGATCAGTGCGGCGGCTTGTTCGTGATAGACGTCGGTCAGGAAATCCCAGTCGATCTCGCGGTAGCCGGGGTCGTTGACATCGGGCGAGAGCGACAATGTCTTGTTGGTCGGGCCGATCGCGCCTGCGACAAAGCGCGGCCTGTCAATGCCGTTCGCGGCATCGCGCGCCTCGAACTCATCCGCCACCCGCCGGGCGAGCCTTGCGGATTCAAGGTTGATTTCGCGCACCAGATGTTCGGCGGCGTAATCGGCCTGGCTGATCCGGTTGGCCGAAAAAGTGTTGGTCTCGGCGATATCTGCACCGGCCGCGAAATAGGCGCGGTGGATCGCCTCGGGTACATCCGGTTTGGTCAGCGCGAGGATGTCATTGTTGCCCTTCTGGTCCTTGGCAAGGCCGAGCGAGCCGGCATAATCCGCCTCGGTCAGTTTGCAGTTCTGGATCTCGGTTCCAAACGCGCCATCGGTGATCAGGATCCGCTTGGCAGCTTCTGCCAGCAGGGCTTGGCGCGGGGTTGAAAGCTGGGCAGTCATGTCCGGTGCTCCTGCGCGCGCATGCCGAGCAGATGGCAGATCGCGTAGGCCTGCTCCGCCCGGTTGAGCGTGTAAAAATGAAAATCGCGCACGCCGCCTGCATAAAGCCGACGGCAGAAATCGGCAGCAACGGTCGCGGCGACCAGCGCGCGCGGGCCGGGGCGTTCGTCGAGCCCTTCGAACATTGCCTCCATCCAGCCCGGGATTGCGGTATTGGCCGACATCCGGCGGATCGCGGCAAAGCTGGTCACCGGCATGATCCCGGGCAGGATCGGTGCGGTGATCCCGGCGGCCAGCGCTTTGTCGAGGAACCGGAAATAGGCGCTGGTTGAAAAGAAGAACTGGGTGATCGCCTGGCTCGCCCCGGCATCAAGTTTGCGCTTGAGGTTGTCCAGATCCGCCTCGCCACTGAGCGCGTCGGGATGGACTTCGGGATAAGCGGCAACCGAGATTTCGAAGTCGTGACTGGCCCTGAGCCCGGTAACCAGCTCGGCTGCACTGGCATAGCCATCCGGGTGCGGCACAAAGCCGCCGTTGCTGGCGGGCGGATCACCGCGCAGGGCCACGATGTGGCGCACGCCGGCATTCCAGTACTGATCGGCGATCTCGGCAATTTCACCCTTGCTCGCCGCGACGCAGGTCAGATGCGCGGCGGGGACC
>JBKJTN010000106.1:0-25259 GCA_046590275.1 Novosphingobium sp.
AGACCTGAACCGCCACCCGGTCAACCAGCACTTTCAGGATCTCCAGCTCGCGCTTGGTCGCAACCAGCGGGATCATCACTTCGGGAACCGGAGCCCCAAACGGGCTATCGCCGGAAGCGGCAGCCACATCGCACGCTGCCTCGAAAATGGCCCGCGCCTGCATCTCGTAAATCTCGGGAAATGTAATGCCGAGGCGGCAACCCCGGTGGCCCAGCATCGGATTGAACTCATGCAACTCTCCCGCGCGCCGCTTTAGCGTATCGACGCCAATCCCGATGGTGTCCGAAAGCTCGATGAATTCGGCATCGCCCTGCGGCAGGAACTCGTGCAGCGGCGGATCGAGCAAGCGGATGGTCACCGGAAGACCAGCCATCACTTCGAAAATCGCCTGAAAATCGGCACGCTGTTCGGGAAGCAGTTTGGCCAGCGCCGCGCGGCGGCCAGCCTCGTCCTCGGCCAGGATCATCTGACGGACGGCGGAAATCCGGCTGGCATCGAAGAACATATGCTCGGTGCGGCATAGCCCGATGCCCTCTGCTCCAAATTGCCGCGCCATCCGGCAGTCGGCAGGAGTTTCGGCGTTGGTACGCACTTTCATCCGGCGGTGCTGATCGGCCCAGCCCATCAGGATGCCGAAATCGCCGACCAATTCCGGCTCGATGGTCGGAACCTCGCCGGCCATGACCGCGCCGGTCGCGCCATCGAGGGTGATGATATCGCCTTCTTTCAACTCGCGGTTGCCGATCCGCAGGGTCCTGCTGGCCATATCGATCGAGACGCCCGACGCGCCAGAAACGCATGGCCGACCCATGCCCCTCGCGACCACTGCGGCGTGGCTAGTCATCCCGCCTCGTGCGGTTAAAATACCCCGCGCAGCGTGCATTCCGTGGATATCTTCAGGTGATGTCTCAACTCGGACAAGTATTACCGCATCGCCCCGCTCGGCCAGCTTTTCGGCAAGGTCCGAATCGAGCACAATCGCGCCCGATGCTGCCCCCGGGGATGCCGGAAGCCCGGTCACCAGCACATCGCGCGGCGCCTTGGGATCAAGCGTGGGGTGGAGCATCTGATCGAGCGCCATCGGATCGACCCGCAGGATCGCCGCGCGTTCATCGATCAGGCCCTCGCCGACCATTTCCACCGCCATCCGCAATGCGGCCTTCGCCGTGCGTTTGCCGCTGCGGGTTTGCAGCATCCACAACTGGCCGCGCTCGACGGTAAACTCGATGTCCTGCATGTCCTTGTAATGCAGCTCGAGCAGGTCAAACACCTTGGCCAGTTCGCCATAGGCGGCGGGCATGGCTTCTTCCATCGAGAGCGGCTTGGCATTCGCCAGTTCGCGGGCGCGCCGGGTCAGATACTGGGGTGTGCGGATCCCGGCAACCACGTCCTCACCCTGCGCATTGACCAGCCATTCGCCATAATAAGCCCGCTCGCCAGTGGCCGGGTCGCGGGTGAAGGCAACGCCGGTGGCCGAAGTGTCGCCCATATTGCCGAACACCATCGCCTGCACGTTGACCGCGGTGCCCCAATCGCCCGGAATATCGTTGAGCCGCCGGTAGACCTTGGCCCGGTCGCTGTCCCAACTGTCGAACACGGCAGCGATTGCGCCTGCGAGTTGTTCCTGCACATCCTGCGGAAACGGACGGCCGAGCTGACTTTGGACAATCGCCTTGTATTCGCTCACCAGCGCCTGCCAATTATCAGCCTGCATCTCAATATCGGTGAAGAAGCCGTTATCTTCCTTGATGATTTCCAGTGCATCTTCGAACAGATGGTGGTTAAGCCCCAGCACCACATCGGAATACATCTGGATGAACCGGCGATAGCTGTCCCAGGCGAAGCGGGCATCGCCCGATGTTGCCGCCAGCCCTGCAACCGTCAGATCGTTGAGGCCAAGGTTCAACACAGTGTCCATCATCCCCGGCATCGAGACCCGCGCGCCGGAGCGGACCGAAACCAGCAGCGGATCGGCTGCATCACCGAATTTCTTGCCCACGGCGGTTTCGATGTGGGTGAGCGCCGCGGCGATATCGCCTGCCATCATTGCGCCAAGATCGGACTTGCCGGCCAAATAATCGACGCAGACTTCGGTGGTGATGGTGAAGCCCGGCGGCACCGGCAGGCCAATCCCCGCCATTTCCGCCAGATTCGCGCCTTTGCCGCCGACGATGGTCTTGTCGCGCTGTCTTGGATCAGAAGCACGCGGGTCGTTCTGGGTGACACCTCCACCGAAAGCGTAAACCTTGTCACTCATGGTAGCGCAGTTTCCCGTTGCTCTGGGTGACAAAGGTGACACGGTGTCACCCAGGTGTAACCCGCGATTTATCGTTCCGTTTCTGTCACTTCTCCGCGAAAAGTGACAGGTTGCACATTTATGGCTCAGCCCTCGATCTTCGAGAAATCGGCGACACTATGCACCGCATCGCGAAAAGCCGCGAGCAGCGCCTGCCGCGCGGTGCGCTTATCCTGATCGGCATCGTTGACCGTGACATTATCGAAAAACGCATCGATAGGCGCGCGCAGCGAAGCCAACGCAGCCATTGCCCCGGCAAAATCCTCTGCCGCCACGGCAGCTGCGGCCGAGGGGCCAGCGGTTGAGAGTGCGTCCATCAGCGCCTTTTCGGCAATTTCAGGGGTGTAGGAAAGCGTAATTCTGGAGCCCTCCCCCTGGAGGGGGAGGGTTGGGTGGGGGTGTTCTGCCGCCACGGAGGTCGGAACCCCCACACCCCGACCCTCTCCCCCACGGGGAGAGGGGGAAGAAACGTCAACACCCTCCTTCTTGAGGATATTCGCGGCGCGCTTGTATCCGGCGAGCAGGTTGGTGCCGTCCGGGGTGGAAACAAATGCCTGAAGCGCATGGACACGGGCGAGCAGGCGGACGAGATCATCCTCACCACCCAGCGCAAACACCGCGTCGATCAGGTCGTGGCGGACGCCTGCCTCGCGCTGTTGGACTTTAAGGCGGTCGACAAGGAAATCGACAATCTCTGTGCTGGGGTCAGCGTAACTAACGCCATCGGCGTCATACATGCGCTCCCAGTCTATCGCATTAAAGAGTGACATAAGTGGCAGGCGAAGCTCGTTCTCGACCACAAGTCGAATGATACCAAGCGCTGCCCTACGAAGGGCGAAGGGATCCTTGGAGCCCGTTGGTTTCATTCCACGCGAGAAAAACCCGAACAAAGCGTCTGCCTTATCGGCAATGGCGAGTAGTGTACCAATCTCTCCGCTCGGGATGTCGTCATTCGGCCCTGCTGGTTTGTACTGATCTCTGATAGCCTCGGAAATTTCCGATCCATACCCTTGGGCGTAATAAGACCCCATTATGCCCTGAAGTTCGGGAAATTCACCGACCATTTCGGTTACGAGATCAGCCTTCGCGATCGAAGCAGCCTTCTTAAGCTCTGGCTGCATGGCCCGAGCCTTGGCCTCGGGCCAACCGACCAACTCAGGAAGCCGGTCTGAAGCAATTGTCGCGATCCTCTCAACCCGCTTCGCTAGTGTCCCCAATTTCTCATGAAACACGATGTTCGACAGCTTCTCGGCGTGCTGTTCAAGCGTCTTCTTCCGGTCCTGCTCCCAGAAGAACCGCGCATCACTCAGCCGCGCGGCCAGCACCTTGCGGTTGCCGTCGACAACCGCCGCGCCGCCATCGGCGGCCGCGATGTTGGCAGTGCAGACGAAGGCGTTGGTAAGTTTTCCATCAGCATTGCGGCAAGTGAAATACTTCTGGTTGGTCCGCGCGGTTAGCTGAATAACTTCAGGTGGAACCTCAAGAAATTCTGGGTCAAACCGGCCAAGCAGCGGCACCGGCCATTCGGTCAGGCCGGCGTTTTCGATCACCAGACCTTCATCCTCGACCAGCACCAGCCCGGCGTCCGCCGCAGCCTTGGCCGCGCCGGTGCGGATAATCGCTTCCCGCTCGGCATGATCGACGATCACATGGCAGGCGCGCAGTTTTTCTGCATAATCCGCAGCGTTGCCAATGGTGATCTCGCCGCAATGGTGAAACCTGTGGCCCACGGTGGCATAGCCCGACATCACGCCGCCGACTTCGCATTCGACCAGATCATCACCCAGCAGTGCGACGATTCCCGACAATGGCCGGACCCAGCGCAGGCTTTCGGTGCTGAGCGAGGCAGCGCCCCAGCGCATCGACTTGGGCCACGGAAAGGCGCGGATGATCGCGGAAATTGCCTCAGTCAGCACGTCGGCAGTCGCGCGGCCCGGCTTTTCGGAAATGGCGAAGAACACCCCGTCGCGCGTGGTCAGCTGGCTTTGGGTGAGCCCGGTCTTGCGCAGAAACCCTTCGAGCGCCTGCGGCGGCGCGCCGACCTTCGGGCCTTTCAGTTCCTCACTGACCGCATCGGTCGCCAGCGGCATATCGCGCGCGATCAGCGCCAGCCGGCGCGGCGTGGACCAGATGGTGAGCGCGCCGAAGCTGACGCCCGCAGCCGTCATCTGCTCGACGAACAGCTTTTCCAGCGACGCCCGCGCACCCGCTTGCATCCGGGCCGGAATTTCCTCGGAGCGCAGTTCGAGGAGGAAATCACGCGCTTTTTCGGTCGCGCCTGCGGCTGGCCGTTCGCTCATGCGCTCCACCCCGGGAATTTCGCTTCCCATTCGGGCGTGTTCTTCTCGATCCACTTCTGACAGCTGCCCTTGGCCAGATCGCGAACCCGGCCCATGTAGCTGGCGCGCTCCTGCACGGAGATCACGCCGCGGGCCTGCAGCAAGTTGAACAGGTGGCTTGCCTCGATCGCCTGGTCATAGGCGGCGAGCGGAATATCCGCCTCGATGCAGCGGATACATTCCGCCTCGGCCTTTACAAACCCGTCGAACAGCGCTGGCGTATCAGCCACTTCGAAGTTGTATTTCGAGAATTCCTGCTCGTTCTTGAGGAACACTTCGCCATAGCTGACGCCGCTGCTGTTGAACGCCAGATCATAGACATTATCGACGCCCTGGATATACATCGCCAGCCGCTCCAGCCCATAGGTCAGCTCGCCCGCGACCGGCTTGCAATCGAACCCGCCCATCTGCTGAAAGTAAGTGAACTGGGTGACTTCCATCCCATCACACCAGACCTCCCAGCCCAGGCCCCAGGCGCCCAGCGTAGGGCTCTCCCAGTCATCCTCGACAAAGCGGATGTCATGCGCCAGCGGATCGATGCCGATCGCGGTCAGGCTCTGCAGGTAGAGCTCCTGCAGATTGGCCGGATTGGGCTTCAGGATCACCTGATACTGGTAATAATGCTGGAGCCGGTTGGGGTTTTCGCCATAGCGCCCATCGGTCGGCCGGCGCGAGGGCTGGACGTAGGCGGCGCTCCACGGTTCCGGCCCCAGCGCGCGCAAAGTGGTCGCGGGATGGAACGTCCCTGCCCCCACCCGCATGTCATAGGGTTGAAGGATCAGACAGCCCTGCGCGCTCCAGAAGGCATGGAGGCGCAGGATCATGTCCTGAAAGCTTAGGGGCGATACGTTTTCGGCCATCTCGCGGCCTTTGGCTTATGGCCCGGACAGGGTCAATAAGCGATGCTGCAATGCGCAAATGTTCGGCTATAGCGCGGGGCATGAAGTTGTTGCTCCAACCACTGCGCGCTGCGCTGGCGCTGCTTGCGGCTTGCCTTGCAAGTTCAGCGCCGGCCCAGCAAAACCCGGCCACCCCTGCCCCCGCAGCTGTCGCCGCGCCGTTGCCAACACTGCGCCCGGCGCTGTGGAAAGTGGCCGATGCCGATACGACGATCTATCTGTTCGGGACGATCCATTTGCTGCCCGAGGGGCTGGACTGGCTGGGCGGTTCGCTGGCCGATGCGGTGGGAAGCGCGGACGAGCTGGTCACCGAAATTCCGGAAGTGGGGGACAGCACGGTGCAAGCCTCGCTGCTGAACCGCGCAATCCTTCCCAAGGGAACGAGCCTGCGCGGCCTGCTTTCTGCGCCCGAACGGGCCAAGCTTGAGACGACGCTGGCCAGTTTCAACCTGCCGCTCGACAGCTTTGACAGCTACAAGCCGTGGTACGCCGCCGTCGTGCTGGCAACAGTGCCATTGATGCGCGAGGGCTTTGCGATCGGCAACGGGGTGGAAAGCGCGCTGGCCGAACGGATCAAGGCGCGCGGGCGGCCCCGGCTGGCACTGGAAACGATCGATTACCAGCTGGCGCTGTTTGATGGGCTGCCGCTACCGGTTCAGCAGCGCTACCTGGGCGAAGTGATCGATGCACTGCCCACCTTGCGCCGCGATGTGAACGAGATCGTCAGCGAATGGGGCGAAGGCGACGCCGCGCGCCTCGCCGAGCTGATGAATGCCGCAGGTGACGACCCCGAGATGGTGGCCGTGCTGCTGACCAACCGCAACCGGATCTGGGCCAGCTGGATCAAAACGCGGCTCGCCAGCCCTGGCACCAGCTTTGTCGCGGTTGGCGCTGGGCATCTGGGCGGGCCGGGAAGTGTGCAGGACCAGCTCACCGGGCTTGGGATCGTGACCACGCGGGTGCAATGATCCGCCGCGCTGCCCTGTTGCTGATGCTGGCCCTGGCCGCCTGCCAACCGGCCCCGCGCGAAGTGGTGACGCCGGCATTGTGGGAAGTCACCGGCGAGCGCGGCGAACGGGCCTGGCTGTTCGGCACGATCCACGCCCTGCCCGCGCCGGTCAAATGGCGCTCGGTGCAAATGGAGGCAGCGCTGGCCGGATCGGACCGGCTGGTGCTGGAGATTGCCGATATCGACAATCAGCAGGCGCTGGCGCAAATCTATGCGCGATTGGCTGCCAGCCCGGGCCTGCCGCCGCTCGATACGCGGGTGCCGCCTCCGCTCCGGTCCCAGCTGCTGGCGCTGATGCGTGAGTTCAAACTCGATCCCGGCCAGTTCGGCGAAACCGAAACCTGGGCCGCTGCGCTGACAATCGCCAATGCCGCCCAGGCGGAGGCCAACGCCGATTTCGGGATCGACCGCGAGATATTACGCGCGGCCACGGGCAAGCCGGTCGAGGAACTCGAAGGCGCCGCGGTCCAGCTTGGCCTGTTCGACGCCCTGCCCGAGACCGAACAGCGCGATCTGCTGGCCGCGATAGTGATCGAAGCGGCGCAGGATACCGGCGAAGACCGGCTCGGCAAAGCCTGGCGCAGCGGCGATATGGCAGTACTGGAAGCCGAAACGCGAACTGGCATGATGGCCGATCCAGAGCTCCACCGGGTGCTTTTGACTGACCGCAACAACGCCTGGACGAACCGGCTTGCTGCGATGCTTCAGCAGGGTGCGCGGCCGCTGGTCGCGGTGGGTGCGCTCCACCTGGCGGGGACAGAAGGACTGCCAGCCCAGCTCGCCGCGCGCGGCTACAAGGTTCGCCGTCTCCAATAGGGCAGCGGAATGAAAGCCTGAGCCACGCAGTCCTCTCAGAAACGGGGAGGATTGATTCAGATTTACACCTTCCGGGTCGAGTCCCAGTTTGAATTTCCGTTGTTGGGCCAGAGCTGCCGTTTACCCAATGAGAGCAAAAGCCATTATTGGATATTAGACGTGAAGGCAGCCGCGTTCAAAGGCCGTCGCCCTAAGGCTCACCCGAAGACTAAGGGTTAACATTGTGTTGCTCTCGCACTTCGAGCCCGGGGTGCTCATCTTGTCAACTTAGCCGCACTCGTTTTTAGTATAGACAAACGCACTTGAGATACGGCATCAAAGCGGAGAGGGGTGGTTTGGTAGATGCGAAGTTTTGGACCGTTCCATCGCAAAGAATTGAAATATCAAACAAAAGAGGATGCTCTGAAACAAGTTGCATCTCAGGAAATATGGGGCAGCATTCCTAAGAACGGCGGAAACTGGCCCACGGTGCAGGCCTACCCGGGAAATCTTCCGCAGGTCAAACGCGGCATAGAGTTCAGCACGGATATTGAAAGTGCAAAAGGCTCGTGTCCAATAGAGGCACGATGGTATCTCGACTTAACTCCCGGAGTTGAAGAGCGGTATGACGATAAAGGTAATCGATATGCCTGTATTTCTGCAGAAGTTGTAAACCGTCAGCCATGAAAAAATTGCCTCCATCGGTGCACCGATTGGCTAAACAAGCAATCTATGACGTGACGCCACAAGCAATCTTTTGGCGCGATATTCATTGCTTCGCTTTGCATCCCGACAACGAGGAAGACGAGTTGGACTTATATATGGTTGCCTCGTTTATGATAGGTAACGCAATATCATTCGACCTTCGTCACTATGACGGACATCCGCAAGCGACTTCCACTGTTTATCTACCTTCGGCGACGGTGATTCCGGATGAAATTGAGGAAGCACTGGACCAAGTGATCGAAGGTCTTCGCGTACCACGAACAGGTATCGCGTGGCGACGTGGTGAGCAATACGAATATGGTCACCTTCCTCGACAGAAAGAAGATAGACTTCGTGAATCTGAAGCTCGAATTTTAGCACTTAAGATTGCAGCCGAATGTTATGGCAATGCCGCATCAACCGAATACATCAAAAAAAGAGTACCAGAACTAATTCCACTAACACCAACAGACCTCCAGCAGTCCGCAAGTAGGCCCCGCGAGAGGCTATGGCACCAAATAGTCGGAAATGTCATTTCCCACAAGCCGGGCAATCGTAGTCTTTTTACTCAAGGTTATGCAGAGAGAACAGCTGATGGTCTTAGAGTGACTAAGTACGGTATGAGCTATTTAAGAAGCATCGGATTTCTCACTTCGTAAACACCATCTCGCGACTTGTAACCGAGTGGAAGCCACTTAAGCTCAGTTGGGCCTGTGTGCCCCTTATCCCAAACAAACCATGCGTACGCGGTAGTACCACTTCCCTTCTGAACAGCACCAGCTGGATAAAATGTAATCCGCTCGCTAAACACCCATACTCGCGAGGGAGGATTTTTGGTAAAGATCGTCCTTTGCCTGTTGCCGCCTTCCAGAAATGCAAGCCTAAGAAGAAGCGCAAACTTCTTGGTGGCCAAGCGAAGAGAGGCAGTAACAAACCCTTCCGCCGAATTGTAGGGTGGATTTGTAACGATGTTGTCTGAGGTTCTAGCCGACTTTAGAAAATCAATATCAACTTCTCCGAAGCCCCGATCATATAGGTCAGATGCAAAAACCGGGTTACCAGCTTCGGCTAAGATCGTAGCCATAGCACCGTTACCACAAGCCGGTTCCCAAATTTCGCCTTCGAAGGTCTCATTCTCAACGAGTGCTCGCGTGGCCCAACCAGGCGTTGGGTAAAAATCTGGGCCGCCTAGATCGGCGAAACGCTTGAGTGTGGGCTTCAGCCCGCCGTTAAGATTATATGTTACATCCATTGTTTGAACATAGCCGGAACAAGATTCGCGGCGCAAGGCATATATGGCAATCAGTTGGAATTCTGTATCAAAGGATTGATGGTCTAAAATCGGACAGTTCTGAAACAGTCAATTTTGATTCTGTCAGTAGTTGTATTTACGCCCCCCTCGTGCCCGAAGAGTAAATCCAACCCGACCCGCTACCCGCCTCCACTCCAGCTTGCCTTTTGCCGGTAATGCCTCTAGAGGCGCGCGCTTCCCCGGTCATGGTCATCCCTGGAGGCGTGACGGGCGAATTGTGAAAACAGTGTTTTGAAAAGGTAGTTCAGATGAGCGATACTCATACTCTGCCGGCTGAGACGCGTGATCGGGCAGGCAAGGGAGCCTCCCGTGCATTGCGTCGTGAAGGCCGCGTTCCCGCCGTTATTTATGGTGGCAAGGAAGCCCCGCTTGCGGTCCATGTCGAAGAGAAGGAACTGCGTCGCCAGCTTGGCACCGGTCACTTCACCAACTCGATCGTGATGGTCGAAGTTGGCGGCAAGTCGATCCGCACCCTCCCCAAAGACGTGGCATTCCACCCCGTTAACGAGCGTCCGCTCCACGTCGATTTCCTGCGTCTTTCAAAGGACGCCAAGGTTACCGTCGAAGTGCCGGTGCTGTTTATCAACGAAGAGGCCTCGCCCGGCCTCAAGCGCGGCGGTGTGCTCAACATCGTGCGCCACGGCCTGGAACTGGTCTGCGATGCCAGCAAGATCCCCGATGACATCCAGATCGATGTTACCGGCCTTGATCTTGGCGCATCGATCCACATCAGCCATGTGGTGCTGCCCGAAGGTTCGGTTTCGGCCATCACCGACCGCGACTTCACGATTGCGACCATCGTTGCACCTTCTGCGCTGAAGAGCGAAGCCGGTGACGCCGAAGAAACACCCACCGAGGGTTGAGGATAAGTCCCTCTCCCTGCCTGGCGGGGAGAGGGAACTACCGCCATGCAACTCTGGGTCGGCCTCGGCAATCCCGGTCCGCAATATGCGATGCACCGGCACAATATCGGCTTCATGATCGCCGACGTGCTGGCTGACGTTCACGGCTTTGGCCCGCCAGCCAAGAAGTTCTCCGGCTGGGTTCAGGAAGGCCGGATCGGCGGGGTGAAGATCCTGCTGCTCAAACCCGCCACCTTCATGAACGAAAGCGGGCGCGCCGTGGGCGAAGCCCTGCGGTTCTACAAGCTTGAACCCGATGCGCTGACGGTGTTCCACGACGAGCTCGACCTTGCCCCGTTCAAGGTCAAGGTGAAGCAGGGCGGCGGCACTGCCGGACATAACGGTCTGCGCTCGATCGATCAGCACATCGGCCCCGATTTCCGGAGAGTGCGCATCGGCATCGGCCATCCGGGTCACAAGGACCGGGTCACTAACTACGTATTGGGTAACTACGCCAAATCCGAGCTGGATGCGCTTGCGGATACATTGGGCGCTATTTCAGCCGAGGCGGAGTGGCTGGCCAAGGGTGATGATGCGCGGTTCATGAACGATGTGTCGCTACGCCAGGCGGAATAGCCAAAGTCTGTCGGACCTGTTTACAAATCGTCCCGCGCGATTTGCTCGTTAACCACTGTAACACGCGAAGACCCTCACTTGGCACGTGGATTGCGTCACAATGCGTAAACCACGCTTTTTATGGGGGGAATCCATGTCGCTATCTTTGAAGATCCTGCCGCTTGTAGCAGCAGCCGGCCTTGCATTGGCTGCCACCCCGGCGCTCGCCGATCCGATCACGCTCGATCCTTCCAGTGTCGGACAGAGCTACACCTTCAATTATAATGGCTTTTCCGATGGCACCACGATCAATGGGCTGACGGCATCCACAACTTTCACCCTGACCAGCACCAGCGCGACCAGCTATACTTTCAGCTACAGCGTTGCAAACACCACCAGCGATCCGCTGACCTCGCGGATATCGAGCTTCGCCTTCAACACCGATCCGACGATTTCCAGCGCCACCTCCACCGGGGCGTTCAGCTATACGACGCTAAATTCGAACTATCCCAACGGGATTGGCAACGTCGATGTCTGCTTCAAGGATGCGGCAACGGGCAGCTGTGCCGGCGGCGGCAGCGGCGGGCTGACCACGGGTGAAAGCGGCACCGGCAGCTTCACGCTCAACTTCTCCTCGCCGATCAGCTCGCTCACGCTGAGTGACTTCTTCGTGCGGTATCAGTCGATCACCGGCGCGGGCAACGTTACTTCCGCCAGCGGCGAAGGTACTATGACAAGCACTGGCGGAACGTCGGTTCCTGAACCCGGCGTGCTCGGCATGATGCTGGGCGGTATCGCTGCCATAGCGCTGCTACGCCGCCGCCGCATAGTCCCGGCCAAGGCTTTCCGCCCGGCTTACGCCTGAAATCAGTTTCCCGCGCGCTCCGCTTCGGCGAGGTGCGCGGCAATCGCGACGTTGGCTGGCGCCTTCTTTGCCGCAAGGCGAAGGAGGCGTTTTGCTTCGTCCAGATCGCGGCCTGATTTGAAGCGCACCCAGCCCAGTGTATCGAGCACCGAGGGGTTATCCGGCGCCTGTTTCAGCGCTCGCTCGGCAAATTCCAGCGCCTTGGCATTGTTACCAAGCATCAGCTGGGCATTGGCCATATTGTTGAGCACCAGGACATTGCGCCCGTCGGTCATAGCCAATATCCGATCATAGGCAGCCGCAGCCCGGGCCCAGCTGCCTCGGCGCATGGCGGCATCGGCATCGGCCAGATCAGTTCCCAGTGCCCGGGCAGCGGGCGTTATGGCAAGCGGCGCCAAGCTGGCGGCCTGCGGATCGCCGCTTAACTTGGCAGCCTTGGCGATGAGGCTCAATTCCTCGGGCCGGACATCTGCCAACAGTGCCAGCGGCCGGAGCGTGGCGAGCGCAGACTGCGCATCGCCGCTGACCAGTTGCGCCTCGCCCAGCAGCCGCACCGCGAGCCTTGCGCCCGGCCCGCTGCGGGTCATCGGCGTGAACTGAGCCATCGCCAATTCGCTTTGCCCCAATCGCAACAGCGCTTCGCCATACAGCAGCCGGATCGGATCCTGTTGTGGCAGCCCGGCCTCGATCGGCTGGACGGCGGCCCGCACGGCGGACCAATCCTTTCGCGCTGCGGCAGCGCGGGCGGTCAGATAGACCACGGTCAGATCCTTGGGAGCAAAGGCAGATGCGCGGGCGAGTGCGGCCTCCATCTGATCGAAACGCCCCAGATCGCCCAGCACCGCTGCTTGGCCGGTCAGGGCCGCAAGGCTGGTGGGATATAGCTTCGCGGCGCGGTCATACAGTTCCAACGACTTCTTGAGATCGCCTTGGCGCAGCGCCAGCAATCCGCCGACCAGCAGTGTGTCGATGCCATCGGGAGACGCCTTGGCCGCGCGATCGGCCAGTTCTTTCGCCCCGGCAACGTCTCCCGCCGTCAACCGGAACCGGCAATAATCGGCAAATACCCGTGCATTTCCGCCCGCCGCCATGGCTTTTGCAAAATAATCACCCGCTTTTGCCGTATCGCGCTGCTGGATTGCGGCGAGCGCCCGCAATCGATCGGCTTCAACCGAATTCGCATCCCCAAGCACCGCTAGCGCTAAATCGGGTGCCTCGCGCAGCAGCGCAGCTTCCGCCGAAAGCTCGGCCAGCTCGGCTTTTGCGGGGCTTGTGCCGATCAGCTTTTCAAGCGCGGATCCCGCCCCCTCGCCGTCACCCAGCGCCAGCAGGGTACGGGCCTGGAGCAGAAGCATGGCTCGATCGCCGGGCTGTTTTGCCAGCGCCGAGGCTATGGTCACGCGCGCCACCGGGTAATCATGGCGGGCAAAAGCGTCCTGGGCCTTGGAAAAATTCTCAGCCGGACTGTCAGCGCAACCAGCCAACAGCAGCAATGCGGGAAGAAAGATGGTCTTTTTCATGTTGGCTGACCTACACGCCAAGACTGAAAATTCGGTGAAACTGGTCAAACGGTCGTCGCCCCGCTATGGGCGCCCGCTATGGCGGCAAACGCCAGCGCGCAGGAGCGAATAATGGGTTTCAAATGCGGTATCGTCGGGCTTCCAAACGTGGGCAAGTCAACGCTGTTCAACGCGCTGACCGAAACACAGGCAGCACAGGCGGCGAATTATCCGTTTTGCACGATCGAGCCCAACGTCGGCAATGTCGGCGTGCCCGATCCGCGGCTCGATCAGCTCGCGGCGATTGCCGGCAGCGCAAAAATCATCCCGACCCAGCTCGGCTTTGTCGATATCGCGGGCCTGGTGCGCGGCGCTTCCAAGGGTGAGGGTCTGGGCAATCAGTTCCTTGGCAATATCCGCGAAGTCGATGCGATCATCCACGTGCTGCGCTGCTTTGAAAATGACGACATCCAGCACGTCGAGAACAAGATCGACCCGGTTTCGGATGCCGAAACGGTTGAGACGGAGCTGATGCTGTCTGATCTCGAAAGCCTGGAAAAGCGGGTTCCCGCCGCGCAAAAGAAGTCGGCGCAGGGCGACAAGGAGTCCAAGATCATCGCCTCGGTTCTGGGCCAGGCGCTCGACCTGCTGCGCGAGGGCAAACCGGCCCGGCTGACCAAGCCCAAGGACGAGGAAGAGGAGCGGGTCTTCAAACAGGCCCAGCTGCTCACCGCAAAGCCGGTGCTGTATGTCTGCAACGTCGAAGAGGAATCCGCCGCTGCCGGCAATGACTACACCGCACGGGTGTTTGAAAAGGCCAAGGCCGAAGGTGCCAATGCGGTGATCGTCTCTGCCGCGATCGAGAGCGAGCTGGTTGGGATGGAGCCGGACGAGCGGCTGGTGTTCCTTGAGGAAATGGGCCTTCATGAGACCGGCCTCGCGCGGATCATCCGCTCAGGCTATGATCTGCTCCACCTTCTGACCTTCTTCACGGTCGGCCCCAAGGAGGCGCGGGCCTGGACCGTTCACAGCGGCGCCACGGCCCCGGATGCAGCGGGCGAAATCCACTCCGACATGCAGCGCGGCTTCATCCGGGCTGAAACCATTGCGTTTGACGATTACATCGCACTGAGCGGCGAAACCGGGGCCAAGGATGCCGGAAAGCTGCGCCAGGAGGGCAAGACCTATGCCGTTCAGGATGGCGATGTGATGCACTTCAAGTTCAATGTGTGATTGGACATCCCAAGGCGCAGCGCTTACAATTCAAAGTATGTTCCGCCGTATATTGATGTCCCTCCTGATCCTGTGCCTCGCAGCCCCGGCGCTGCCGGTTGCCGGGCATGATCACATGGCGATGAGCGCGCCTGGCCACGGCGACGGGCATCACTCCGCGCCGGTCAGCGAAACTTCAAAGGTCAAACACGAATGCATAGGCTGCATCAGCCCGGTGGCGGCCATCGCCGTGCCAGCTAGTCCGTTTGTCTTCGTTGAGCCGCGGGGCCTTCCGGTCGGCGATTATCGCAGCCCCCATGCCACTGCTGGACCCGAGACGCCTCCTCCGCAGTTCTGAGTGGATCGCACCACTCCCGCCGAGGGAGTGTATTTGCTCTCAGATTCAGGACAGTTTGATGAAACTTACCCTTCTCATGGCGCTCGCTGGCGCCACAGCACTATCTTCTCCTGCCATGGCGCAGGATCATAGCGGGCACACGATGCCGATGCCTGAGCCAACAGCGGCGCCAGCGCCAACTCCAGTTCCAACTCCGGCGCCAGCTCCGGCACCTATGCCGATCGATCATTCGGGCCACAACATGGGCGCTGCGGATGCGATGACTGATGACGGAGCCGCCCGGCCCGCCTACGCCGACGGCTCCGGCACCGCTCGGCTCCCGGGCGCGGAAGGGCCGATGCACGGGATCCACCTCATGCCCGGCGATGACTGGATGGTGATGATCCACGGCACTGCATCGGCACAATATACCAAAGCCACCGGTCCGCGCGGCGATGACAAATTCTATGTCACCACGATGGGGATGGTCACGGCCGAAAAGGAAACCGGCTGGGGCAAGGTCCAGCTGAAATCGATGTTCAGCCTGGAGCCGGCGATGGACAGCAGCGGCTATCCCAATCTGTTCGCGACCGGAGAGACATCGCGCGGCGAGCCGCTGGTCGATCGCCAGCATCCCCACGATCTGTTCATGGAGCTGGCCGCGCGGATCGACATCAACCTGTCAGACAACGCCAGCCTGTTCCTCTATGGCGGCCCGGTGGGTGAGCCCGCGCTCGGGCCCAGCGCGTTCATGCACCGGGGTTCGGCGAGCTATAATCCCGAACCGCCGATCACCCATCACTGGTTTGACTCCACTCACATCACCTATGGCGTAGTCACTGCCGGGATTTCCACCGATCACTTCCAGCTTGAGGCATCGGCCTTTCGCGGGGCGGAACCCGACGAGCAGCGCTGGAACATCGAAACGCCCAAGCTGGATAGCTGGTCGGCCCGCGCCACGTTCAATCCTTCGCCCGACTGGTCACTTCAGGCGAGTTACGGCGAGATAAAGCAGCCCGAAGCGCTCCATCCGGGCGAGGACGAGCACCGTTTCACTGCCTCGGCACACTATGCGAGCGGTGGCGGGCTATCTGCCATGCTGGCGTTCAGCGCGAAGGATCGTGTGCCGGGCGAAACGCTCACTGCCTGGCTGGGCGAAGTGAACTGGAACATCGATCAGCACAACACGCTGTTTGGCCGCGTCGAGAACGTTGCCAATGACGAGCTGTTTCCCGACGATTCCGACCCGCTGCACGAGGTGACTTTCCGGGTCAGCAAGTTCCAGCTGGGCTATGCGCGGCGGGTCTCGCTTGGGCCGGTCGAGCTGGCGCTGGGCGGATCGGTGGCGGCCTATGCCAAGCCGGCCGCGCTTGATGCTGCCTATGGCAAGAACCCGATGGGCTACACGCTGTTCGCCCGGTTTTCGCTGGGACATTAGGGTTTTGCTCGGACATTGACCTCCAGCCTCCGCTCATTTAATCGCACGGTTAAATGAGCGGAGGCGAATGCGTGCAATATTTTGAAGATCTTGAAGTCGGCTCCAAGGCCAGCTTTGGCCGCTATGAGGTGACCCGCGAAGAGGTGGTCGAATTCGCCAGCAAGTACGATCCGCAAGCCTTCCACCTCGACGATGCCGCTGCCGCCAAGACACATTTTGGCAGACTGTCCGCGAGCGGCTGGCACACCTGCGCGATGACCATGCGGATGCTGGTCGACAATATGGGCACCCGCCAGCAGGCCGGCCTCGGCTCACCGGGACACGATGAATTGCGCTGGCTGAAGCCGGTTTATCCCGGCGATGTGCTGCGGATCGAAACCGAACTGCTGGAGAAGACCCGCAGCCGATCACGCCCGGAGATGGGCAGCTTCAAATCAATCATCCGGGTCTATAATCAGGATGATGTAATGGTGATGAGCTTCCGCTCGATTGGACTGATCCAGGTTCGCGTCGATCAGGTTTTGCAGGCCTGAACCAGATTTTCGGTCAGGATTACCCGGTCCCAGCTATCGCGCACGACTATCCGCACCGATCGGCGCATGGCTGCAGAATTCGCAGGTGCGCCCGAAGCTTCGCCGGGCATGATACGCAGCGATATTTCGCGGCCGGTATAATGGGTCCAAGTATTTGCCGGACCGGCCTCGCTTCCGGTGTCGGCGGCCAGTTTCAACAGCTCGTCGGTGATTTTGATCCAGCCGAAACTGCCCACGGTCACCGCGACCGGATCGGTCGCATCGGGCCTCGCCCTCGCATAACTGCAGCGCCCACCGACAGCGTCTATCCGGCCTCGGTCGGCCGGCAGCAGGGATTGCAGGACCACAAGCTCGATCGGCGGCAGACGATTCTGCACGGCCTTTACCATGGCGACATCACGGGCATCTTCCTTTTTGCGCTGTTCGTCGCTCTTCCCGCACGCAGTCAGGGCCAAGACCAGAATCAACAGAACAGCGCGCATCATTTTCTCCCAAACAGCTTTTCGATATCGCCATGCGCCAGCTTGACCCAGGTCGGACGCCCATGATTGCACTGACCCGAGCGCGGGGTGACTTCCATTTCGCGCAGCAACGCGTTCATCTCCGCTACGCTCAGCACCCGTCCGGCCCTGACCGAGCCATGGCACGCCATCGTCGCCAGCACCAGATCGAGCCGTTCGCCCAGCAGCAACGAGCCACCGTCAATAGTTGGGCCGTTCTGGGCCAGGTCATCGGCAATATCGCGAACCAGTGCCTGGACATCGCCCTTGCCCAGCACAGCAGGAACCGCCCGGACCAGCATCGCGGTTGGTCCGAACCGTTCAAGCGCCAGTCCATATTCCGCCAGCTGGCCCGCACGTTCTTCAAGCCGGTCGCACGAGGGCTCGTCGAGTTCGACCACTTCAGGCAACAGCAAAGCCTGCGCGGCGGCCATATTATCCCCTGCCCCGGCGGCCTTGAGGCGCTCGAGCACCAACCGCTCATGCGCGGCATGCTGATCGACGATCACCAGGCCGTCGGCGGCCTCGGCGATGATATAGGTCATGGCTACCTGCCCGCGGGCGACGCCCAGCGGATAGTCGGCAGTATCGGCAGTTGCTTCCTCGGCCCGGGCGGATGGGGGAATCATGATCGCCGCTTCATAGCCGCGCCACGTCTGCCCGGCTTCGGCAACCCGCGATGTCGGCGCCGAATACTCCCGCGCGAACAGGGCTCCCAATGACGACTGCGCCGGGGAAATCGGCTCTGCCTGCCAATTGCCCATCGCTGCCGCGGACGGCGCCTGCGCACTGCGCTGTCCAGCCCCTTCCAGCGCATGGCGCAACCCGCTGACCAGGAAACCGCGGATGAAGGCCGGGTCGCGAAAACGCACCTCGGTCTTGGCCGGATGGACATTCACATCGACTTCTTGCGGCGGCACATCGAGGAACAATGCCAGCACCGCGTGGCGATCACGCGCCAGCATATCGGAATAGGCGCCGCGCACTGCGCCAATCAGCAGCCGGTCCTTCACGGGTCGGCCGTTGACGAACAGATACTGGTGATCGGCGACCCCGCGGTTGTAGGTTGGCAGGCCCGCCACCCCGGTCAATCGGGCAAACCCGTCACCGATCTCGCGCTGGACGTCGATTGCCACCCCGTCGCTGGCCAGTTCGCGCGCGACAATCAGCGCAACCCGTTCGGCCAGTTCCTCGCCCGGCTGGACCGCCAGCACCCGCCGCCCATCATGCTCAAGTGTGAAACCAACTTCGGGCCGGGCCATCGCGAGCCGCCGCACGACATCAAGGCAAGCTGCATATTCGCTGCGCGCCGAGCGCAGGAACTTGCGCCGCACCGGCACTTTGCCGAACAGTTGCTCGACCCGGATCCTGGTGCCGGGCGGCAACGCGGCGGGACCATTGCCGACAAGCTCGCCATGATCGATCACGCGCCGCCAGCCTTCTGCGCCGTCTCGCGGGCGGCTTTCGACAGTGAGCAACGAAACGCTGGCAATCGAGGGCAAGGCCTCGCCCCGGAACCCGAGCGTGGCGACCAGTTCGATCGCCTCATCGGGCAGTTTGGATGTGGCATGCCGCTCAAGCGCGAGGGCGATTTCGGCCGGATCCATCCCGCAGCCATCGTCGGTCACTTCGATCAGATCGAGCCCGCCACCGGTAAGCCTGACGGATATGGCGCTCGCCCCCGCGTCGATCGAATTCTCGACCAGTTCCTTGAGCGCCGCAGCCGGACGCTCAACCACTTCGCCCGCGGCAATACGGTTGACGAGAGCTTCGGGGAGGCGGCGAATACTTGGCATGGTCGCACCCTAGCGATGAAGTGCAGGGAATTCGAGACAAGCAGAATGACTTATACAATCATTCGACACAAATTTTTGGCCTTTGCACAATGCTTGGGTTAAGGACGCGGCATTCTCGCCCAACTACCGGCCCAACGCTACTGCGGGATTTCGCGGTAAGTGGCTGACAAGTTTATGGAAATTTTGATGGCCTCCTTCCTGTCTCGATTCTTGAAATTCGGCGCCCAGAATATGGCAATCGATCTGGGGACGGCCAATACGCTGGTCTATGTCCAGGATCGCGGGATCGTCCTGAATGAGCCGTCGGTGGTCGCCATCGAAACCATCAACGGGATCAAGCGGGTCAAGGCCGTGGGCGATGAGGCCAAGATGATGATGGGCAAGACACCTGACAGCATCGAAGCCATCCGCCCGCTGCGCGATGGGGTCATCGCCGATATCGAAGTCGCCGAAGAGATGATCAAATACTTCATCCGCAAGGTTCACGGCGGCAAGCGCAGCCTGTTTCGCTACCCTGAAATCGTCATCTGCGTGCCCTCGGGTTCTACCTCGGTTGAACGCCGCGCGATCCGCGATGCCGCTTCCAACGCCGGGGCAAGCCAGGTTTACCTCATCCTCGAGCCGATGGCGGCCGCAATCGGCGCCGATATGCCGGTGACCGAGCCAATCGGCTCGATGGTGGTCGATATTGGCGGAGGCACCACCGAAGTCGCGGTGCTGTCGCTGCGTGGGCTGGCCTACACCACCTCAGTCCGCGTCGGCGGAGACAAGATGGACGAAGCGATCGTCTCCTATGTGCGGCGCCACCACAATTTGCTGATCGGCGAAGCCACGGCTGAGCGGATCAAGAAGGATTATGGAATCGCCATGATGCCCGCCGACGGTGTGGGCGAATCGATTCAGATCAAGGGCCGCGACCTGGTCAACGGGGTGCCCAAGGAAATTACCATCACCCAGGCCAATCTGGCTGAAGCGCTCAGCGAGCCCATCGGGGCAATCGTCGAAGGGGTGCGCATCGCATTGGAAAACACCGCGCCAGAACTGGCTGCTGACATTGTCGACCAAGGTATTGTGCTGACCGGTGGCGGCGCGTTGATCAGGGGTCTGGACGAATATCTGCGCGAAGAAACTGGACTGCCCGTGAGCGTCGCCGAAGACCCGCTGTCCTGTGTTGCGCTGGGCACCGGCCGGGCGATGGAAGACCCGATGTTCCGCGGCGTGCTGATGACGGCCTGAGTTCAGGACAGATGACGCGCGCAGCCTTTCTGAAGGAGTAACCCCCGATGGCGGCGCCGAACAATCGCCGCCCGGGGCATTCCCGCCGGGCGCAATACGGCAATTTTTTCGGATACCTCGCGGCGATCATAGGGCTGCTCGTTGGAGTGGTTCTGCTGGTTGTGTCGACCGGTAATGCTGGGGCTTTTTCGGGCCTGCGCACCACCGCACAAGACACCACTGCACCAGCCGCTAAAGCTGTGGCCGGTGCTCGCACCGGCAGTCAAAACCTGTGGAGTGTGCTGTCGGGCTATTTCACTTCGGGCGCGCGGGTCGCGCGGCTTGAACGCGAAGTGGCTGAATCGCGGGTCAAACTGGCCGAGCAGGCGGCGCTCAGCGAAGAGAACAATCGCTTAAAGGCGATGCTGGCACTTACCAAAGACGATCAGCGACCCGTAGTGGTGACGCGAATGATTGGCTCTACTTCGTCCTCAACCCGCCGCTTCGCAACAATCGGCGCCGGCACCAATCAAGGCGTTCAAGTTGGCATGGCGGTGCGCTCGCCGCTTGGTTTGATCGGCCGGGTGATTGAGACAGGACGCAGCAGTGCGCGGCTGCTGTTGGTCACTGATCCTGACAGTTCGATCCCCGCGCGCCGCGCCAGCGATGGGATTCAGGCCTATGCCAATGGCTTGGGCAATGGCACGGTCCTGATCCGCCTCAGCACCACCGGGCTCAATCCACTTAAACCGGGCGATGCCATTGTCACCTCTGGGTCGGGCGGGATCTACCGCCCGGGCGAAGCCATTGCTGTAGTCGTTTCGCTGACCCCCGACGGCGCCATCGCCCGCCCGCTGAGCGATCCCGGCCAAACCGAATTTGTCGCTGTTGAGCCGCTGTTTGATGAAGCAGTCGCGGCCGCCGTTGCCGCCCTTCCCTCCCGCGCGGCGCCCACCGGAAAGCGGTGATGCCACCCCCGCTGTCATCCTTATTGCGCGAATTTGGCTTTTTGCGCGAATTTGGCAAGCCGCGCATTAACCGCACCGCCTCACCGGTGCTGGCGCTGGCAACGCCGTGGCTGCTGGTTATGCTCGGCAGTTTATCGCCGATCTGGCCGGTGATCGCCTCGGCCCCAGTGCTTCCGCCGTTCGGGTTCCTGCTACTGGTCGGCTGGCAGCAGCTGCGCCCCGGGCTGTTTCCGGTCTGGGCCGGCTGGCCGCTCGGGATGTTCGACGATCTGTTCAGCGGGCAACCCATCGGTTCAGCCGTGGTGTTGTGGTCGGTCGCTATGATCGCGTTGGATTTCCTTGAGCATCGGTTCCCGTGGCGCGGCTTTCTGCTCAATTGGGCCGTGGCCAGCGCGTTCATCGGTGGCTATCTGTTTTTCGCAATGCAGTTCGCCAACTTAGCCGGTGGCGCGGCAAGTCCGGCAGTTTTGGTGCCTCAGTTGGCGCTGGCAGTTTTTGCTTACCCGGTGGCGGCCCGGCTAGTCGGGCTGGCCGACCGGTTCCGGTTGATCCCAATCCGGTCGATATAGCTATGTTCGGGGAGCCGCAGCACACCAGTTCGGGCACACTGAGCAACAGTTTCAATCGCCGCTCGGTGTTAATCGGCGGCCTGCAAACTGGGCTTGGCGTGCTGCTCGCGGCGCGCATGGGCTGGATCGGATTTGTCCAAAACGCCAAGTACGAGACTTTGGCCGAGAGCAACCGCGTCAACCTTTCGTTGGTGCCGCCCCGGCGCGGTGCGATTCTTGATCGCAACAACACGCAGCTCGCAAGCAACCGGATCGAATTTCGGATCGATATCATTCCTGAGCGACTGGTCGATGCCGATGGTACCGTGGCCGAACTTGCGCGACTGCTCAACTTCACCCCGGTACAGTTGCAGGATCTGCAGGACAAGCTTGACAAGGCGCACGGTTACCAGCCGATCGAGGTAACTTCAGGACTCCATCCTGAACAGTATGACAAAGTGCTGGTGCGGTTGCCCGACATGCCGGGAGTGATTGTACAGCAGGGCTTTACCCGGTGGTACCCGACCGGGCCTTCGGTTGCGCATCTCGCGGGTTATGTTGGCCCGGCTTCAGCCAAGGATTACGAGGCGGAGAAAAACCCGCTGCTGGTCACTCCGGGTTTCAAAATCGGCAAGGACGGACTGGAAAAGCATTTCGAACAGTTGCTGCGGGGCACGCCTGGCGCCCAGCGGGTCGAAGTGACCGCAACGGGCAAATTTGTCCGTGATCTGGATCACCGCGACGATATTCCGGGCAAGCCCATTAAACTGACCATCGATTCCGAGTTGCAGGATTTTGCCGCCCGCCGCATCGGGCTGGAATCCGCCGCAGTCGTGGTGATCGACTGTCAAACGGGCGGTATCCTTGCGTTGGTTTCAATGCCCGCGTTCGATCCGAACAGCTTTGCCGGCGGGATCGGCCGCTTGCAGTGGAAAATGCTCAACGAGGACGATCATATCCCGTTGTTGAACAAGGCCCTGCGCGGGCTCTATCCGCCCGGCTCGACCTTGAAACCGATGGCCAGCCTGGCCTTGCAATTGCACGGTGTCGATCCCGACGAACGCGTGAATTGTGCCGGCGGCTACCAACTTGGAAACCGCTATTTCCGCTGCGACGCGGTGCATGGATCAGTCGATATGCGCACCGCGATTGAGCGCAGCTGCAACACCTATTTCTGGAGCATGGCGCGCCGGGTCGGTTACGATGCCATAGCGCCGGTTGCGCGCCAACTCGGTCTGGGTCAGAAATTTGAACTGCCGGGGGCCGCGCAGCGCTATGGCACCATTCCCGATGCCGAGTGGAAAATGCGCCGCTATAAGCAGGCCTGGAGCGCGGCAGACTCGCTTAATGCCTCGATCGGTCAGGGCTATGTTTCGGTGTCACCGCTGCAACTTGCGGTCATGACCGCGCGCATTGCCTCGGGCAAAAACCTCACGCCGTCGCTCATTTTTGGCCAGGAAATGGCACTCGGACCCGCCTTTCCGTTTTCGCCAGAGCAGCTCGCAGTCGCACACGAAGGAATGTTTCGCGTGGTCAACGGCGCAGGCACCGCGGGCGCCAGCCGGATCGATATCGGCGGCATTCGTATGGCTGGTAAAACCGGCACTGCGCAGGTCCGGGCCTTGGTCAGTCGCGGCCATGTCGGCGATTGGAAGTCGCGCGATCATGCGCTGTTCGTATGCTACGCGCCAACCGACGCACCGCGCTACGCCATGTCGGTGATTGTCGAGCACGGAACGTTCGGTGCACGTGCCGCCGCGCCGATTGCGCGCGACGTGATGACCTATCTGTTCGATCCGGCCAAAGCCATGGAAGGGCTGGCCGTGCTGGAGAGCTCGTGGGGCGGTACGCCAAGCGAACGCATGGAAGCCAAGTATAAACTATACGCATCTCAGTACGGTACCTCGGCTCCCAAGGTTGGCGATGACGAGGCGGTCAAGGCCGCGATAAAGCAGGCCGACAGCGCTCAAACACCGATCGAGAGCCCACCTAGCAACTCCCCAACAACGCGGCCGGAAGAACCACAGTCGAGTGCGGCGAAACCGCATGACGCGTTGCCCATCTCGACACCCAGCTCTGGACTCAACCCAGGCCCAATTGCCAGCCCGGATCCAACGCGGCCATGAACCGCCGGATCATTCCCGAAGCGATCGCACGCGAACCATGGCACGTGCTGATACCGTTGCTTGCGCTCAACACTTTCGGCTCGGTGGTGCTCTATTCAGCGGCCGGCGGACACATGCAGCCGTGGGCCTTACTGCACGAGATTCACTTCGCGGTGTTCCTGATGATGGCCTTCGTCATCTCACGCTTCTCACGCGATTTCTTCAAGCAGGTGGCCTTTCCAATCTATGGGGCTCTGGTGGTGATGCTGGTCTTGGTTGAAGTGATCGGCAAGGTTAGCGGCGGCAGCCAGCGGTGGCTCAACCTGGGTTTCATGCAGCTGCAGCCCAGCGAACTGATGAAGCCAGGGATCGTGCTTGCGCTGGCCAAATTCTATGATGCCCTGCCCCCGGCAATGACCAAAAGCTGGCGCGCGCTGCTACCTGCCGGAGCCTTGGTTGGAGTGCCGGCGCTGCTCGTCATGGCGCAGCCCGATCTTGGCACTGGCCTTGCCATCACATTCGGTGCGGGGGTGGTGATCTTCCTCGCCGGGCTGCCTATGGCGTGGTTTGCCGGAGTGGGTGCAGCCGTGGCCTTAGCGGTGCCGCTTGCGTTCAACTTTCTGCTCAAACCTTATCAGCAAGGACGGGTCACGATCTTTCTCGATCCCGAAATGGATCCGCTGGGTAAAGGGTACCATATCACACAGTCGAAGATCGCAATTGGATCGGGCGGAATCTGGGGCAAAGGGTTCGGCAATGGCAGTCAAAGCCACCTAGAATATTTGCCCGAGGCGCATACCGACTTTGCCTTTGCCACCATGGCGGAAGAATGGGGTATCTTGGGCGGACTGTTCGTCTTGGCAGTCTTCCTGTGGGTGCTGCGTTGGGGCATGGGGGTTTCGCGCCGTGCGCCCGATCGATTTTCCAGCCTGCTCGCGGCAGGGATGACTTTCACGATCTTTTTCTACATGGCGATCAACATGATGATGGTCATGGGCCTAGCCCCGGTGGTGGGTATTCCGCTGCCATGGATCAGCCACGGAGGCTCTTCAATGATGACCAACATGATCTGCGTGGGCACGATTATGGCAGTCGACCGGTGGAGCAAACGCGGGCGCGCACTAGCGAGCTGAAATCCCTTCCATCGCCGTAAACAATGGCTATAGGAAGCGCTCCCCACGATTCGGGACTTTCTGCGGAAACGCCGGAATGGACGCATAGCTCAGTTGGTAGAGCAGCTGACTCTTAATCAGCGGGTCCTTGGTTCGAACCCAAGTGTGTCCACCACATTTTCAGATACTTAAAGCCGGGAAAATCGCAAAGGTCTCTTGACCCTCGCGACAATACGAACAGGTCCGGCAATTATCCATGAGAGGGGTGACGCGCGGCATGCTGCTGGGCGCAATGATCCTGTTGCTGGTTGCCCGTTGA
>JBKJTN010000174.1:0-2745 GCA_046590275.1 Novosphingobium sp.
GGCAAGGGAGGCGTTGCCCGCTTTGCCGGTGGCGAAAGCCAGCACAGTATCGCTGGTCGATGTGTCACTATCAACTGTGATGCAGCTGAAAGTCGACTGATTGGCGGCCGAAAGCAGCGCTTGGAGGAAGTTGGGTTCAACCGCCGCATCAGTAAAAATGTACCCCAGCATTGTCGCCATATCGGGGGCGATCATCCCGCTGCCTTTGATGATGGCGGCCAGCGTTACCGTGCGTCCGTCGACCACTGCTTGGGCCATCGCACCCTTGGGAAACGTGTCGGTCGTGCCGATGGTGTTGGCAGCTTCTTCCCATGAGCACGGCGCCGCCAGCATCGCAGCCTCGATCCCGGCGCGGGCCTTGTCCTTGGGCAGCGGCACCCCGATCACCCCGGTCGAGCAAACGAACACCTCACCCGCCGCGCATCCCAGATGGCCCGCGACCTGCGCCATGATCGCCTCAACCGCTTCGCGCCCGCGATAGCCAGTGAAGGCGTTGGAATTGCCGGCGTTGACCACCAGCGCCCGGGCGCTGCCATGCGTCACCTGTTCGCGGCCCAGCTCGACTTCGGACGAACAGCAGACATTGCGGGTGAACACCCCGGCGACTGCGGTTCCCTCGGCCAGCTCGACATAGGTCAGGTCGCACCGACCCCAGTCCTTGTAGCCCGCGCGGGCAATGCGCGGGGTAACCCCGGCTATTGCATGCATGTCGGGAAAGGGGCGGGCGAGGGGGGAGATGGTTTCTGACATGACGTGGAGACTAGCTCCCCAACCGTATCAACGCTGTCGGTGCAGCCGCTGTTCGTGGCGAGATCTTCCATTCCAGCCGTTGTCCGGTGGTTAAGCTGGCCGGCCCCTCATCGGTATTGTTGGCCAGGATTGTGCCACCGGTCGTCAGCACCAGCGTACCATCGAGGGTGGGGAATTTCGGCATCTTGTTTTCGCCGCCACCATCCTTTTTGCCCTCGTCCATCGCGGCACCCATTGCGGCGACCTGCGCGAAGCTGCTCATGCCGCCGCCGGTATTGGCGGCAGCGAAGCCCGGCGCGTCCATCCGCACCGTCCCATCGGCGCGGCGGATGAGGACCACAAAAGCATTGGCCATCGGAAAGCGCTCGATTGTCGGGAATGTGAAGTCGTGGTCGATCCTGCCAGCGATCGAAAAATCGACTTGAAACAGACCTTCGCCCTTGTAGATGACACTCTTCCAGCCAGCCTGCTTGCGCAAACGGTCGGCGAATTCCTCGGCGGCCTTGGGGCTGGTCGGGTCGATCCCGCCCAGCACAGCACTCATCATTTCGCCGTCCCGCTTATCTTTGTCAGCCCGCGATTTTTGACCTTCGTCCCAATCAGATTTCTGCTTGGCCAGCTCGTCCTTGGTGCAGGGACGCTCATCCATCGAGGGGTCTTCCTTGTAACAGGCAGAGGGCTCGAATTTGCCTGCAGCTCCTGCCTTGTTGCCCATTTCAGCCAGCTTGCTCAGTCCGAGCATATAGATTTCGCCCGTGTAGCTATAGCTGAAGCGCCCATCCTTGCGGATATCCAGCGCGGAAGAAAACTTGCCTGGTGAAATCAGGCAGGCACTGAGCAAGAGGCTGAATGCGGCAACCAGCCCAACAGCTGCGAAGCGGCGGAACGATTTTGGTGCGGTCATGACCATTTCTCCCGAGGATCAGGTGCGCGTGGCTATTGCATAGAGCGCGATTGCGGCTGCGTTGGACACATTGAGGCTTTCGATTGCATCGCTGATTGGCAACTTCGCCAGCGCATCGCAGTGCTGCCGGATGTTGTGCCGCATGCCTTCGCCTTCAGCGCCAAGCACCAGCGCGACGGGGCCTGCGGGGAGCGCATCGGCCAGTGTGCTGGTAGCGCTGCCATCAAGGCCAATCCGCCAATATCCAGCCTCGGCGAGTTCTTCGAGCGCGCGGGCAAGGTTGACCACACGGACCCACGGCACGACTTCGAGTGCACCCGAAGCCGATTTGCCGACCACGCCCGATTCGGGCGGGGCATGACGATCCTGAGTGATGATCGCGCGTGCATTGAACGCCGCTGCCGAGCGCAGGATCGCGCCGACATTGTGCGGATCGGTAACCTGATCGAGAATCACCAACGGCCGCGCGGGATCACCGTCCATCACATCTTCGATGAAGATGTCGTCCAATGGATCACATTCCAGCACCAGTCCTTGATGGGGCGCATCCCGGGCAACAAAGCGGGCGAGGTCTGCGCCTTGCGCATATTCCACCGGGAAGTTTTCCGGCAATTCGCCATCAAGCGATTCGACGCCCTCTCGCGTCGCCCACAATTTGCGGTGGGTGCGATCCGGGTTCTTGAGGGCGGCTTCTACCGCATGACGTCCCCAAAGCCGCACTGCGCCAGTGCTGGCGCGGCCGCTTCCACGGCCGCCCTCCATGCGTCCTGCCCTGCCGCGTAATGCCCCGCGCTTGCTCATAGCTATATTCCTTGATCCATCTTCATTCCCTGCCATCCTGTTAGAGGGCAGGCAAGCGCAGCTCACATGGGTGCTGGTGTCTAGTGTTAGGCCGGTGGTGGACAGGGCTGGATTCGAACCAGCGTACGCTCTCGCGGGCAGATTTACAGTCTGCTGCCATTAACCACTCGGCCACCTGTCCACACCAGCCTGCCGGTGTCGGGAAACCCCGAATTATGGCCCGATATCGGGTCCTCCAGCCGAGAAGGCGCGCTCTTGGCGAAGCGGCGCGCTGCTGTCAATGGCGCATC
>JBKJTN010000130.1:0-6420 GCA_046590275.1 Novosphingobium sp.
TTCCATCTCGAACAGAAATACGCTTGCAAAGACGTCCAGTCTTAACGGCGCGCATTTCCGCCCGATATGTTCGCCATTTTGCCGCCTCGAAGGTGCGGGTAACAGGTCCTGACCCTAGGGGCGGATCACGATCCCCACCGCAGGATCGGCTATGCCTTTGAGCGTATCTGCAAATGCCTGTTCGGCAGCAGCGAGACCTGATCGCGTGTCCACGCTCACCGCGCCCTCAGTCTCACCCAGGAATATTTTCCAGCTGGCCGCGGCTGCTTCACCAAAGCCCCTGGGGCCAAGTTCTTTGATCGAAGCTACGGCATGATCGGGGGCGAAGAACAGGACCGGCTTGGGTCCGGGCAGCGAGCCATTGTCGCGTCCGAAGCCTGCGCCGACATGGGTGGCCCCCACTGTGCAGGAGTATTTCAGCTGGTCCCCAAGCGCGGTGTGGATCGCGTGCAGAACCGCCGCGCTGCCAGCAAAATCGACCGAAACGCTGGGCACCTGAGGCAGGCTGGCAATATCGCCATAGGCCAGCACCGCGTCATACAGTCCGGTCGCTTTCACGAAATCGACATTGCCGGCCGACGTCAGCCCGATCCGTTTCACTTCGGGCGATTTGTTGCGCGCGACGCTGGCCAGCGCCAGCGCGGTCTTCGACGATGCGCTGGTGAGGATCACCGCCTTTGCACCGAACCATCCTTCACGCCGCATCATTGCCTCGATCAGAAAGCCGGTCTTGAACAGCGGGCCGAAGATCATCCGCTGCGCTTCCTTTGCCGGATCATGCTCAGGATCGGCGGCCAGCCGGCTATACTGGTTGTAGATCGGGCTCATCGGCTGGCGGTGCGCCGCGCCGTCGCTGAAGCCGCCAGCGGAGAGATTCACCGGCAGAACATCCAGGTGGGTCGCCATCGGCAAATAGCCATAGACCCGCTCACCCACAGCAATGTCGGCATGATTCGAAGCCTCGACCACGGCGTGGCCCCACATCGGCACTACGCCCCACGTGCCTTCGCCCGGGAAGAAGTTCCAATAGCCAAACGCATCACCCGCGACAGCATAGGTGACGTTGTTGGCAGTTACCGCAAAGCTCTCAACCCGGAGGCGGACGGCATTCTCGGGAAGCGCGGACAGATCGCGCGAAACCAGCCGGGTTTGGGCGATGTTGCTGCGGTCAACCTGGACTGTCTGGCTCATCACTCACTCCTCGATACGCAAATGGCCGCTCGGCACCCGCACGCCCATTCAACCAGTTTCGCCGCTCACGGTAAAGCGGACTTAAACCCGCATCGGCATCAGCACATACAGCGCAGGCGATTTCTCATCCTGGCGGATCATGGTCGGCGCGCCAGCGTCGGCCAGATGCAGCTCCACCGTGTCGCCGTCGATCTGGGCGAGAATATCCTTGAGGTAGTTGGCGTTGAAACCGATCTCGAACCCGTCCGACTTGTAGTCCGCCGGAACCTCTTCGGCGGCGGTGCCGTTGTCGGGCGAAGTGACCGAGAGCGTCACCTTATCCATCTCGAGCGCCATTTTGACCGCGCGGGTCTTTTCGGTGGCGATGGTAGCGACCCGGTCAACGCCCTCATAGAAGCTCTTGGGATCAAGCCGCAGCAGCTTGTCATTCCCGGTCGGGATAACCCGGCTGTAATCGGGGAAAGTGCCGTCGATCAGCTTGCTGGTCAGCACCACGCCGTTTTCGCCGCCAAACGTGAAGCGGATTTTGCTGGCCGAAAGGTCAATCAACACATTGGTATCAAGTGCTTCTTCGAGCAGCTTGCGCAATTCTGCGACGCATTTGCGCGGCACGATCACATCCGGCATGCCTTCCGCGCCGTCCGGGCGAGGAAGCGTATAGCGGGCGAGGCGGTGGCCGTCAGTTGCGGCGGCTTTCAGCGTTGGCTGATCCTCGTCCGACACATGGAGGAAAATGCCGTTGAGGTAATAGCGCGTCTCCTCGGTGCTGATTGCAAAACGCGTGCGATCGACCAGCTGGGCCAATGCGGAGGCCGCCAATTCAAAACTGGTCGGCAGATCGCCTTCGACGATCATCGGAAAATCATCGCGCGGCAGCGTCGGCAGCGAGAAGCGGCTGCGCCCGGCCTTCACGGTCATCCGGTTGTCGGCAGTTTCCAGGCTCACCTGACTGCCGTCGGGAAGCTTGCGGGCAATGTCGAACAGCAGATGGGCCGAGACAGTGATCGCGCCCGCGCCTTCGACCGAAACCGCGCTCATGGTTTCCACCACTTGCAGATCGAGATCGGTTGCCATGATCCGCACCGTGCCATCGGCCGCAGCCTCGATCAGCACGTTCGAGAGAATCGGGATCGTGTTGCGGCGTTCCACAACTGACTGGATGTGGGACAGGCAGCGCAGCAGCGTTGCACGTTCGATTGTGGCCTTCATGGTCGTCTCGTGTCCCGTCCTCAAATGCCCCAAGGCGTTTGCCCAAATACACGCGCAGCACCGGAATCGGCAGCGCGCCGTCAATTCGGACCATCTTCCTTAACGTGAGGACCGCAAGCAGCAAGCGCCAAGCGCCGGAAACAGGGCGAATCTGGGGATAAATCGGGTGTTTGCGGGAAATGGAGGCTGTAGTCTTTGCCCGCCTCAGCTGATCATCGCCATGCCGCCGTTCACGTGCAGCGTCTGGCCGGTGATATAGCCCGCCTCGCGGCTGGCGAGATAGGCCACGGCCGCGCCGATATCCTCGCCCTCACCCATCCGGCCCATCGGGATCCGGGCGTTGAGTGCCTCTTTCTGGGCATCGGGCAGAATTTCAGTCATCGCGGTGCGGATAAAGCCGGGGGCGACGCAATTGACGGTGATCCCGCGTGTGGCCAGCTCTTGGCCCAGCGACTTCGACATCGCGACCAGCCCGCCCTTGGCAGCGGCATAGTTGACCTGCCCGGGATTGCCGGTTGCACCGACCACGCTGGTGATGGTGATGATCCGCCCGAACCGCGCCTTCATCATCGGCTTGGCGGCGGCGCGCATCAGGCGGAACGCGGCTTCGAGGTTGATGCGGATCACCGCGTCCCATTCCTCGTCCTTCATCCGCATCGCCAGATTATCACGCGTAATCCCGGCGTTGTTGACCAGAATATCGATCTTGCCCATCGTATCGACCGCCGCAGGGACCAGTTTTTCAACATCCTCGGCGTTCGAGAGATCGCAGGTGATTGCGACATGATCGACCTTTTGATGATGCTGCGGCGTATGCTCGTCCAGCTCGTCGCGGAATGCGCGCAGCTTGGCGGCATTAGACCCCGACAGCGCAATTCGCGCGCCTTGGGCTGCAAGCGAGCGGGCGATTGCCGAGCCGATCCCGCCCGAAGCTCCGGTGACGAGCGCGGTCATTCCAGTCAGATCGAACATGCTCACAGCTCCTTCGCCAGCGCTTCGATATCGGCCATCGTCACCACGCTGGTGGCATTCACATCGGCTACGGTGCGGCCGATCATCGGGCTGAGGACCTTGCCGCCCAGCTCGACGAACTGATCTACCCCGGCATCCTTCATCGCAATCACGCTTTCACGCCAGCGCACCCGGCCACAGACCTGTTCTATCAACAGGCGCTGAACTTGCGCCGGATCGGTAACAACATCGGCGGTGACATTGGCATAAAGCGGCAGGCGGAGCGCCCCCGGCGGGGTCCTGGCAAGCGCTTCGGCCATGGCGTCGGCAGCGCCTTGCATCAGCGAGCAATGGAACGGCGCAGAGACCGGCAGCGACACACCGCGTTTGATATCGAACTCCTTCACCAGCGCGATCGCCCGCTCAATCGCGCCCGCGTGGCCCGACAGAACGACCTGCGTTGGATCATTGTCATTGGCGATGGTGCAGACTTCTCTTTCCCTGCCCGGGAGGGGCCCTTCGGCAGCCGCATCAGCCAGCTTTTGCGCCTTGTCGATGTCTGCCCCGAGCAGTGCGCACATGGCGCCTATGCCAACCGGCACCGCCGCCTGCATCGCTGCTCCACGCAGCTTGAGCAGCCGGGCGGTAGCGGCCAGCGAGAATGCGCCCGCAGCACACAGCGCGGTATATTCGCCAAGGCTGTGACCAGCGACAAAGTCACCCTTTTCAGACAGACTGATCCCGCCTTCACGCTCCAGCACGCGCAGCACTGCCATCGAATTGGCCATGATCGCGGCTTGTGCATTTTCAGTCAGCATCAACTGGTCATCTGGCCCATCGCGCATCATGGCGAACAGTTTTTGGCCGAGTGCGTCATCGACTTCCTGAAAGACCTCGCGCGCCGCAGCGCTGGCGGCGGCCAATTCGACCCCCATCCCGACTTTTTGACTGCCTTGGCCCGGAAACACGAATGCACGCATGAACTTCTCCTCAGCGCAGGCGGATATTAGGACCGCGCCGCTCTCGCAAGCCCGAAGGGTACGATCTTGTTGGCAGCATCGTGACCAATATCGGCCTCGCCCAGAAAACGAATGGCATGGCGATCACACCAATAGCGCGCGATTAGCTTGGGCTCTGCGCCGAACGGCCGGTCGTTTTCCGGTACATCGCTGACCCGGCCCAGCCTGAGGCCCGCAATCCCGCCGAGGTGCGCAGTGACATGGAAGAACAGCCGATCGACCGCATAGAGATACTCGGCCACTTCCTCGACCATCACGATATGACCGGCCAGCCCCGGCATAAGCGGCGTGCCGCACAGCATTGCCAGCGTCATCAGATTGAAGGCCACGGTTGGATGCTGGTCGAGCGACGGCTCCAGCCCTGCCATATTGCCGCCCAAGAAATCGAGCGTCCGCCGCACCGCCGCCTCGCCGCCCTCGCGGCGGATATCGGCAGGCATCGGGGCGTGAACGGGATGACCGATCTTCTCGCGATAGAGCCCGCCAAGCAGCGTGCCGCTATCCGAATAGCCAAGGTATTGCTTGTTTCGCGCCGCCGGCCCGAGCTGGGCAATCGCATCTTCCGCAATCCGGTTTGCACCATATCCGCCGCGTGCAAACCACACCGCATCGATCGCCGGATCGTTGGCGCATTCGAGAAAGGCGGCAAGGCGCAGCGCATCCGGTCCGGCAAAATGTCCGTCGACTGCAAAGCACTGCGGGTGGAAGTCGAGCGACAGGCCGGGGTACTCCGCCGCCGACAGCGCCGAGACGCGAGAGGCATCCTCTTGGGAGAAGGGAGTGGACGGGGCGCAGATCGCAATGCGGGTCATCTGTTACCCATAGCCACATTCGTCATTCCGGCGAAGGGCGGAATGACGATATTGTTTTGTTGAAGGGTAACGCATACCGCGAACAAATGACTTCGCCAGACTCACTCACGTCCCATCCCTGGTTTTTTTGCGGTATCGGCGGATCGGGGATGCTGCCCCTCGCCCTGATCCTGCATGGCCAGGGCGCAGAAATCGCTGGGTCTGACCGCAGCCGCGATCAAGGCCGCAGTTCTGAAAAATTCTCCTGGCTGGAGAGCCTTGGCTTCAGGCTGTTTGCGCAGGACGGCAGCGGAATTTCCAGTGCTGAACAGACGCTGGTCGCCTCTGCCGCAGTCGAAGACACGGTTCCGGAAATGATCCGCGCCAAGGAGCTGGGTTGCCCGCGAATGAGCCGCGCGGAGCTGCTCGCGAGGCTGTTCAACGCCGCGCCGGTTGGCATCGCCATCGGTGGGACCAGCGGCAAGAGCACGGTGACCGGCATGCTCGGCTGGATCATGACCGTGGCGGGCCGTGACCCGACGATCATGAACGGCGCGGTGATGAAGAATTTCGTGGCTGCGAACGCGCCGTTTGCCAGTGCACGGGTCGGCGCGGGCAAAATTTTCGTTTCAGAGGTCGATGAAAGCGACGGCTCAATCGAGCTTTACCGGCCCAAGGTAGCGGTACTTGGCAATGTCAGCCTCGATCACAAGAGTCTGGAAGAATTGCGCGCGTTGTTCGGCGCGTTTCTGGGCACAGCAAAAGTTGCGGCGATCAATGTTGACGACGCCGAGACAGCGGCACTGGCCCCGTGCGCGAGCGCTTTGGTAACTTTCGGGACCGAGAGCGCCGAGGCGATGATCGGGGTTGTGCCCGGCAGCATCAGTGAAGCTGCGACCAGCCTGTCCGCGACGATCATGGACCGCCGCGATGCCAGCGTCTGTGAGCTCTCGCTCAAAGTCCCCGGCCGCCACAACCTTGCCAATGCATTGGCAGCGATTGCCGGAGCAAATGCGGCGGGCGTGCCGGTGGCTGAAGCGGTCGCCGCGCTCGCCTCGTTCGCGGGTCTGGCCCGAAGGTTCGACATCGTCGGGACCAGCCCTTCCGGCATCACGGTGATCGACGATTTCGGCCACAACCCAGATAAAGTCTCCGCCACGCTCGATACCCTCAAAGCCCATTCCGGGCGGGTGATCGCTTTCTTCCAGCCCCATGGTTATGGCCCGCTGCGCCAGATGGGCGCAGAACTCGCCGAGGTT
>JBKJTN010000137.1:0-5281 GCA_046590275.1 Novosphingobium sp.
AAAACAGCAGCGGCATGATCGCAACCAGTCGAAATCTGAATAACCACGCAACCATGGCAGAGCAAGACGCAAGCATCAGCTGGGCTTCGGCCAGATATCCGTTACCGCCGGTGTTGATGATCGTTCCGGTACCCTTGTCGATCGCCATATCGCCCTGGGCCACGCCTTGGCTCGCCTCCAGCCAAAGCGTTGCGAGCGAGTATATTCCGATCGGAACGCAGATTGCTGCGACCCAGATGAAGATCCGTGCCAGCCTGTTCCGCTCGGCAATCCCGAACGCATCCTGCTTGAACTTCATCGCCACGCTTCCCGTGCGCAAACAGAAGAAGGAAAAGACCAGAAAGCCGAGGTTGGAGGCCAGAATAACCGTCAATTTGTCACTGGCTGACGGGTTAAAATCATAGCCACGGTAGATGTACTGGTAATCGTAAATCATGGCCATGATCGGACGGATCACGAAGATAAAGCCATGAAAGGCAATGTAGATCGTCAGCGGGTGGAACAGGCTAAAATAAGGACTGCGCAGGAAATAGAACCCTACCACCCCCAAGCACAGCACCGAAAAAGCCAGTGCTGTCTCGTACATTGCAATCTCCATCGGCCGGCTGACTTCTCTAGCATGCCGCGGGGCGTTTTGGCCAGTGCGAAGGCAGCGGTTTCAGGCTGTTGAACTAAGCTTCGGGAGCAATTTCACTCGCTTCGGCCAGGATGGCACCGTCAAACCTGGCATGATTGGTGCGGGCTGGCTCGGCCAGGGGATCAACCATCAGCTCGACGGCATCGGCGAAACGCTCGGCATCGGCCATCCAATTGAGTTCAATCGAATGCGCAGACATTTTTTGCCAGGCATTTTCATTGGCGCCAATCCGCGAAAGCGCGAGAGTAATGCTTGGCGCTGAGTTGGATTCCACGGTGAAGCCGTTGACCAGATTTCTGACCAGAGCCCCGCACGCGCCAACCTCGAAGCTTGCGATTATCGGCAGGCCGACGGCGACGGCTTCGTTGATCACCAGTCCCCATTGCTCTTCGGCGCTGACCAGAACCAGCGCCAGCCCTGAGGCCAGACGCTTGGAAACCTGTGGAGCGGTGAGAAAGCCGGTAAACAGGACCAGCCCGGCGATGCCGAGTTCGCCGCACATCCTGTCAAGCACCGGCCGCAGCGGCCCATCGCCGATCATCACCAGCGGTCTCGCCCGCGTGCCGGTGGTGCGGGAATACGCGGCATAGGCCTTGAGCATCGTTTCGATGTTCTTCTTATCGACGAATCGTCCGACGAAGATGAAGGCCTTTTCGGTAAAGGGCGTCTGTGGTGCCTCGCCCGCCTGTTCGAGGACTCGCTGCATGCTGACGGTGTTGTAGCCGGGTAGCACGACGCGCTTGTTAAAACCGAGGAAGCGGACATAATCGTGCTGGCGGCCGCCGCCAACAATGGCGGCATGATAACTGGAGAGAACTAGGGACTTGAGAAATTCCTTGAGGGCTTTCCTGGGCCGGTCATCGAATTTCGATGCAGTCATCATCACTACTTTGACGCCAAGCAATCGCAAAGCAAAGGCCAGCAAGATCACGTCCGGCTCGCTGTATGCAACGCCGATGAATGCTGCATCACAGCGTCGCAGCACACGCAATTGCCGCCAGAATCTTCGAACCGGCGAAATGGTTTCGTAGATTTGCCCATGGAAGAGTTGAACCTTTTCGGTCCCTCTGACCTCGCCCGATGGCTCCCACGCATAAACCTTTGAACTCGCCGAAACTTCGACCGCAAGAACCCGGGCCCGCCCGGCCATCCGCCGCCCCACCGCTTCGAGTCGATCGACATGGTACGCCGAAAACTGAGTCCACAGCAGACCAATAACCAGCGTATTCGGAGGCTTCGCTGACATCGTTACCCCAGTTCTGCCAGATAGGACTGGGCCATCCGTGTCGCCGCTTCGGCAGCGGGGTCAAACAGGACTTCGACAGCATCGGAAAATCGGTCTGCGCCTCCCAGCCATGCGCGAGCGTGTGATCCGGCGACCATCGCCCGCCAGACTGGTTCGTCAGCAGCAAGCTCGAGCATTGCGGCGCACAGCGCAGCGGTGTCATTATGGGCGATAACGAACCCATTGGTAAGGTTGCGGACCAGAATCTCACGCGACCCAACTTGATTGGAGACGACCACCGGCAGCCCAACCGCCAGGGCTTCGTTCACTACGAGTCCCCATTGTTCAACCTTGCTGATCAGAACCAACGCCAGTGATTCTGCCATCAAGCGCGATACCTCGCGGCTTGACTGGAAGCCGAGGATCTCGACTTTTCCGGCAAGGCCCAGTTGATCGATCTGGTTCCGCAAATCTTGCTCGATTGGTCCGGAGCCAATCATCCTCAGGCGCCGCGCTGTCGGACCGGCTTGCGCAACGTACTTTGCATAGCCTTCGATCAGCCCGGAGAGGTTCTTCTTCGCCACGAACCGGCCAACGTAGATGAAGTGGCGTTCCAGATATGGCGTGCCAAACGGGGCGAGGGGCTGCCCAGCCTCGGCGCGGATGCGGTCCAGCCCGACAGTGTCATAGCCCGCCAATACGGTGCGCTGCCTGAAGCCGAGAAAGCGGGAGTAGGCGATGTGACGCGTGCCTCCGCCGACTATCGCGGCATGAAAAGCAGAAAGCAGCAATCGTTTGAAGTATTCGTAACTGGCCGAGCGTCGTTTATCGTCGAATTTGGAATCGGTCATCATTATGACCCGAACGCCCAGCAACCGCAAAATCCACGCGGTAACTATCACATCAGGTTCGTGATAGCCGATGCCGAAGCATACCATCCGGCAACGCCAAAGTGCGCGCACCATGGCAAGCAGCCGCTTACGCCGCGGGATCAACTCGAAATCAGTATCAGGGAACAGCGTACGCTTTACGCAGCCTTCCGGCATCCGAGACGGTTCCCATGCATAGATCTTTGACGAAGAGGCAACTTCAACTGCATCGACTTCTGCCTTGCCAGCCAGCCGCGCCGCAACCGCTTCACAACGATCAACATGATAGGCCGAAAACTGGGACCAGATTAGCGCAACCCGCGGTAGTTTACTTGAGCCCATTCCATCCCAAACCAATATGCTTTCGAGGCAGCGGGATAGCGATGCTTCCGGGCGAGACAAGGGGCTTGGACGCTCTGGACCAAAAAGACGTGCGACCCGGAGCAGGACAGGGCTCCGGGCCGCTGGATCGGCCGGGTCTAGGTGCCGACGATTGACCGAGTGAAAGCGACACCGAGATCGGCCGCGGCGCGATCGATTGCAATTGCCGATGGATTGGTAAAGGTCAGCCGGACCTTGCCTGCAAGCGCTGCGGCGTCGCGCAGTTCCAGCCCGCCAAGTCCGCCGGATATTCGCACGGCCTCGATGAAGTCGCCGCTTGTCATATCGGGGATGACCAGTTCGATGCTGAGAGAAGCGCCTGCCGCGACATTTGGCAGATCGAAGGCCGGAAACAGCGCCTCAAGCGGGTCGCGATCGCTTCCCTCGCTTCGAAACTCCGCCTCATCAATTGCGAAGTTCGTCCCGAAGGGCTGCGCGAACCAGCCTTCGAACTCGACGAACTCGTTGGTGGCATTCAGCCCCGCGGCAGTAGCTGTCTGGCACAACAGCTTGAACGGATTTCCGCGCAGACCCCACTGCGGCCCACCAACCTCGCCAGCATAACAGGGGATCCGCACGTCTTGGCCCGGGACAAGCTGGGCGACAGCGCCCTGGGCAATATTGAAGCCATTGTCGCCAGTGCGACCGACCCAGAATCCGGGCAGTTGCCCTGCTGCGCCAACAGTCAGGCCAGGGCTGGTGGAGGCCCGCGCGCGCACAAGCAAACCTGGAGGGCCGAAAGCGTTGAGGTATTCACCGTCACGCAGCGCAAAGCGGCGCTTCCATGGGCGTATCCGGTCGAAATCATAGATCTCGCGAACCCCGCCGATCGTCATGTCGAGCCGGCCAGACATGGTTTCAATCGGTACGCTAAAAGGCGCTGTTGGGTGTCGCAAGCTGGTGATGCCGGAGAAATGAACCACGCCTTCATAACCTTCGACACCGTTGCTGGTTTCAGCCAGCCGGTAGCCACCAAATCCAGTGACAGTAACATCGTGAACCGAGATACTTGCTCGGCCAAGAGCATTGAACACGACAACAGCAGTACCGCGCGACGCACCTGCGGCATCAACGATTGTGTTTTTGAAACTTGGAGAAATCACGCTGACTTTTGCCCCCGCCTCTGCATTGATCAGGGACAAGGTGTTGCTTGCTGAAGGGCGCTCCAGCACGATATTGCGGCATTCCGCGAAGTTGAAGGCCGGACCGTAACTCGCCTGGGTCAGAACCGAGCCTTCTTGCCAGCAATCCCTGATCGTCAGCCCGTCGCAATACTGAGCGACGATCAGCCCTGCCCCCATGTTTCTGGCGCCAATCCGGTCAAGGGTGACCCTTTCGGCTGCATAGAGGTAGATGCCGTTTTCCTGGCCACTTGAAGCCAAGGTAAGATCCTGGATCACACAATCGCGCAGAACCGGGGTTTTGCGCAAACGCTTGTTGGGGCCAGTGACTGACGCCAAAGAAAGCCCTTCCGGGATTGGCCGATCAAGTGTGACGGTATCGCCGCTGATCGCCGTAATCCGTGCAAGATCCCAATTGAGCGTTTCCGGCGTGTCATAAGGCAGTTCGCCGAGTTGCCACAGAACCGTACTGCCAATCGCCAATGTGGATCCAAGGCCGCTCGCCAAAGTGAGCTGGCGGGAGCCGGCAACGACATCGGCCGCAAGGGGCAGATCAATCATTGTACCGGGCGCAAGGGAGCTGCTGTAGATACCGCTTCCGCCCCCCAGTCGCGAAAAGGTCGCGCCGCTGCCATTGTAAATCGCTGGTCCGGATTGGAGAAGCATGCTGGGAACCGGACCCGTAAAAGTGCCCTCCGCCGCCGTCATCTGTTCCATCCGATAACTGGCAGAGCCAAAGCGAACGCCGCGCGCGCCGATTGCAGAGGCATAGGCAAAGGCCGCCCTGATGGCCGGGCCGTCATCGATCACGCCATCTCCCTTGGTGCCGGCAAGCTCGATCGTAAGCTGTCCAGCTTCGGGCAAAGCCCGGAAATATCGTCCATTGCTTGACCGCGCTACAAACCGGGGATGCGCACTCAGCAGGCTGGCCGATGCCAGCGCGTCGCTGACATAGCGACCTGGCGCGATGCCAATTGTATCGCGCCCGCTGGTCGAAACAAGATCAGTTCCAGTTCGGAAGGTTTCATTTGGTATCTGGGTAAAAAGA
>JBKJTN010000078.1:0-7708 GCA_046590275.1 Novosphingobium sp.
GCGGGCCGGAGCCCGGGATAGCGTGAGCCGAAACCGGCCCGATCGCAGACAGCGCGCGCCTAGCAGCAATGCCTGGGCAAGGCAATCGACCCGGGATTCAGCGCCTTGCCTTCACGCCGCCTGCGGCCTATAGCGCGCCTCCCCGGGCCGCCTCAGGCGTCACCCGGTCGGTCGGGACGTAGCCCAGCCTGGTAGCGCATCACACTGGGGGTGTGGGGGTCGGAGGTTCGAATCCTCTCGTCCCGACCAATTTTTCGTCGCGAGCGCCAATTTTCACTGCGGCAGGGCGCCCGGCGAGCGTTTTCGCGGGGTCGGCCAAACCCAACACAGAATTTTCCTACACGAACCTTTTTGGTTACATGGCTTGCTCCCTCAATCCCCGAAGGAGTTTATTCATGCCCATTCTCGAATCCCTGATCGGCCCGCTGGCCTCAATCATCGACAAGGTTCTCCCCGACAAAGCCGCGCGCGAGAGAGCCAAGCTGGAACTAATCAAACTGCAAGGCTCGCAGGAAATGGAGACGCTGCAGGCGCGGCTTTCGGCAGTGGTGGCCGAGGCAAATTCCACCGACCCGTGGACCAGCCGCGCCCGGCCGAGCTTTCTATACGTGATGTACGCCATGATCCTGTGGGCCGTGCCGATGGGAATTATCGCTGCTTTTCATCCCGGTGCCGCGCAAGCCATCAGCGCCGGGATGACATCCTATCTGAACGGACTGCCCGAGCCGCTCTATGCGTTGTTCGGTACCGGCTACCTCGGCTATACGGTTGCCCGGCAGTGGGGCAAGATCGCCGGCAGCGACAGCTGAACGCAAAAAGAGTTATGGCGCAGCGCACCTTGGTTAGTTTCGGGTAATCTTTTCCTGCTAACAACGCGTTCGAAGAGTCGCCCATTTGGGTGCGGGCCCATTTGGGTGCGGAAGGAGTCTTGATGTGAGCAGGATGAGTGGGAACCGGCCGCCGATGGGCGCTGCGCTGGCTTTTGTCGCCGCTGGTGCAATATTGCTGGGCGGCTGTTCCGGCCGTGATACTGACCTTGCAGAGCAGGTCGGCGCGGCAAATGCAGCTGCCGAACGAGCCGAAAAGGCAGCCGATCGGGCCGAACAGGCAGCAAAGGATGCCGCCGGTTCGCAGGTTGTCGAGGTCGAGCCCGAACCCGAACCCGATCCCGTGGAGTAAGTCGTCGCGAATTAGCCTGCGAAACAGACCCGCAATTCGCACGCCTGACACCTCGGCCTGAACACAGCAGCGAATGCAAGTCCGCACCTCTGCGCAACACGGCTTTGCCTGCGCGCAGGCTCAGGCTATGGACCGCAGCACTGCCAAGGGTTCCAGCGGGGCGAAAACATGTCTTCCACCACTATCTATGTCCTCAACGGACCGAATTTGAACCTGCTCGGCACGCGCGAGCCTGAAGTTTACGGAACCGATACGCTGGATGATATTGCGGAACGGCTGACAGCGCGGGCGGCGGCGCTCGGCCTTACCATCGAGATGCGCCAATCGAATCACGAGGGCCATTTGCTCGATTGGATGCACGAAGCCCAGGCTTCCGGCGCGCGGGCAATCCTGCTTAATGCCGGGGCGCTGACCCACACCAGCCTGGCGCTTTACGACGCGATCCGTTCGATCACGACGCCAGTAATCGAGGTGCATATTTCCAACCCTCATGCCCGCGAAGCATATCGCCACAAGAGCTATGTCGGCATGGCCGCGAAGGGTTCGATTGCCGGGTTTGGGGTACAATCCTATATGCTCGCGCTTGAGGCTGCCGCCACGCTCTAGCGCAAACTGCCGCGCAAAACTGCCACTCGGGCCTTGCCTAGCCCATCACCGCCGCGCATAGGCTGACGGACAGGCAACCATGAGGATCGCATGGCCGACGAAAAGGGCGCCAGCCGGAGTTCCGGCGGCATGAGTATCGATACTGCGCTGGTGCGCGAGCTGGCCGAACTGCTGGCTGAAACCGGCCTCACCGAGATTGAGGTTGAGGACGGCGATCGCAAGATCAAGGTGGCACGCCAGGCCGCGCCGGTGGCAGCGGTTCATGCTGTCGCTGCACCCGCCGCCGCTACCCCGGCTCCCGCCGCTGCTGCGCCCGCAGCGCCTCCGGCCCCAGCGATTGATCCAAACGCAGTCAAATCGCCGATGGTTGGCACGGTCTATCTTGCTGCCGAGCCGGGTTCGCCCAACTTCATCGAAATCGGCGCCAAGGTGAAGGCCGGCGATACGCTGGTGATTATCGAGGCGATGAAGGTGATGAACACCATCACCGCGCCGGCCGCCGGCACTGTCACCGCCATCCTGGTCGAAAACGCGCAGCCGGTCGAATTTGACCAGCCGCTGGTGGTGGTCGGCTGAGCCTATGGCAATCCAGCGCCTGCTGATCGCCAACCGGGGCGAGATTGCGCTGCGGATTCACCGCGCGGCACACGAGATGGGGATCGAGACGGTTGCGGTGCATTCCACCGCCGATGCAGATGCGATGCATGTCCGTCTGGCCGATCACGCCGTCTGCATTGGTCCGCCTGCGGCCAAGGACAGCTACCTGAACGTAGCAGCGATCATTTCGGCGGCGGAGATTGCGCACGCCGATGCGATCCACCCCGGCTATGGGTTCCTGTCGGAAAACGCGCAGTTCGCCGAGATTGTCGAAGCCCACGGGATCACCTGGATCGGGCCGAAGCCTGAACATATCCGCACCATGGGTGACAAGATTGAAGCCAAGCGCACCGCCGGCGCGCTGGGGATGCCGCTGGTTCCGGGTTCCGATGGTCCGATTTCGGATCCAGTCGAAGCGGCCAAGATCGCTGCGGAAATCGGCTATCCGGTGATCATCAAGGCTGCGAGCGGCGGCGGCGGGCGGGGAATGAAGGTCTGCACCGGGCCGGACGAACTTGAAACTTTGATGCAGCAGGCGGGCTCGGAAGCCAAGGCCGCGTTCGGCGATGCCACGGTCTATCTGGAAAAATACCTCGGCAATCCTCGCCACATCGAATTTCAGGTGTTCGGTGATGGCAATGGCAACGCGATCCATCTGGGTGAGCGCGATTGCTCGCTGCAGCGCCGCCACCAGAAAGTACTGGAAGAAGCCCCTTCCCCGGTTATCTCGCAGGAAGACCGGATGCGGATGGGCGGCATCGTTGCCAAGGCGATGGCCGACATGGCCTATCGCGGCGCGGGGACGATCGAATTCCTGTGGGAGGGCGGCGAGTTCTACTTCATCGAGATGAACACCCGGCTTCAGGTTGAGCATCCGGTTACCGAAGCGATCACCGGGGTCGATCTGGTCCGCGAGCAGATCCGGATCGCCGATGGCAAGCCACTCTCGGTCAAACAGGAAGACATTGAGTTCAAGGGCCACGCGATCGAGTGCCGGATCAATGCCGAGGACCCGTTCAACTTCACCCCCTCGCCGGGTCTGGTCACCAACTACCATGCCGCAGGCGGCATGCATGTCCGGGTCGATAGCGGGCTGTATGCCGGATACCGGATCCCGCCCTATTACGATTCGATGATCGCCAAGCTGATCGTCTATGGCCGCACCCGCGAAGGCTGCATCATGCGGCTGCGGCGCGCGCTGGAGGAAATGGTGATCGCCGGTGTCAAAACCTCGATTCCGCTCCATCAGGCTATTTTGACCGAGCCGGATATCATCAACGGCGATTATTCGATCAAATGGCTGGAGGACTGGCTGGCGAAGCGGGCGGGGTGAGCCCGGTTACTTGTGATCCGGCGGCGGAATGTCGGTATTGTAGGTATCCATCACAACTTTCCACTCCCCGCCCTCCCTCGTCCAGACAGTGAGCCACTTGCCAGGCTCGGCGGTCATCTTGCCATCTTCGCCCATCATATTGGCACGGTAACTTCCATAGGTATAGCCCATGTCGCCCGAGGCAGATACCCGCACGCCTTCCAACTTGTTCGCGTTCTCGAAACCGGGAATCGCAAGAATGTGCGTCCATTCCTCGACAATTGCAGCGCGCCCGCGAACAGCTGGTTCCGCAGTGGGCATGAGAACCGCCTCTGCAGCATAAAACTCTCCGATGTCCTTGGCGTCGCGCGCTGCTACGGCCTTGTTAAAGGCCGCATCGCGCTGTTTGAGTACTGTCACCTCAGTCGAGTCCGCACCACCAGCTCCTGAGCAAGCACTGAGCAAAAGCGAAACGGACGAAATGGCGGTTGCAAGGATTAGTCTCATGGCAGTTCACTCCAACAAAGCACATCCCTACTCCAGCGGCACCCCCGGCAGTTGCTTCGCCGTCCGGATCGTCAAACTCGTCTTCACGCTCGCCACATTGGGCGCAGGGGTTAGCTTGCTGGTCAGGAATTCCTGAAAGCTCTGCAGATCCTTGCTCACCACCTTGAGGATGAAATCGATCTCGCCATTCAGCATGTGGCACTCGCGGACTTCGGGCAGATCTTTCATGTGGTCTTCGAACTGGCGGAGCGAATCTTCGGCCTGGCTCTTGAGGCTGACCAGCGCGAACACGGTAATCGCAAAGCCCAGCTTCGAGGCATCCAGCTCGGCGTGATAGCCCTTGATTACGCCTGATTCTTCAAGTCCCCGGACCCGGCGCAGGCAAGGCGGCGCGGTGAGGCCGACGCGGTTGGCCAGCTCGACGTTGGTGACGCGCCCTTCATTCTGCAATTCGGACAGCAGACGCCGATCGATCTGGTCAAGATTCGCCATAATGCCCCAACTTCCGCAGCCTAACAACGCCGCACAATGCCCGGTTGCCGCAATATTCACAACTAACGGTGACCGCCAGCGATAATTTTATTGTTCTCCCCAGCAATCGTCCCGCTTTGCAACGCAGCAATCGGCCCCGCTTCCGTTGCGCAGGCGACGTGCTAAGCGGCATGCTCATCCAACTGAACCAGGGCAGCGCAGAGCGACAATGCAGTTTGACGATCGTCTTGCCACCGTGCTGCGCTTTCGCGCTGACGGCGAAGCGACGTCGCGAATCCAGCTCCGCCAGCTGTTCGATCTGCTCGGGACTTTGCCCAGCGAAGCGCGCGGACCGCTGATCGACGCAGGGTTCAGCCGGCTGGCCGAGCTTGCGCCCACCATCCCCGCTGCTGATCGCGCCCGCATGCTGGGCGAGCTGGGGCTGCGGCTGCGCTCGCCCCGGCTGGTCGCGGCATTGGCAGCGGCTGAGCCACAAGTAGCTAGCGCCGCGATTGCCAAGGCAGAGCTGTCCGAAGAGCAATGGCTTGACCTGATCCCTGCCCTGCCGGTTCCGGCGCGCGGCTTTGTCCGCCAACGCCGCGATCTTGGCCCGCTCGTCGCGCGGCAATTGGACCGGCTGGGAATTCACGATCGCGGCCTGCCAGCGGGCGAACACATCGCCAGCGAAGCCGAAATACTCGTGCCTGCGCCTCCGCCCGCTGCCGGGGAACAGCCCGAAGGGATCGGCGCGATTGTGCGGCGGATCGAAGCCTATCGACGCGCGCGCGAAGTGATCGACGCACCGCGCCCCGGCGATGCCCCGCGCTTGCCGCTGGGCGAAGACCATGTCCTGCATGTTCCCGCAGAAGTCCGCGCCTTCGATTTTTCCACCGATTCTGCCGGGCGAATCATCTGGGCCGATCCGGGCGTTGCACCAATGGCGGTCGGGCTGATGCTGTCGGGTCGTGATCCCGCCAATCCGGCGCAGGTCGAGGTGGCGCTGGCAGAGGCCTTGCGCCGCCGCCAGCCAATCCGCGCCGGACGGCTCCTGATCATCGGTGCGCCAGCGCTTTCCGGCCAATGGCAGGTTGACGCGACACCCTGGTTCGAGCCGATCGGCGGGCGGTTTTCGGGCTATCGCGGGCGGATGCGGCGACCGGCGGCGCTGCCCGCCGAAGCGAAGTTCGCAGCCCCTGATTCGGCCTCGGACCGGGTCCGCCAGTTGCTGCATGAACTGCGCACGCCAGTAAATGCGATCCAAGGCTTTGCCGAGATTATCCAGCAACAGCTGTTCGGCCCGACCCCGCATGAATATCGCGCACTGGCCGCGACGATTGCCGGGGACGCGGCACGGATGCTGGCCGCATTCGAGGAACTGGAACGGCTCGCCCGGCTGGGCAGCGGGGCGCTTGAGCTGGAGCAGGGGACCTGTGATTTTGCCGCGATTGTGGCAGCCACGATCGAGCAGCTCGCCCCCCATACCGGGCCGCGCAACAGCGGCTTTTCGGCCCGGATCGACCAGTCTCCGCTCCATGCGCCGCTTGCCGAGATAGAGGCGCAACGAATCGTCTGGCGGTTGCTGGCGACATTGGCCGGGGCAGCCGCGCCCGGCGAGCTTCTCAAACTCAGGCTGCGCCCGCGCGGCGAAGACCTGCGCCTGACGATTGCGCTCCCCGCCTCGCTCGCCAAGCGGGATGACGAAGCGCTGTTTCACGCCACTGTCGGCGCCGTACCGCAAGCAATTGCGGCAGGCGTATTTGGGGTCGGCTTCGCCTTGCGGCTGGCAGCGGCCGAAGCCAAAGCGGCAGGCGGTGCGCTGGTTCGCAAGTCAGACCGGTTGCAACTGGCACTGCCGGGCTTGACCGGGGCCGCCGCGGACCATAGCCAAGGAGCAGGCGACGGAGCGGCTTGAACGGCCGCCTCGGATCGCAGCAACAGGGGCTTGTCGTTGGTGGCGGATAACCGCATCACGGATTTACCGCAGAACCGCGATCTGGTGCGCTTCAAGCCAGGCTTCGGGCAACGGTTTGTGCTGACTGTCGATACCGAAGAGGAATTCGACTGGGGCAAGCCGTTGAACCGCGCCGATCACAGCATCTACACGATTCCCCGGCTGGCCAAGTTTCAGCAGTTTTGCGAGAGCTTCGGCATCGTCCCGATCTACCTGGTCGATTACCCGATCGCGACTTCGCCGATCGCCGCCGAAATTCTCAGCGCGCCGATTGCCGCCGGACGGGCCGAAATCGGCGTCCAGCTCCATCCCTGGGTCAGCCCGCCGCATGATGAGGATGTTACCGAGTTCAACAGCTTTGCCGGCAATCTGACACCCAAATTGGAGCGCGAAAAGTTTCTGCGACTGCGCGATGCGATCTCGCAGAATTTCGGCGTGGCCCCGCTGATCTATCGCGCCGGGCGCTATGGTGTCGGTCCCAATACCGCCCAGATTCTGAGCGAAGGCGGCATCGCTATCGATACGTCGGTGCGGGCAAGATTTGATTACAGTTCGACCGGGGGTCCCAATTTTCGTGATCTCCCGGTCGCTCCCTATTGGGTTGATCGTCCCGGCGGGCTGATGGAGGTGCCGCTCACGACCGTCTATTGGGGGATGCTTCGCCGCCAAGGCCCGTGGCTCTATCCGATGATGTGGCGGACCCCCCGCCTGCGCGGTGCCCTGTCGCGAATCGCCATGCTCGAGCGAATTCCGCTGACCCCCGAGGGAGTTACCCTGGAAGAAGCGATCCGCGGCATTGATATGGCACTGGACGACAATTTGCCGCTGCTGGTCTTTTCGTTCCACAGCCCCAGCCTCGCGCCCGGCTACACCCCCTATGTCCGCAGCGAGGAAGACCTTGATGATTTCTACAACTGGTGGCGCGGCGTTTTCGCCTATCTGGCGCAGCGCCAGGTCAGCCCAAGCTCCACCGACTCCATTATGTTCTTTATCGAACTTGGGCTGACCTGGCGCTGCGCCAGATAGGCGAAAGCGCCGCGCCACCAGTCGTAGAAATCATCAAGGTCTTCCTCGCTGCGGACATA